>CAIVAS010000125.1 GCA_903903975.1 uncultured Burkholderiales bacterium
CCGAACCATATCATCGACATTAATCCGGCTGCGATGGCAAGGATCGCAGCACTGCCGGCAAAGAGCGCGGTGACTTCGGTTTCGCCGCGCTCCATGACGAAGCGGGCATTGAGCGCTTCATAGACCTTCTTCAGATCGGCCGCGGTGCCGGCGTGGTAGTACTCGCCGCGTGTCATGTCTGCCACGGCTTTGAGCGTTTCTTCGTCGAGTCGAACATAGGCCGACCAGCCGTCAAAGCCGATGGTTGCGCCCTCGACCGTGCCAAAGCCAACGGTAAAGACCCGTACGCCGCGGTCGGCCGCCATCTTGGCGACTTCGATCGGGTCGGGCCCAGTTGTGCGACGTCCGTCCGACAGCAAGACGATGACGCCCGAGCTGTATGTGCCCGGTTTGACCGGGGCGCGAGGCGCAGGGGCCGAAGCGCTGCGACCCGCGTCGCTTGCGCCGCTTCGGCCGCTGCGACCGAACACGACCGATTCGACATCGATGCCGTCGTCCGGAAAAAGGGTTGCGAGCGCCACCACCAGCGCGCTGCCGGTGGCGGTGCCGCGCTGAAGCTGGAAGCGGTCGATGGCCGCGATCAGGTCTTCATTGTTGTCGGTGGGTTTCTGGACGAGCTGCGCCGAGCCGCCGAACGACACGATGCCGATTCTCGAGCGTGGCGGATGGTCTTCGATGAAGGCTTTGGCGGCGATCTGCGCCGCGCTGATACGGTCGGGCTGCACATCGGTAGCGCGCATGCTCAGTGACACATCGATGGCCAGCACGATGGTGTGAAATTGCGAGGGAAGGGTCACCACGGCGGTCGGTCGGGCAATCGCGATCAGCCCGAATGCCAGCGCAAGCAGCATCAGCGCTGGCGGCACAAAGCGGCGCCATCCCTGTCGTGGTCCGATTGCCTCGCGCACGATGGCCAGGCTGGGATAGATCAGTGCCTGCTTTCGGCGGCGCATCAGCCACAGGTATCCGAGGACGCAGGCCGGCAGGACGGGCAGCATCCAGAGCATCTGTGGCCACAGAAAGGACATCGACGTTTGCCTTCTCAGCGCGTGTTGGGTTGCCGATCGTCAAGCCGAACGGCCAGGATGCTTTATAGCACCGTGCAATGCTGAGAATCTGCCGGATACCTGATCGAACCGCACCGGAATGCTCTGCTTCGCATCTACTGATCGCAGGGAATCGGGTAAGGTGAGGGGTCAAAGGGGACAAACGACTTGGCCAAACCAAACTATCAGTACGAAAAGCGGCAGCGTGAGCTCGCCAAAAAGGCGAAGAAGGCTGAAAAAGCCGCTCGCAAATCGACGGACAAGCCTGATGACGACAGCCCCGGGTTGTCAGCCGACGGGATGACGCCTGGCGAAGGCGCCAGCGAGTCGGGCGCAAGTCCGGCCACCGAACCGACAGCCTGACACAGCCGGTCGCGGGCCTCGCCGGGCAGGGCGAGTTCCCGACATTCCACTCATGGAATCAGTCGACGCAGTGGTCATCGGTGCGGGGGTTGTCGGTCTTGCGGTAGCTCGCGAACTGGCCAACGCAGGTCGCGAGGTGCTGATCCTCGAGTCAGAATCGCATTTCGGCACCCAGACCTCGTCGCGCAACTCCGAAGTCATTCACGCCGGCATCTATTACCCGACTGGGTCGCTCAAGGCGCGGCTGTGCGTCCAGGGCCGCTCGATGCTTTATCGATATTGCGCCGAGCGCGGTGTGGCGCATCGCCAGGTTGGCAAGGTGCTTGTGGCTGCCACCGACGACGAGCAACCCGCATTGGCCAAATATGCCCATCAGGCGGCGATCAATGGCGTGGTGCTCGAGCCGCTTGATGCGGCGGGTGTGAGCTTGCTGGAGCCTGAGGTCAAGGCGGTCAGCGGGCTGTGGTCGCCGTCCACCGGCATCATTGACAGCCATGGCCTGATGCTGGCGCTGCTGGGTGATGCGCAGGCGCGCGATGCGATGCTGGTGGTGCAGACACCTGTGACCGGTGTTCGGGTGATCGATCGGGGTTTTGAGCTCAGCACTGGTGGCGCCGATCCGATGCGTCTGCGTTGTCGCATGCTGGTCAATTCCGCGGGCCTGGCGGCCCAGCAGATGGCTGCCTCGATCGTTGGGCTTGCGCCGCAGCATGTGCCGCCGGCGCACTACGCCAAAGGCCATTATTTTTCGCTCGCCGCGCGGGCGCCGTTTACCCACCTGGTGTATCCGATGCCGGATGAAGCCGGACTCGGCATTCACGTGACCCTCGATCTGGCCGGGCGATGCAAGTTCGGGCCCGATGTCACCCGATGGCTTCAGGCTCCTGACTATGCGTTCGAGGAGGGCCTCGAGGAACGGTTTGCGGCCGCGATTCGCCGCTACTGGCCGGGCTTGCCCGAGGGCGCGCTGCAGCCCGATTACACCGGTGTTCGACCCAAGGTCAGTGGTCCGGGCCAGGCGGCGGGCGATTTCATCCTGCAGGGGCCTGCCAATCATGCGGTCGCGGGTCTGGTCAATCTTTTCGGCATCGAGTCGCCGGGCCTCACCGCGTCGCTGGCCATTGCGCGTGAGGTTGTATTGATGCTTAGTCTCAACACGATGGTGAACCATGACTGAGTCCCAGAAAGCGCCCGGTCCGATGAGGCCAGTGCCTGCGAGCCTGCCCGGCTGGCAGATCGATTTCGTTCATTGGCCCTATCCGGGCGTGATCGCGCATCGGGGTGCCGGGCGGCTTGCGCCTGAAAACACGCTTGCGGCGATGCGACTGGGCGCCTCACACGGTCATTCGATGTTCGAGTTCGATGTGAAGCTCACTGGCGATGGCAAGCCGATCCTGATGCACGATTCGAATCTGGAGCGCACGACTAACGGCCGAGGCCTGGCGGGCGCGGCGACCTTGTCCGAAATCGCGCAGCTCGATGCCGGCTCCTGGTTGGGTCCGGCCTGGGCGGGCGAGCCGGTGCCGACCTACGCCAATGTGGTGGCTTGGCTGCTCGCCAATCGGATGCTGGCCAATGTCGAGATCAAGCCCAGCCCGGGGCGCGAGGCCGAGACCGGCGCGGTGGTTGCAATGGCCTCAGCGATGGCCTGGCAGGGCTGCGCGATTCCGCCGCTGTTGTCGTCGTTTTCGACGGAGGCGCTGGCCGCGGCCCAGCGGGTCATGCCGGCATTGCCGAGGGCATTGCTGCTGCATCGCTGGCCTTCGGATTGGCTCGAGCAGCTCAGGCGGCTGGAGTGCGTGGCGATCGATGTCAATCATGAAATACTCGACCGCGAACGCATCGGGCGTGCGCGCGGCGAGGGTTTCCGGGTACTGACCTACACGCCGAACGATCCGGCTCGGGTCGAGCAATTGCGCGAGTGGGGCGTCGATTGCGTCATCACCGATGCGATCGATCTGATCCGCCCATGACATGAGACCAACAACGAGGAGACGACGATGCAGCAGCTAGCCGTGCAGGACCGGGTGAGGGTGACGATCGAGGGCGGCGTGGCCGATGTCAGGCTGGTGCGCGCGGACAAGATGAATGCGCTCGATCAGCCGATGTTCGATGCGCTGGTGGCGACCGGCAAGGATCTGATCACCCGGCCGGGCGTGCGCGCGGTCGTGGTCTCGGGCGAGGGGCGGGCCTTTTGCGCAGGGCTCGACATGGGCCGCTTCGAGAAGATGGCCGACAGGCCGGCTGATGGTGTGGCGGGCCTCTCCAATGAAATGCGTCTGGGTCCCCGCAGCCATGGGATCGCCAATGGTGCGCAATATGTGGCGATGGTTTGGCGAGACATCCCGGTGCCGGTCATCGCCGCGGTGCATGGAGTTGCCTTCGGTGGTGGCTTTCAGCTGGCGCTCGGCGCCGATCTCCGCTTTGTGACCCCCGATGCACGGATGTCGGTGATGGAGATCAAGTGGGGTCTGGTGCCCGACATGGCCGGGGTTCTGCTGATGCGTGGTCTGGCCCGCGACGATGTGATTCGCGAGCTGACCTTCAGCGGCCGGATCTTTGATGGCGTCGAGGCGCAATCGCTTGGTTTTGCGACCCGTGTCTGCGCCGATCCGCGCGAGCAGGCCTTGGCACTGGCCCATGAGATTGCCGGACGCAACCCGGACGCGATCCGGGCGGGCAAGCGGCTGCTCAACCTGCCGTCGGCCACGAGTGCGGCAGCGGTCCTGCAGGCCGAGTCGGATGAACAGATCAAGTTGCTGGGCAGCCCGAATCAGGTTGAGGCGGTGGCTGCGGCGCTGCAAAAACGGGCGCCGAATTTTCGCGACTCAGTCTGACCGGGTCCTGACACGCTTGACTGCGTCGTGCCAGCCCTGCATGCGGCTGAAAGCCTCATCGCGTGACATCGACGGCTCAAAGACGCGATCGACGCGCCAGTGTTGGGCGACCTCGTCGGCGCTTTCGAAAAACCCGCTGCCGATGCCGGCCAGCGATGCTGCGCCAAGCGCCGTCGTCTCGAGCACCTGGGGGCGCACCACCGGCACACCGAGCAGGTCGGCCTGGAACTGCATCAGCAGGTTGTTGGCCGATGCGCCGCCATCGACTCTCAGTTCGGTCAGCGGTTTGGGTGAATCGCGTTGCACCGCTGACAGCAGATCGGCACTCTGAAAGGCGATCGCTTCGAGTGCGGCGCGTGCGATGTGCGCGCGGGTCGCGCCCCGGGTCAGACCGAGCATTGCCCCGCGAGCGTCCGGATCCCACCAGGGTGCCCCCAGACCGGTGAACGCCGGTACGAGGTGCATGCCGGCGGTATCGGGTACCGAGGCTGCGAGTGCCTCGATGTCGGAGGCTGAGGGGAAAAGGCCCAGGCCGTCGCGCAGCCATTGGACCAGCGCACCGGCGACGAACACGCTGCCTTCGAGCGCGAAGCGCCGCTGCGGGCCGCTCGGTGTATCGAGCGTCCAGGCGGCGGTCGTGAGCAGTCCCTGGGTCGAGGCTTGAGGATGCTCACCGGTATTCATGAGCAGAAAGCAGCCTGTGCCATAGGTGTTTTTGGCCATGCCCGGGTCGAAGCAGGCCTGCCCGAACAAGGCCGCCTGCTGGTCGCCTGCGATCCCGGCGAGCGGCAGTCGGCGGCCTTCGAGTTCGATATCGCCGATCTGGCCGGAAGAGGGCGCGATCACCGGCAGCATCGAGCGGGGGACCCCGAAGACCTCAAGCAGCGAATCGCTCCAGGTGCCGGACTGCAGGTCGAAGAGCTGGGTGCGACTGGCGTTGGAGGGGTCAGTGACATGCAGCGCGCCGCCCGACAGCTGCCAGGCCAGCCAGGTGTCGATCGTGCCGAAGGCGAGCTCGCCACGATCGGCACGGCTGCGCGCACCGGGGATGTTGTCGAGGAGCCAGGCAATCTTGGTCGCCGAAAAATACGGGTCGAGGACCAGGCCGGTTTGTTTGCGCACCATCGGCTCATGCCCGGCGGCTCGCAGCTGTGCGCAGCGGTCGGCGGTGCGGCGGTCCTGCCAAACGATGGCCGGGGCGATCGGAATGCCGCTTGCACGGTCCCAGACCACGGTGGTTTCGCGCTGATTGGTGATGCCGACGGCATGGATATCGGCGATCGAGACGCGCGCCTTGGCGAGTACCTCGGCGATGGTCGCGCGTTGGCTCGCCCAGATCTCGTTGGCGTCATGCTCGACCCAGCCGGGGTGCGGGAAGGATTGTGCGAACTCGCGCTGGGCGATCGAGACCGGCGCGCCGGTCCGATCGAAAAGCATCGCGCGGGAAGAGGTCGTGCCCTGATCGAGGGCGAGCAGCAGTGGGCGGTGTGAGGGTGTCGACATGATCTGCTTAGTGTAGCTGGCGATGATCGCGGGTTTGCACAGGCCTGGTCATCCGAAGACACCTTGCAGGAACCATCCGCTGTCGGCATCGGCCAGACGGGTCCGGTAGACCCAGACCCAGCCGGTCGATTCGCCTTGTGCGATGAAGTAATCGCGCTGCACCCGGTGTTCGTCCCACCAGCCGGTTTCGATTCGCTCGGGGCCGGCCAGCAGCGTCAGGGGGCCATGCCACCAGGGGCGATGGTGGCGTTCGGCGAGCGCGACCGGTTCGTTGAGCAGCCACAGGGGGCGAGGCATGCCGGGCAATGGCGTGTCGGGCTGACGGCCAGGGTAATCGACCGCTTCGGCGCGATAGGCGACTTCGGGCCGGTGATCGGCGACCAGCATCAAGCGTTGCACCTGGTCGTGGCCGAGTCTGGATTGCAGCCTTTCGATCAGCCGCGACAGCCCTTCGGCGTCGCTCGCCTGCGTCGGGAACAGCTCGCCGTGGGTGCCGGGCAAGGCCACGACGGTGGTGCAATCGAGTCGCAGCGTATGCACCGGTGCCGGCAGCTTCACGATGGCGAGTCGTTCACGCAGCACGGTGAGCAGTCGCTGCGGGTCGCGGCTGGGCTGTGTCAATCGCAGCGTGATTCGGGTGTCCTCGCAGGTGTGGCGCCCGCTGTCGTGCTCGGCACTCAGCAGTGCCTCACGGGTGGCGCATCGACGGGCGGCAAGCCATCCGCACAATTGAAGCAGCAGGCGATGCGAGGCAAAGAGCAGCGCCTCGGCATGGTCGACCTGTGCAAGCAGTTCAAGGCGCACCGAAAATCGGGCGGGTGCTTCGAACCAGCGCCGCGGATCGGCCTGATGGCCCAGGGCAGCATCGATTTCGAAGAGCAGTGCCTTGCCGTAACGCTTTGCCAGCCCTGCTCGAGGCAGGCGCGCGAGGTCGGCAAAGCAGCGCACGCCGATGGCGGCGAGCGCTGTGCGATGGGGCGCGGCTGCGGCAAGCTGCTCGATTGGCAGTGATGCGAGGGCTGCCGTCAGCAGCGATTCGTGTTCGATGCAGGCCCCGTCTTGCCAGCCTGCCAGCAGCCAGGCGCCAAGCGCTGTGGGTGCGGTGGCTAGCCGTGCAGTGAAGCCCAATGCATCCAGCCCTTGTCGGATGCGTGCCAGCAGGCGCTCGTGTCCCCCGAACAGTCGCAGACTCGCCTCGATCTCGATGAGAACGCTGTCGGGTGGCTGCAGACTGACGCAGGGCGTGAACTGCAGCAGCCAGCCGGCGATCTGCTCGAGCGCCGCGTGGTCGAGCGTTGGGTTGTGTTCGATGATCTGGAGCGCAGAGGCCATGGAGAGCGCACTGGCTCGCCGCAGGCCCGGTCGGATGCCCAGGGCTTGCGCTGGCTCGCTGGCCTGAAGCACTTGCAGGCGGTTGCAGACCGCCAGGATCAGCGGGTCTTCTTGCCCTCGCAATGCGCAATCGAGTGCCAGCCGGTGGCAGCGCGCGGCGATCCAGAGCATGTCTGCATGCCCCGGTCAGTGCCGACGGGCAGGCGGGCGTGGCAGGCTGCTGTGCCGCGGGTCGATCAGTGATGCAGGGGGCGCGGCATGCGCGGTGCTGAGCAGTTTGGGTGGCGCGGCGGGCGCCAGCTCGGGACTGGGCACAGGTGCCCGGGAGTGATGCAAGGGCAGATCAGTCCGGTTGATGCGCAGCGCCGAAGGCGGTTGTGGCAGATCGAGCACCAGGGGCTGAGCCAGCACCGGGCCGCGACGCTTGAGGATCTGGACCGACAGCTGTTGTCCCGGGCGTGGCAACAGCAGCAGTCGAAGTGGCGCGGGTGAGGCTTCGAACTGAGCCGGCAGTTCGCGAAACAGAAAGACCGGGCCACGCGTCGCTTGCGCCGCCAGCTGCATCCGTCGCAGGTGTTCAGGGCGGGTTCGACCTTGAGGCAGCCAGGCCAGCAGGGTGCCGAAGCTTGCGCTGCGAAGTACCTGTTCGACCGCCCACAGTCGGTCGGCGGCTTGTGTGGCCTGGATGACGATCAGGTAATCGAGGTCGATGCCGAAGGAGGCCAGGGCCGGGGCATAGGGCATATGCGGCGGGCCGAGCAGGATGGCCAGCTTGCGCTCGCGGGTCAGCCGTTTGAGGATGGGCACGACCAGCCTCAGTTCACCGATGCCGGGGTTGCGAGCGATCAGCTCGGTGGGCATCCCCAGTGGCCAGCCACCCCCGGGCAACTGCGCGTCGAGTTGGGCGAAGCTGCTGGGCAGCGCAGCGACGCCCCCGTGGCCGAGTTGGTCAGCGCGCCAGACCCCGGGGATCAGTGCGGGGGATGACGGCGTGGGGGCAGGCGCTGACATAACAGGCGCGGCGTGGGCCATGAAGGAGGCGGGGCGGATGAGCCGTGAGGGTCACAGGGACTTGGTGGTCCGCACCAGGCCCACGCCGATGCCTTCGAGTGCGAAGTCGCTGCTGCGCGCATCCACGATGATCGGCTGGAAGTCGGGGTTTTCGGGCAGCAGTTCGATGGTGCTGCCGCGGCGGCGAAAGCGTTTGACGGTGACCCCGCCATCGACGCGAGCCACGACGATCTGGCCGTTTCGGGCGTCGACTGCCTGGCGAACGGCCAGGAGATCGCCTTCGAGAATACCTGCGTCGCGCATGCTCATGCCGCGCACCTTGAGCAGATAGTCAGGCTTCTCGGCGAACAGCTTGGGATCAAGGGCGTAGCTGGCTTCGATGTGCTCCTGCGACAGGATCGGGCTGCCGGCAGCGACCCGTCCGACCAGAGGCAGGCTCAGGGCGATCTGGACCATGCTGGCCCCGATGCTCCGCTCGGAGTCGTCGTCCATACCTGGAAGCATCTTGAGGCGGATGCCACGCGATGCGCCTGACGTCAGTTCAAGGACACCCTTGCGGGCCAGTGCCTTGAGGTGTTCTTCGGCTGCGTTGGCCGAGCGAAATCCGAGTTTGGCGGCGATTTCGGCCCGCGTGGGCGGAAAGCCTGTGTCGGCAATATGTTGACGGATGAGTCCGAGAATTTCGTGTTGCCGGGTGGTCAGATCGCGCATGGCGTATCAACTCGGTAGGGCGGCACAGGGAGGGTGCCGACTGGTAAATGTCGATCACTGTATTTTTATACAGTTGTTCGAATTTTGCAAGCGGGTCTGCGCCTGCGAGCCGTTCTGCTGCAGATCAGCCGAAAGACGATGATCCGGGACGATTCCTGCCGATCAGCGCCAGTTTCCAGCCAGGTGAAAATGCTGTCCGAACGATCTCTGCCTAAAAATCCATGTTTAAAAAAAATTTTGTTTTTGTTGGTAAGTAATCCTTAGGAATTAGTGTCTGGCGCGATCCTTTGTGGCACATTGAGCAGGCGCAGCGCCCACGCTCGCTTCGATACCCGTTTGATCCGTCCGGAATGCCTGCGTTGTCCTGGCCAAACCGAACTCGACATCAGTGATCGATCTGTCTGCGGGCAGCAGCGTTTGACTCAGCAATGCCCGGATCGTCGTCGAAAAGCCATGGCCTCACCAGCGCCCTGTTCTGTTCGTTGTCAACCTCGGGTCGCAGTCAACCCATTGAACTCGAGGCCAATCAATGAGCACAAAGATCTACGTCGGTAACCTTCCCTGGCGCGCCACCGATGCCCAACTCAACGACATGTTTGCCGTTCACGGCGAAGTGATCGAGGCGCGCATCATCAACGATCGCGAAACCGGCCGCTCGCGCGGTTTCGGTTTCGTGACCATGGCGTCGAATGAGCATGCCCAGAATGCCATTCGCGCTCTCAACACCACGCCGCTCGAAGGCCGGGCGCTGGTTGTGAACGAAGCCCGCGAACAGCAGGGCGGCGGCGCAGGCGGTGGTGCACGTCGCAGCAGTGGCAATGGTGGCTACGGCGGTGGCGGAGGCGGCTACGGCGGCGGCGCTGGAGGAGGGGGTGGTTACGGTGGCGGTGGCGAAGGCGGCCAACGGCGCCCCCGCCAGTACTGACCGACGTCTGACGAAGCAGGGCGGCTGGAGCTGCCCTGGTCCGCGGGTCAGCGCCGCGGCGTCAGCGGCCGACTGCTGCTGATGCGAACTGGGTGCTGTCGACCGGGCACCCGGTATTTGCCGTCATTGTCTCGAGGGTGATGCCAGGCGCCAATTCGCGCAGGATGAGTCCCTGATCGCCCACCTCGAGAACACCCAGGTCGGTGATGATCAGGTCGACCACGGCAACGCCTGTCAGGGGCAGATTGCACTCGCTCAGAATCTTCAGATCGACCCCGCCATCCTTGCGCCGGGCGGTATGTTCCATCAGGACGATGACCCGGCCGACACCGGCCACCAGATCCATCGCGCCGCCCATTCCCTTGACCATCTTGCCGGGAATCATCCAGTTGGCGAGGTCGCCTCGTGCTGAGACCTGCATCGCTCCCAGGATTGCCAGATTGATCTTGCCACCGCGGATCATGGCGAACGAATCGGCCGAGGCGAAGATCGATGAACCCGGCAGAGGCGTCACGGTCTGCTTGCCGGCATTGATCATGTCGGCGTCGATCTCGTCTTCGGTCGGGAACGGGCCGATACCGAGCAGGCCATTTTCGGACTGCAGCCACACTTCCATGTCGGCCGGCACATGATTGGCCACCAGCGTCGGCAGACCGATGCCGAGGTTTACATAGAAACCGTCGCGCAGTTCGCGTGCGGCGCGCGCTGCCATTTCATCGCGGGTCCAGGCCATCAGACGGCTCCTTGCCGGGCAGGGCGGGTGGTGCGCTGCTCGATGCGTTTTTCGGGCGACGGGTTGAGCACCAGCCGGTTGACATAAATGCCGGGCAGATGCACGGCATCAGGATCGATCTCACCGTTGGGCACGATCACTTCGACTTCGGCAATCGTCAGACGCCCCGCCATGGCGACGTTCGGGTTGAAGTTGCGCGCCGTGCGGCGAAACACCAGGTTGCCCGACTGATCGGCTTTCCAGGCCTTGACCAGCGACACATCGGGCACCAGCGCACGCTCCATGAGGTAGGTGTGACCATCGAATTCACGGGTCTCCTTGCCTTCGGCCACGATCGTGCCGACGCCGGTCCGGGTGAAGAATGCCGGAATCCCTGCGCCGCCCGCCCGCAGCTTTTCAGCCAGGGTGCCCTGGGGCGTGAAGTCGAGTTCGAGTTCGCCGGCCAGATACTGACGCTCGAACTCCTTGTTCTCGCCGACGTAGCTGGCGATCATCTTGCGAACCTGACGGGTCGCCAGCAGCAGCCCGAGACCGAATCCGTCGACCCCGGCATTGTTCGAGATGCAGGTCAGGTTGCGCACGCCGCTGTCGCGAAGCGCGGCGATCAGGGCCTCGGGAATGCCGCACAGGCCAAAGCCGCCGACGGCGATCATCTGGCCATCGGCCACGACATCTGACAGCGCCGCGGCCGCGCTCGGATACAACTTGCTCATGGGAGAGAGTCCTTTCGCCATCGATGGCGGGCAGTCACCGATCGTACCGTTGATCGCTGCACCGCATCAACCGGCGAATGGCTGGATCCGGTCCGATTCGATGATCTGCAGTCCGGGTTGCCCGCGAAGGACCGCATCGACCATGCACCGCGCCACGGCCTTGACGCTGACAGGTCGCCAGCGTGCCGGTATCAGCCAGGCGAGCGGACGCATGACGGCAAGCGGCAGTCGTTCAGCCGGGCGCGCCTCGATGCGTTCGGCATCGAGCAGGGAGGGTCTGAGGAGAGTGATCGCGTCATAGCCCGAGCTGATCAGCTGGGCTTCGGCCTCGCCCTTGACGCGGTTATAGAAAACTGATGACCCTGGATCGGCACCCAAGGCGGACACCGCTGCCAGACGCGATGCGCCGAGCAGGCGCCCGAGGCGCGCTACCGCGACGACCGCATCGAAATCGACGCGCCGAAACGCCGCTTGTGACCCGGCGTTGCGTAGGGTCGTGCCCAGGCAGATGTAGACATCATCAATGCCGCTGATGCCTTTGACGCCGCCCGAGTCTGAAAAATCGAAGACATGCTGAACCAGCCTGCCGGCCTCAGCCGATACCGGCACCGGCAAGGGGCGACGAACCAGGGCGTGTATTTCGGAGTAAGCCGGTTCTGCCAGCAATTGCGCCAGCAGCACCGACCCGACCGCACCACTGGCGCCTGCGATCAGGGCACGTCGGGACTTTGTCACCGGCAGGCTCACATGCCGGGGTAGTTCGGCCCGCCGCCGCCTTCTGGCACGACCCACACGATGTTCTGCGTTGGATCCTTGATGTCGCAGGTCTTGCAGTGCACGCAGTTCTGGGCATTGATCTGCAGCCGATCGCTGTTGTCCTCGTTTTTCACGTATTCGTAGACGCCGGCCGGGCAATAGCGCGACTCCGGGCCGCCGTAGCGCGCCAGGTTGATCGATACCGGCACGCTCGCGTCTTTCAGCGTCAGGTGGATCGGCTGGTTTTCTTCGTGATTGGTGTTCGAGATGAAGACCGAGGAGAGCCGGTCGAAGGTCAGCTTTCCGTCGGGTTTGGGATAGACGATCGGCTGAAACGATGAAGCGGGTTTGAGGCACTCATGGTCGGCATGCTGGTGATGCAGCGTCCAGGGGATCTTGCCGCCCAGCACCTTCTGCTCAATGCCGGTCATCACCGTGCCCAGCACCAGACCCTTGGCCATCCACTGCTTGAAATTGCGCGCGCGATGGAGTTCATCGTGCAGCCAGGAGTTCTTGAAAGCCTGCGGGTAGGCCGAGAGCTCGTCGGCGCTGCGTCCGGTGCCGATCGCCTCGAAGGCGGCTTCGGCGGCCAATGCGCCGGTCTTGATCGCGGCATGACTGCCCTTGATGCGCGAGGCGTTCAGGAAGCCGGCATCGCAGCCGATCAATGCGCCGCCCGGAAAGACCGTCTTGGGCAGCGACATCAGTCCGCCGGCGGTAATGGCACGTGCGCCATAGCTCAGCCGTTTGCCGCCCTCAAGCGTGGGCCGGATTGCCGGATGGGTCTTGTAGCGCTGGAATTCTTCAAAGGGCGATAGCCACGGATTTTGATAGGCCAGGCCTACGACGAAGCCGACCGCCACCAGGTTCTCGCCGAAGTGATACAGGAACGATCCGCCATAGGTATCGTTCTCGAGCGGCCAGCCGGCGGTATGCACCACCAGGCCCTTGCGATGTTTGGCCGGCTCGATTTCCCAGAGTTCCTTGATGCCGATGCCATAAGTCTGGGGGTCGCTGTCGGCATCGAGCTTGAAGCGCGAGATCAGCTGTTTGCCCAGATGGCCGCGCGCGCCTTCAGCAAAGAGCGTGTATTTGGCGAGCAGTTCCATGCCGGGCTGAAAGTTTGAGGTTGGCTCGCCGTCGCGGCCCACCCCCAGATTGCCGGTCGCCACACCGCGCACCGCACCGCTGTCGGTATAGAGGATCTCGGCTGCGGCAAAGCCAGGATAGATCTCGACACCGAGCGCCTCGGCCTGTTGGCCCATCCAGCGCACCACATTACCCAGACTGACGATGTAATTGCCGTGGTTGCGAAGGCAGTCGGGAATCGCCCAGTTGGGCGTGCGGATGGCGCGCGATTCAGTCAGAAAGAGCACTTCGTCTTCGGTGACTTCGGTATCGAGCGGCGCGCCCTGTTCCTTCCAGTCGGGAATCAGCTCGTTGAGCGCACGCGGGTCCATGACCGCGCCCGACAAGGTATGGGCACCGATTTCGGAGCCCTTCTCGATCAGGCAGACCGCGAGCTCCTGATTGGCCGCAGCCGCGAGCTGCTTCAAGCGGATCGCGGCGCTCAGGCCGGCGGGCCCGCCGCCGACGATCAGCACGTCGAACTCCATTGAATCCCGTTGAATGTCCATGTCCGCTTTTCCTAGAAGATTCGCGATTCTCGCCAAAGCGGCTCGGCGGCGCAAACCGGGGGATTACCGGGACGACCGGTGTGCGATCATCGACGCCCCTTCAGGAGCCGATGCGATGACAGATCAGATCAAGTTCGACCTCTCCGACAAGACCGCGCTGGTGACCGGTGCGTCAAGCGGCCTGGGCAATCGTTTTGCCCGCGTGCTCGCCGCTCACGGTGCCACGGTCGTACTGGCGTCGCGCCGCGTCGAGCGGCTCAAGGAGCTGCGCGCCGAGATCGAGGCCGAGGGTGGCAAGGCGCACGTGATCGGCATGGATGTGAACGATCCACATGCGATCACTAAGGGCGTTGCGCGCGCCGAAGCCGAGTCGGGGCCGATCGATATCCTGATCAACAACTCGGGCGTCAGCACGACCCAGCGGCTGGTCGATGTCACGCCGGAAGATTTCGATTTCGTCTTCGATACCAACACCCGTGGCGCATTTTTCGTCGCCCAGGCGGTCGCCCGCCGGATGATCGAGCGGGCGCGCACCGAGCCCGACCGCTCGGCCCGGATCGTCAATGTCGCCTCGATGGCCGGTCTCAAGGTGCTTGCCCAGATCGGCATTTACAGCATGAGCAAGGCAGCTGTGATCCAGATGACCCGCGCCATGGCGCTTGAGTGGGCGCGCTACAACATCAATGTCAATGCGATCTGCCCGGGCTACATCAGCACCGAACTCAATGAGCACCACTGGGAGAGCGATGCCGGCCGCAAGCTGGTGTCGATGCTGCCGCGCAAACGGCTGGGCATGCCGGAAGATCTCGACGGACTGCTGCTGTTGCTGTCGTCCGACCAGGCGCGCTTCATCAATGGCGCGGTGATCTCGGCCGATGACGGATTCGGTGTGACCTGATCGGTGTGAACTGATCGGTGTGATCTGAGGTCAGTGCAGGCTGTCCTTGCCTTTGACATGCTTTTGCGCGCGGTGAAGCAGGAACCACACCGCCAGCACGATCGGCACCACCGCCAGACCGGTCGCCAACTCGGCGGCGATCGGTGCGCCAGCTTTCTCGATGGCTTTGAAGAGGTAACTGGTCAGGCCGATCGTGTAGTACGAAATCGCCGCCACCGATAGGCCTTCGACGGTCTGCTGCAGTCGCAGCTGCAATGCCGCCCGTTCGTTGAGGGCATTGAGGAGCGCCTGATTCTGTCGCTCGCGATCGATCTCGACCCGTGTGCCCAGCAGCGCGGTGGCACGGGCGACACGTGCTGACACCGACTCGAGCCGTCCTCTGACCGCTTCGCAATAATTCATCGCCGGCTCAAAGCGACGCTGAAGAAATTTGCTGGGCGTCTGCATCCGGTCCAGGCGCGATTCACGCAGGTCGCTCAGGTTGTGCTTGACCAGCCGGTGATAGGCGCGCCCGGCATCGAGCCGATAGGCGCTATAGGTCGACAGCTGCTCGATATCGGCTGAGAGTTGGGTGATGTTGTGCAGCATCTCCGGTTCTTCGCTGGTCGGCGCGAGATCGAGCCGACCAACCAGGCTGGCCAGGTTCGGCTCAATGGCGCGCAGCGCCTGGTCGAGTTCGCGGGCCTCCGGAAAGGCGAGCATCGCCATCATCCGGTAGACCTCGATGTCGATGATCCGCTGAACGGTGCGACCGAGCTGGGCCTCGTCGCTGTCGAGGTTAATCAGCAAAAAGCGCCCGAAGCCGGTGTCGTCAAGCTTGAAGGTGGAGTAGAGATTGACCGCTTTGCCACTGATTTCAGCGCCGATCAATCCGCCCAGGCCTGTCGGGTCGCTGATGCCGAACGCCTTTTTCGCAAAGCTGACTTCGGTGGACGGATCCTCGACCGGCAGCACTGCCAGGCGAACACCGGCGATCATCTGGTTCGGATCGAGTGCGAGCCACTGAGCAATCAGCCGGTCGGCGGCATTGGGGGCGAAAGGCTCGACCCTTGAGCAGTCGGGATCGTAGACGGTGTAGTCGTGGAATTCGCCATGCCATTCCCACCGGATCCGCAAGGAGCCGAACTCGGCGGTGAACTGGCCTTTGGGGGACGACGGCGGCACGATGCCGTTGGCGCTGCACCAGTCGAGCATCGCCTGCGGATAGTGAGGCTCCTGCAGCGAATGAATGACCGAGACATGCGAAATCGCGTGCGGCGCCGCGATGGACAGGCGTGACCGGGTGTGCACTTCGTCGTGCAGTTCGGTGCGAAGCGGATGGGCGTTGAGCATCGCCGGTGATTCCGTTGAAAGAGCGTCGAAGGCGCGATCATCACCCACGATCCGCTTGTCGACCAACCCGGCGGGATTGGTATACTCAGAATTTCCCGGTTGGCCCTCATGACCAAATTCGTGTTTGTCACCGGTGGCGTGGTGTCTTCCCTCGGGAAAGGAATCGCTGCCGCCTCGATGGCTGCGCTGCTCGAGTCCCGCGGGCTGCGGGTCACGCTCCTCAAGCTCGACCCCTATATCAATGTTGATCCGGGCACCATGAGCCCGTTTCAGCACGGCGAGGTCTTCGTCACCGAAGACGGTGCCGAGACCGATCTTGACCTCGGTCACTACGAGCGCTTCGTGACCGCGCGAATGCGTCGGTTCAACAATTTCACGACCGGCCAGATCTACGATTCGGTGATCCGCAAGGAGCGCCGCGGCGAATATCTCGGTCGCACGGTTCAGGTCATTCCTCACATCACCAACGAAATTCGCGCGTTCATCGAGCGCGGCGCCGGGGTGGCCTCGGAGTCGCCTGCCCAGGTGGCGATCGTCGAGGTCGGCGGCACGGTCGGTGACATCGAATCGCTGCCGTTTCTCGAGGCCGCGCGCCAGATGAGCCTCAAGCTCGGTCGGGGCAATGTCTGCTTCGTGCACCTGACGCTTGTGCCTTTCATCGCGTCGGCCGGCGAACTCAAGACCAAGCCCACGCAGCATTCGGTCCAGAAGCTGCGTGAAATCGGGATCCAGGCCGATCTGCTGCTGTGCCGTGCCGATCGGCGCATTCCCGACGATGAGCGCGACAAGATTTCGCTCTTTTCAAACGTTGCGCTCGATTCGGTCATCTCGGTCTGGGATGCCGACTCGATCTACAAGATTCCGCGCATGCTGCATGAGCAGGGCGTCGACGACCTGCTGTGCGAAGTGCTTCGCATCGAGGCCCGGCCGGCCGACCTGTCGGTCTGGGATCGACTGGTTTATCGCCAGGAGCATCCGCATCGCTCGGTGCGCATCGCGATGGTCGGCAAATATGTTGACCTCACCGAATCCTACAAGTCGCTGACCGAGGCACTCACCCACGCCGGCATCCATACCGATTCGCGAGTCATCATCGACTACATCGATTCCGAGCAGATCGAAATCGACGGCTGCGCATCGCTTGCCGGCTTCGATGCGATTCTGGTGCCGGGTGGCTTTGGCAAGCGGGGTGTCGAGGGCAAGATCCAGGCGATCCGCTATGCCCGCGAGCACTGCGTGCCCTATCTCGGCATCTGTCTGGGCATGCAGCTCGCGGTCATCGAATATGCCCGCCATGTTTGCCACCTTGAGGGCGCCAACAGCACCGAGTTTGACCCTCAGTCGCCGCACCCGGTAGTGGGGCTGATCACCGAGTGGCTCGATCGCGAGGGCCGCCTCGAAAAGCGCGATGCCGATTCCGATCTGGGCGGCACCATGCGTCTGGGCGCGCAGCGCTGCCCGGTGACGGCAGGCACGCTTGCCGCCTCGATCTATGGCGAGTCGGTCAACGAGCGTCATCGCCATCGATATGAGGTCAACAACCATTATGTCGCCCAGCTCGAGCAGGCCGGCCTGCGGGTCTCGGCGCGAACACCGACCGAAGGCCTTACCGAGATTGCCGAGCTTGCCCAGAGCGGGCCCCTGTCGCATCCCTGGTTTGTCGGCGTGCAGTTTCACCCCGAGTTCACCTCCACGCCGCGCGATGGCCATCCGCTCTTTCGGTCGTATGTCGAGGCGGCAATTGCGCATGCCGCGCGTCGTGCGTCGGTGAGCCAGGTCGGTGAACCAACACTGAGCGATGAATCAGCGCTGAGGCCGATGGCATGAAACTTTGCGGATTTGAAGCGGGTCTCGAACACCCCCTCTTTCTGATTGCCGGGCCGTGCGCGATCGAGTCGCGCCAACTGGCCATCGATACCGCCGGCGAGCTCAAGGCCATCACTGCTGCACTCGGCATGCCCTTCATCTACAAGTCGTCCTTTGACAAGGCCAACCGCAGTTCGGGCAAGTCGTTTCGCGGACCGGGCATCGATGAGGGTCTGCGCATTCTCGACGAGGTGCGCCGTCAGATCGGTGTGCCGGTGCTGACTGACGTTCATGACATCGATCAGATCGAGCCGGTTGCGGCAGTGGTCGACGTGCTGCAGACGCCGGCTTTCCTGTGCCGTCAGACCGATTTCATTCGTGCGGTGGCCACCAGCGGCAAACCGGCCAACATCAAGAAGGGGCAGTTTCTGGCGCCGCACGACATGAAAAATGTCGCCGACAAGGCCCGCGAGGCCGCGATCGAAGCCGGTCTTGATGGCGACTGCATCATGGTGTGCGAGCGGGGTGCCTCATTCGGCTATAACAATCTCGTCTCCGACATGCGCAGCCTGGCGATCATGCGCGAGACCGCTTGCCCGGTGGTCTTCGATGCCACGCATTCGGTGCAGTTGCCGGGCGGGCAAGGCACCACTTCCGGCGGTCAGCGCGAGTTCGTGCCGGTGCTGGCACGTGCGGCGGTGGCGGTCGGCATCGCCGGCATTTTCATGGAAACCCATCCCGATCCGGCGCGTGCCCTGTCTGATGGCCCGAATGCCTGGCCCCTGCCGCAGCTGTCAGAGTTGCTGGCGACGCTGTGTCAACTCGATGCCCTGGTCAAACGCCAGGGTTTTGCGGAACAGTTGCATGGCGGCTGATCACCCCACCACTTTCATGAGTCGCCTGTCATGACCCCTGCCTATGTCATCGCCGACGTCAAGGTCAGCGACCCTGATCAATACCGTCACTACACTGCCCTGACGCCTGCGGCGGTTGCTGCGGCGGGCGGCGAATTTATCGTTCGCGGCGGCCGCACCGCGGTGCTCGAGGGCAACTGGTCGCCTTCGCGGATGGTGGTGATTCGTTTCGAATCGTTCGAGGCCGCGCAGGCCTTCTATGATTCAGCCCTGTATCGTGAGGCCCGCGGCAAACGAGCCGGTGCCACCGGCCATTTCAACATGATCATCGTAGAAGGGATCTGAACCAATGAGCACGATTGTCGACATCATCGGACGAGAGGTGATCGATTCGCGTGGCAACCCCACCGTCGAATGCGATGTACTGCTCGAATCGGGCACGATGGGCCGTGCGGCCGTGCCGTCGGGTGCCTCGACCGGTTCGCGCGAAGCGATCGAGCTGCGCGACGGCGATGCGTCACGTTACGGCGGCAAGGGCGTGCTGCGTGCGGTCGAAAACATCAACACCGAGATTTCGGAGGCGATCATGGGCCTCGACGCAAGCGAGCAGGCTTATGTCGACAAGATCCTGATCGAACTCGACGGCACCGACAACAAGGCCCGACTCGGTGCCAACGCGACGCTGGCCGTCTCGATGGCGGTTGCCAAGGCCGCGGCCGAAGAGTCCGGATTGCCGCTCTACCGCTATTTCGGCGGATCGGGTGCGATGTCCCTGCCGGTGCCGATGATGAATGTCATCAATGGCGGCGCGCATGCCAACAACAATCTCGACATCCAGGAGTTCATGATCATCCCGGTGGGTGCACCCACCTTCCGCGAAGCCGTGCGTTATGGCGCCGAGACCTTCCAGGCCCTCAAGAAGATCCTCCACGACCGCGGCCTGAGTACGGCGGTGGGCGATGAGGGTGGTTTTGCGCCGAGCGTGGCCAACCATGAAGCGGCCATCCAGCTGATCCTCGAGGCGATCGACCGTGCCGGTTACAGCGCGGGTTCGCAGATCGCCATCGGTCTCGATTGCGCGGCATCGGAGTTCCTCAAGGACGGTCGCTATCGTCTGGCGAGCGAAGGCCTGTCGCTGAGCGCGGCTGACTTCACCAATCTGCTGGGCACCTGGTGCGACAAGTATCCGATCATCTCGATCGAAGACGCGATGGCCGAAAACGACTGGGACGGCTGGCGGGTGCTGACCGATCAGCTCGGCGACCGCATCCAGCTGGTCGGCGACGATCTCTTCGTGACCAACACCCGCATCCTGCGCGAGGGCATCGAGGCCGGGGTTGCCAATTCGATCCTGATCAAGATCAACCAGATCGGCACACTCACCGAAACCTTCGCCGCGATCGAGCTGGCCAAGCGCAACAACTACACCGCAGTGGTGTCGCATCGCTCGGGCGAAACCGAAGACACCACCATCGCCGATATTGCGGTGGGCACCAACGCCCTGCAGATCAAGACCGGTTCGATGTCGAGATCCGATCGCGTGGCCAAGTACAACCAGCTGCTTCGCATCGAGGAAGATCTCGGTGAGGTGGCACAGTATCCCGGCCGCTCGGCGTTCTACAACCTGCTCTGAGGGTCAGGCGATGCGCCTCTTCACGCTTGTGCTGGTGGCTCTGCTGGCGGTGATTCAATACCCCTTGTGGCTGGGCAAAGGCGGCTGGCTGCGGGTCTGGGATCTGGATCGGCAGCTCTCCGCTCAAAACAGGACGAACGAAAAGCTGGTGTCTCGCAACAGCGCACTCGAGGGGGAGGTGCACGATCTCAAGCAGGCAACGATTGCGATCGAGGAACGAGCCCGTTATGAGCTCGGCATGATGCGATCCGACGAGATCTTCGTGCAGGTGTCCGAGCCGATGCCGACCAGCCGGCCCGCGTCGTCGGTTCGGCCGACACCCGCAGCGCGTCTGCCCGAGGCGTCAGTGACGACGGTCAGTGCCTCACCTGTGAGCCGGGCGCAATCGGCTCGATGACAAAGAGCTCCGCGCTGTCGATGGCATCGAAGTCATAGGGCGTATTGCAGAAGTCGCAGCGCACACCGACTACGCCTTTTTCGGCGACGATCGATTCGATCTCGTCGCGCCCGAGCATCCTGAGCATGTTGGCAACCTTCTCTCTCGAGCAGGTGCAGGCAAAGCGCGGTGATCGAGCATCGAATGAATGCAGACGCTCCTGCCAGAACAAGCGATGCAGGATCGACTGGCCCGACAGCGCCAGCATTTCATCGCGACTCAGGGTCTCGGCCAATTGCTGCATCCGGTTCCATCCGTCGGTGTCCGGCTCGGTGGCAATGCCTGTTGGGTCGGCAATGGTACGAACCTGGCCCGGCGGCTGTTCGCGATCAGCCGATGGCGGCATTGGGCCTGAGGGCAATGTCGCCGATGCATCGTCGACCGGTGTGAAAGCCTTGCCGCCTTCTTCCGGCAGTCGCTGCAGCAGCAGGCCGGTTGCCCGCGAGTCGTCGGCGGCCAGCCAAAGGCGGGTCGGCAGTTGCTCCGAGCGCGCCATATAGCGTTCGAGGACTTCGGCGACGCTGTGGCCTTCGAAGGGCACGATGCCCTGGTAGGGCTGGCGGTTTGGCGAACTCGATCGCGGATCGAGTGTGACCACGAAGCGACCTCGTCCACTGGCATTGACCAGAGTGGTGAGGTCGGCGTCTTCAGGGCAAAGCTGACCTTCACGCAGTTTGGCGGTTGCCCGAAAACTGCCGTCGGCTTCGCACTCGACCACCAGCAGGGCGACTGGTCCGTCGCCGTGAATCTGCAGGATCAGGGCGCCATCGAATTTGAGGGTGGCCGACAACAGCAGGCCGGCAGCGCAAAGCTCGCCGAGTCGGTCGCGAACCGATCGCGGAAACGCATGCCGTCCGGCAATTTCGCGCCAGGCAGTATCGAGTGATACGAACTCGCCGCGCACCGGGGCGCCCTGCAGCAAGAAGCGTTGCAGGCAGTCGTGTTCCGGCGATGGCGCGCCGGCCTTGCTCATTCGTCGATCCGCTTCAATTGAGCGCTGAATTGCGCGCCTTTTGTGATGTAGCTGTTCACGCCTGCCCGGATACGCGCCACATCCTCATCGGTGAGTTCGCGCACAACCTTGCCCGGAGCGCCCATGACCACGCTGCGGTCGGGAATCACCTTGCCTTCGGGTATGAGGGCGCCCGCGCCGATCAGACATTCACGGCCGATCCGCGCGCCGTTGAGAACGATGGCCTGCATGCCGATCAGGCTGCCATCGCCGATGGTGCAGCCGTGCAGCATGGCCTGATGGCCGACGGTCACATATTGGCCGATGGTCAGCGGTTGACCGACATCGGTGTGCAGGACGGCATTCTCCTGGACATTGCTGCCGGTGCCGATGGTGATCGGGTCGTTGTCACCGCGCAGCACCGCACCAAACCAGATGCTCACACCGTCGGCGAGCTCGACGCCGCCAAGCACGGTTGCGCTGGGAGCGACCCAGGCGGTCGGTGCGATTTTCGGGAGTCGGTTTTCGATCGAGTAAATGGCCATCTTGGTCCCTGTAGACTAAATAGAGGCGCCCGCTGCGCCTTTTGCGAGTGTACCGCTGCAGGCGTCGGCTCAGTTGCAGGCTCGGGCGCTGGCTCGGTTCCCGGGTGCTCGCCTGCACCTGACATGCCGGCTCGCACCGACCGAAACGCCATGAGATTTGTCGAGAATGACGGACTTGCTTTCGCACAACGAACCCTTGCCTGATGAACGCTCCGATGACCGTTCCGATATCGCGACCGGGACGGCATCCAGTGTGCAAGGCGAGCCATGCAATGAGTTGCGTGGCGCCGCCCATCACGCGTGGCGTCTGGCTGAGCCAAGGGCCAAGGCGCAGGCCGCGCTGGAAATCGGCAGGCAACTCGCATCGGCGTCGCTGCTGATCGACGCCGCACGCGGATTTGACGATGAGCTTCGCCCCGGGCGACCGTCGATGCCGCGTCTGGTGCACCCCCGTGATGTGCCGAATCGCGGGGCTGGCACGCCTGCCGGACGTGCGGCACTGCTGCATGCGATAGCGCATATCGAGTTCAACGCCATCGATCTGGCGCTGGACGCGGTCTGGCGCTTCCCCGGAATGCCCTCTGACTGGTATCTCGACTGGGCGTCGGTCGCCAGCGAGGAAGCCGCGCATTTCAGCCTGCTGGCCGATGAGCTTGAGCGTCGCGGGCACCGCTATGGCGACTTCGATGCCCATGACGGATTGTGGGAAATGGCCATGAAGACCCGCGACGATCCTTTGGCGCGCATGGCACTGGTGCCGCGGCTGATGGAGGCTCGCGGCCTGGATGTCACCCCGATCATCCGAGGCAAACTCGAGCAGGCCGGCGATGTGCAGGCCTGCGCGATTCTGGACATCATCCTGCGCGATGAAGTCGGGCATGTGGCCATCGGCAACCACTGGTATGGGGTGTTGTGCCGCCGGCAGGGGCTTGAGCCCGAGGGCGCCTGGGATGCGCTGGCCAGGCGCTACTGCGCGTCGGCGCCGAAGGCCCCCTTCAATCTCGAAGCACGCCTGCGAGCCGGGTTTACGCAGGCTGAGCTGCTCGCCTGGCAATCCGCTCAGGCGTCTGCAGGACCCGCAGACGCCTGAGCAGGCGGCTTCTTTCAATCATTCTCAGGTTTGCGGCGGCGTCACGCCGCAAACTGAACTCGATCAGGCCACCAGACGACGGCCGCTACTTGCGCCCGGCAGCGTGCGAAGCGTCTTGCCCACGCTTGCCGTGTAGCTGCGGCTGGCAACGGTATTGACGAAGACCCACTCGCATTTGCACTCGGCGGCGGTGGCGGTGACCAGCATGAATCCGCGGCGCGAGGTATCGGCGTACTTGAGCGTCGGGATCAGTTGCGTCAGGGACGCGGCCAGCACAGCTGGATCGTCGGGGAAGATGGTCTCGAAGCCCGGCGATGTGACCGAGGTTCCGCCAAATTCGACGCCGACACGCGTGCCGCCGGCGTCGAGGAGATCATTGCCCCAGGCGTTGTGCGTGTCACCCGAAAGGACGACCAGGTTCTTGTCGAGTGCCTTGGCCATGCCGAAGACGGTTTCGCGCGCGGCGCCATAGCCGTCCCAGGCATCGAGGTTGTAGGGAATCGAGGGCTGAGCCAGGATGAACTGTTCGGTTGGCGTGAGGGTTTGCGGCGCGGTCTGTGCTTTGACGGCGATAGCCGAATACTGCGAAACGCTGACACCGGTGCCGGGTTTGAGTGCTTCAAAGAGGATCGGCGAGGGAATGTTCATGCGTCCGATCAGCACCTGCTGCCCGAGCAATTGCCAGGTCGATTTCGAGGCGCCCATCTGCTGCTGCAGCCAGCTGGTCTGCGTTGCACCCATCAGCTGGCGGGTCGGGCTGCTGACCGCCGCCACGAACGCAGTCGAATTGAAGCTGCCTGTCGAGGTGAAGAAGTTGTTGTAGTCGAGTTGCTTTTCGCGCCCGATCAATCGGGTATCGAGCATGTGCAGCGCGACCAGTCCACCGAAATCGAAGCTGCGATAAATGGTGTCCGCCTTGGTCACGCGTGTGGGCATCCACTCGTGATAGGCCTGAATCGCAGCCGCCTTGCGCAGGGCGAAATCGCCTTCGCCCTTTTCTGGGGTGTGATTTTCGGCGCCGTTGAGCCAGGTGTCGTTGGCGATTTCGTGGTCGTCCCAGACCTCTATCATCGGGACGGCAGCATGAAGTGCCTGCAGATCGGGATCAGACTTGTAAAGCGCATGGCGCTTGCGATATTCGCTGAGCGTCAGGATCTCGGTGGTCGGGGTCGGCGGGCGCGCAGCGACCGCGCCTGCGGCCGGCGGATAGACATCCTTGCCGTATTCGTAAATGTAATCGCCCAGGTGAACCGTCGCATCGAGGTCGTCCCGCTTGGCGGCCTCGGCATAAACGTTGAAATAGCCACCCGGATAATTCGAGCACGAGAACACCGCCAGCTTGACCTGGGTTGCGCCGCTGGCCGCGGTCGTACGGGTCTTGCCGACAGGGGACACCTGCGTGCCGACAAAGAACCGGTAGTAGTAGCGTGAGTTGGGCGACAGGCCGCTTGCATCGACTTTGACGGTGTAGTCGACCGCAGGGCTGGTTGTGGTGTTGCCGCTGGCAACAACATTGGAGAATGCAGCGTCGCTGGCGACCTGGTAATTCACCCCGATGCTGTCGGTACTGTCGGTCGTGAGCTTGGTCCAGAGCACGACCCGGTCCGACAGCGGATCACCGCTGGCCACGCTGTGCTGCCAGGTCACGACCGGTACTGCGCTTTTATCGGAACCTCCGCAGGCGGCCAGCCCGAGGCTACTCACTGCGGCCGCACCGGCAGTCAGTTGGCCCAGAAAGCCACGCCGTGTCGCGGCCATGGCGCGCGGTTGCAGCAGATTGCTGCCGGCGATAGCACTGCGGGCAACAGGTTTGGTGGATGAATTGTCGCGATCGGATTCAGACATGGTTTCAATGGCTCGCTGGGTTGGGTTAACCGCGCGCCATAGGGCCTGACGATGACTTGCCGTTGACAGCGATTGCAGTCACCCGATGTGCCACCGATCGGCTGCGCCAGTCCCGATCGGTGCCTGCGTGAGGTCGGGCACTGACCAACTCGTATAATCAGGGACTTGACTGCCCTGCCCCCGATGACCTCGACCTACCGTCCCCGCCGTATTGCCCAGTCGCTTTTTGTCGAGGCGCGCGGCTTGCGTCATCACGTTCGCTGCTGGGGTGAGCCCGATGCACCGCTGCTGGTGATGGTGCATGGCTGGATGGATATCTCTGCGTCCTTCCAGTTTGTGGTCGACTGTTTTTCGCGCGACTACCGCGTGATCGCGCCCGACTGGCGAGGCTTCGGTCTGACCTCTCGCCCGCAGGCCGACTGTTATTGGTATCCCGACTATCTGGCCGATTTCGACGCCCTGCTCGATGCGCTGCTGCCGGGGCGCACGATCGACCTGGTCGGCCACAGCATGGGCGGCAGCATCGCGATGCAATACGCCGGTGTGCGGCCCGAACGTATCCGCCGGCTGATCAATCTCGAGGGGCTGGGCATGGCGCGAAGCCAGCCCGCCGAGGCGCCCGGGCGCATGCGCGAATGGCTCGACGAATTGCGACAAGGCTCACGCCTTCGCGACTATGCCTCGCGCGAGGAGGTCGCGCAGCGGCTGGTCAAGACCAACCACCGCTTGCCGATCGACAAGGCCCGCTGGCTGTCCGAACTGTGGTCCGAGCGTACGCCCGATGGCCGCTACGAATTGCTCGGCGACCCGGCGCACAAGGTGTCGAACCCGACGCCCTACCGGGTCGATGAGGTGGTGGCCACCTGGCGCGAAATCACGGCACCGGTGCTGCTGGTCAATGCGGCCGATGACGGATCAAGGCTGCGTCTGATCCGTTCGCGCGAGTTTGGCGAGCGTCTGATGGCCATCCGTGATTTGCGCCAGATGCAGGTCGAGGAGGCTGGGCATATGCTTCACCATGACCAGCCCGAAAAGGTGGCCTCACTGATCGAGGAGTTCATGCATGGCTGATTCCAATACCACCGCCCACCGCATCAACGCCGATCTGCACTGCCATTCGGTGGTGTCCGACGGCACGCTGACGCCGGTCGAAGTCGTCGAGCGCGCTGCGCGCAACGGGGTCCAGATTCTGGCGCTGACCGATCACGACGAGCTCGGTGGGCTCGCTCAGGCGCAGGGCAGGGCGCAAGAACTCGGCATTCAGTTTGTGCCCGGTGTCGAAGTCTCGGTGACCTGGTCCGATGAGACGATCCACATCGTTGGCCTGCGTCTCGATTACCTCAACCCGACGCTGGCAGGTGGGCTTTACAAGACGCGCAACGGTCGCGATGGCCGCGCACACGAGATTGCCGACAGCCTCGCTGCGGTTGGCATTCCGGATGCCTACGAGGGCGCAGTCCGCTTTGCCGGCAACCCCGAGCTGATTTCGCGCAGCCATTTCGCGCGCTACATTGTCGAGACCGGCGTCTGCCAGACGGTGCAGGAAGTGTTTCAGCGCTACCTGATCGAGGGTAAGCCGGGCTATGTGCCGCATCGTTGGGCCAAGCTCAGTGATGCGGTCACCTGGATCCGCTCGGCCGGTGGTACCGCGGTCATGGCGCATCCCGGGCGCTACAAACTGTCTGATCTGTGCATGGACCAGATGATCCGCGAGTTCTGCGATGCCGGCGGTGCGGCAATCGAAGTGGTCAGCGGCAGTCATACGCCGAGTCAGTACAGCGAGTTTGCGGCTACGGCCCTGCGCTTCGGGCTGATGGCGTCGCGCGGGTCCGACTTTCACGGCCCGGGCGAAAGTCGACACGACCTTGGTTCAATGCCGCAACTGCCCAAGTCGCTGCAACCTGTCTGGCACGACTGGCCTGAGGCAGCCGCTCTGGACGCACGGTGAGCCAGCTTTTCGACGTCCACCCGACTCATCCGCAAAAGCGGCTGATCGATCAGGCTGCGGCGATTCTGGCGCGTGGCGGTCTGGTGGTGATGCCCACCGATGCCTGCTACGTGCTGGCCTGTCAGCTCGACGACAAATCCGCGGTCGACCGGCTGCGCGCCCTGCGCGGCATCGACGATCGGCATCTGCTGACGCTGATGTGCCGCGACCTCAAAGAACTCTCGACCTATGCGAAGGTCGATAACTGGCAGTTCCGCTTTCTTCGCGACTGGACGCCCGGCGCCTACACCTTCGTTTTGCCCGCCACCAGGGAGGTGCCGCGCAGGCTCTGGCATCCCTCGCGAAAGACCGTCGGTCTGCGGGTCCCCGATCATCCGGTGGTCGCCGAACTGCTGGCCGCGCACGGGCATCCGGTGCTGACCTCCAGCCTCATATTGCCCGGCCAGACCGAGCCGATCACCGAGGCGAGTGACGCCGTGGCCCGGGTTGGCAAGCTCGTCGACCTGGTCATCGATGCCGGCGCCCAGGGGCTTGAGCCGACGACCGTGATCGATCTGACCGGCGAGACGCCCGAAATCGTTCGCGTCGGCTGTGGCCCGGTCGACCGCATGGGCTGAGGCGCGCCGTCATCCCCGGTGCCGCTGATACACTCGACGACCATGACTATCGAACGTGTTCTCTCCGGCATGCGCCCCACCGGCGCGCTGCATCTCGGTCACTACCACGGTGCGCTCAAGAACTGGGTGCGACTGCAGGAAGACAAGGCCTGTTTTTTCTTTGTGGCCGACTGGCATGCGCTCACCACCCACTACCAGTCGCCCGAGGTCATCCAGGCCAATATTTGGGACATGGTCATCGACTGGCTGGCCGCCGGCATCGATCCGGCCAAGTCGGTGCTCTTCATCCAGTCGCTGGTGCCTGAGCATGCCGAGCTGCATCTGCTGCTGTCGATGTCGACACCGCTCGGATGGCTCGAGCGCGTGCCGACCTACAAGGACCAGCAGGAAAAGCTCGCCGACCGCGACCTGACGACCTACGGATTCCTCGGTTACCCGCTGCTGCAGGCCGCCGACATCCTGATCTATCGCGCCGCCTGGGTGCCGGTCGGCGAGGATCAGGTACCTCATATCGAGCTGACCCGCGAGCTGGCGCGCCGATTCAACAATCTCTTTGGCAGTGATCCCGATTTCGAGGCGAAGGCCCAGGCCGCGGTTCGCCGCTTGGGCAACAAGCGCGGCACGATCTATACCGATTTGCGCACCCACTTTCAGCAGCAGGGCGATGCCCAGGCGCTTGAGCAGGCGCGTGCCCTGATCGAAGGCACGCAAAGCCTGTCCAGTGAAGAGCGCGAGCGTCTGCTCGGCTATATCGTCGGCTCGCGGCGTCAGATTCTCGCCGAGCCTCAGGCACTTCTGACCGAGGCTTCGCGTCTGCCGGGTCTCGATGGCCAGAAGATGTCCAAGAGCTATGGCAATGCGATCGCGATGCGCGAAGACCCTGCCGCGGTCACCAAAAAGATTCGCACCATGCCGACCGATCCGGCGCGCGTCAGGCGCACCGATCCGGGCGAGCCCGACCGCTGCCCGGTCTGGCAGCTGCATCAGGTCTATTCAAGCGCCGAGCAGCGCGACTGGGTGCAAGCGGGTTGCCGCAGCGCCGGCATCGGTTGCCTCGAATGCAAGCAGCCGGTGATCGATGCGGTCATCGCCGAGCAGCAGGTCTTCTTCGAGCGGGCCCAGCCCTATCTCGATGACCCGGCTCGTCTCAAGGCGATCATTGCCGACGGATGCGACCGGGCTCGCGTCGTGGCGCGCGAGACCATGCTTGAAGTGCGCGAGGTGATGGGCCTGTCCTACAGCTGATCGGGGCCAGCCCTGCAGGGGCTCAAATCGAGGTGGTTTCACCCTTGATCAGATGCATCTGGCGAAGCTGCGGCAAGGACTCGAGGAAGTCCTTGAGCTGACTCAGCGGCAGCGGCTCGCTGATAAATGCCCCCTGCATGCTCTCGCAGTCGAAGGCCCGCAGCGCTTTCATCTCGGCAGCAGTCTCGACGCCTTCGGCCATGGCTTCAAGCCCGAGCTTGCCGGCGAGTGTCGTGATCGCCTGAATGATTGCGGCATTGCCGCGGTCTTCAGGCAGACCACGAATGAAGGTCCGGTCAATTTTCAGGCCGTTGACCGGCAGGTTCTTCAGGTACGACAACGAGGCGTAGCCGGTGCCGAAGTTGTCGATGATCACCTTGATGCCCAGTCGCCTGAGTTCGGTGAGCAGCGCGATCGTCTTGTCGCTGTTGTCGATGAGGGCGTTTTCGGTCAGCTCGATGCGCAGCAGACTCGCCGGAAAATGGCGCTCTGCCAGCATGCCGTTGAGCTGCGCCAGAAATCCGTCTTCGGCAAGCTGGCGCGGTGAAATGTTGACCGAGATCGAGACATCGGCATAGCGGTCGAGCCCGATCTCGACGCGGTCATCGAGTGCCCGGCGGATCGCCCAGATGCCGATTTCCTTCATCAGATTGCTCTGTTCGATGGCCGGCAGGAAGCGCTCGGGCAGCATCAGCCCGCGCGTCGGATGGCGCCACCGCATCAGGCCCTCGACACCCACAAGGCGGCGTTCGCCCACCGCAAGCACCGGCTGGTAATAGAGATCGATTTCGCCGCGTTGCAGTGCCAGCGGGAATTCGGCGCTTAACTGGAGCTGATCGCTTCGTTCGTCCGAGACGTTGCCGGCAAAAAAGCGCACGTTATTGCGGCCTTCCGACTTCACCTGATACATCGCGGTGTCGGCGCATTTGATGAGCAGTTGCGCCTCGGCGCCATCGTCTGGCGAGACGGCGACGCCGATCGATGCCGACAGAAAATAGGCGCGGTTCATCAGCACGAAAGGCCGCTCGATCGCGGCCAGCACCTTGCGCGCGATCTGCTCGATCTGGGCACGATCGCGCAGATCAGGCAGCAGCAGAATGAATTCGTCGCCGCCCATCCGGCCGGGGACATCGGTGCGCCGGATCGATTCGCGCAGTCGCTTGGCAACGTCGATCAGGACCTGGTCGCCGACCGAGTGTCCGAGCGTGTCGTTGATCAGCTTGTAGCGGTCGAGGTCGACATAGAGCACCGCGGCCGGCTGTCCCATCCGCAATACATCTTCAAGCTGATGCGTCAGATAAACGCGGTTGGGCAATCCGGTCAGGGCGTCGTGAAGTGACGCGTGCATCAGCCGCTGCTCGGCGTTCTTGCGCTGCAGGTAGAGCGACATGGTCCGAGACAAGATGTCAGCGAGCTGCATCAGCAGTCGCCCGGCCCGAAACCCGGTCGGACCGAAAAACAGCATGGCCGACAGCACGTTGTTGCGCTCATCCAGAATCGGCGCCATGAAGGCGGCCTGCTGGCCCAGCTCCTCGGTGCTGTAGCGCGCGACGAAGCCCGGTTCGTCCGACAGGTCGGGCAGCCAGACCGCTTCGCCACTCGACCAGGCCCGTCCTTCCAGGCTGTCGTGAGACATCGGGATCTGGTTTGGCAGGGCCGAGAGCATTTTCAGGATGGCCGGATTGCCCCAGCGCTCCCGAACGGTGATGGCGCGTGTGCCGGGGATCTGTACCAGGTGGGTGCCGCCAGACCAACCCATCAGACCGCACACCGCAATGATCAGGGCCACGAAGACCCGGTCGGTCTCGGTTTCCTCACGCATGATCGAGGCCATCTCGCCTTCGACCTGCAGCAGCAACTGCTGGTAGTACTCCTTGGTGATGGCCCGACCCACGCCGCGATAGCCCTGGAAATTGCCGGTTTCGTCGAAGACCGGGCGCCCGCTCAGGGTGACGTGATGCACCTGCCGGGTCGGATCGAGAAGGCTGAATTCAAAGCCGTCGAAGGGACGTTTGGCGGACAGATCATTGCGGTGCCGACCCCAGTCGGCCTTCGGAAAATCGATCGGCGCCAGCTCCCAGTGGTGCTTGCCCAGACCTTCCTTGATCCAGTCGCCCCCGAGCGCTGCTGATGCGCTGTCTGACAGAAAGCTGATTCGCTGCTCGAGATCGGTCTCCCAAACCCAGTCAGCAGACAATTGAGTGAGGTCGCGAAATTTCGATTCGCTCGCCGCCAGCATGCGGGCCATATTTCGCATCGCCGAGACATCCTGGACGATGCCTGTCAGCCGCAGAGTCGCACCGCTTGCGTTGCTTTCGGGCAGGGCGACACTGCGCACCCAGACGGTCTCACCCTCTGGCTTGAGATAGCGATATTCGATCCTGACTTCACGGGCGGTCTTGATACCGCGCCGATGGGAGGATTGCCAGCGCTCCTGATCGTCGTGGTGAATGTTTGACAAAAACACGCGAGGCACGGGCGGAGGTGCCGACGGATCGACACCGAAGAGACGATAGGCGCCATCGCTCCATTGGAACTTTTCGGCTTCGACGTCATACGACCACGAACCCAGGAGCGCGAGTCCTTCGGCGATATGTGCAGGCGTGACCGGGGCGGCCGTCTGCACGCCGAGAGGTGCTGATGTCTCGGCCTCGCTATCCGGGCGAGTCAGCAGGTAGGCAAGGATCCCGACCGCGATCAGTCCGAAGATCACCGCGGTGGTCAGCGCCACAGGGCGAGTCCCGAGTGCGGCCAGACCGACAGCTGTTGACGCCATCGCCACGCACGCAAAGACCGCGAACAGCAGCCAGCCCTCGCGATGCGACTGCACGCGTGCGTACAATGATTTGATTGCGTCACGCTTCAAATAATGACCACCCGCTTGCGCTGGCGCTCCTTCATGAATCAAAAATCATCCTTCGACGACAATGCCTCGGCGGCGACAACCGGCTCGCCGCTGCCGCCGCGACCCCATGACACCGCCCTGTCCCCACCATCGGCCTGGGTAATGAAGTGGTTACCCTTCATCCGACGCGGCGCAAGAGTCCTTGACTATGCAAGCGGATCGGGGCGTCATGCCCGCCTGGCCTGCTCGTCGGGTCATGCCGTCCTTGCCGTTGATCGGGACGCCGAAGCCCTTTCCTCAATGCAGGGTACTGGGATCGATACTTGGCCGGTAGATCTGGAGCATGGGCGGTTGGCCATTGGAGCCGAGCGGTTCGACGCGATTATCTGCACCAACTATCTGTTTCGACCGCGACTTGATCTGATGGCTTCCTGGCTCGCGCCGGGTGGTCTGCTGATCTATGAGACCTTCGCTCACGGAAACGCCCGCTATGGCCGGCCTGCCAACCCGGACTTCCTGCTGCAACCGGGTGAACTGGCCCAATTGGCCTTGCGTTGCGGTTTACACCTGCTGGCGTTTGAGGACGGTTACCTTCCGACACCGCGTCCCGCTCGCCTGCAGCGTATGGTTGCACTGGCTCCGCCTTTCGACCTTGAGCGATTCCCTCTGGGCTGAAAGTGTTGCCGACTCCCTGAGCTAGAATCGTCCCTTTACCTGCAGGCACCATCATCATGATCAAAGGCAGCATCGTGGCAATCGTCACGCCGATGCACGAAGATGGCAGTCTTGATCTGCCCGGTTATCGGCAACTGATCGACTGGCATGTTGCAAGCGGCACGGCAGCGATCGTTGCGGTCGGTACGACCGGCGAGTCGCCGACTGTTGATGTCGATGAACACGCCACGCTCATTCGCGTCGCAGTCGAACATGCTGCCGGCAGGCTGCCGGTCATCGCCGGCACCGGAGGCAATTCAACCCGCGAGGCGATCGACCTGACCCGGCATGCTGCAAACGTCGGTGCAAGCGCATCGCTGCAGGTGGTTCCTTATTACAACAAGCCCGGTCAGGAGGGTCTTTACCGCCATTTCCGGGCGGTTGCCGAGTCCGGTTCGCTGCCGGTCATCCTTTACAACGTTCCTGGCCGAACGGTTGCCGATCTGAGCAACGATACCGTCGTGCGCCTGGCGCAGGTCCCCGGCATCATCGGCCTGAAGGATGCGACCGGTGATATGCCGCGCGCCTGCGATCTGCTTGATCGGGTGCCCGAGTCTTTTGCGCTCTACAGTGGCAACGATGATTCGGCGCTGGCGCTGATGGCGCTCGGCGGACATGGCGTCATCTCGGTCACCGCCAATGTCGCACCGGCCCAGATGGCAGCGATGTGCGCCGCGGCGCTTGCCGGCGATATCGTCGGCGCCCGCGCCCTCAACCGCAAGATGCTCGCGCTGCATTTCAAGCTTTTCGTCGAGGCCAACCCGATCCCGGTCAAGTGGGCGCTCCAGCAGATGGGCCGTATCGAAGGCGGAATCCGCCTGCCGATGACGCCGCTTGAGCCGCGCAACGTTGAGCAGGTCAGGCTGGCATTGCGTCAGTCAGGGGTGCTGGCATGAATCACCGATCCATTCTGGCGGGCTTCGCGCGCCGCGTACTGATTCCGACGCTGACGATCACGATGCTCGGCGGCTGCTCCTATCTCACCGATTCAGTGCGCAGCGCGTCCAGCATCGATTACAAGTCGGCATCCAAAGGCCCTAATCTCGAAGTACCTCCCGATCTGGTGACACCGAAGGCAGACAGCGCCTTCGTCGTGCCGGCCGGTCCGTCTGCCGGTACGACCTACTCGGCCTACAACCGCAGTCGAGCGGCCGCGACCGATCGCTCCAACACTGCCAGCGTTGAAGTGGTGCCACAGTCGGGTCCGGCACGCATCGTTCGCGAAGGCAATCAGCGATGGCTGGTGGTCGATCTGCCGCCTGCGATGGTCTGGCCAGTCGTGCGTGATTTCTGGCTTGAGTCGGGTTACGCGCTGATGCTCGATAACCCCGAATCGGGAATCATGGAGACCGACTGGAAAGAGCAGCGACCGCCGACCGACTCCTGGCTGAGAAACAAGCTCGCCAGCGCGCTGGGCAGTTATTACTCCACGGGTGTCAGGGAAAAATTCCGTTCCCGTCTCGAGGTGGACGGTAAAGGCACCGATGTCTTTATCTCCCAGCGGGGGATCGTCGAAAAACTGGTCGGTGTTCAGAATGATTCGACCCTGTGGACGCAAACACCACCCAATCCGGAGGTCGAGGCTGAATACCTTCAGCGCCTGGTGCTGAAGTTTCTGCCTCAGCAGGCAAAGTCCCAGGAGGCGGCTGCGCTCGAGACGCTTGTCCTGCCGAATCGGTCCAAGCTGATCGATGTCGATGGCCGCAGTTTCGTTCAACTGCCGGATTCTTTCGACCGATCCTGGCGTCAGGTCGGGCTGGCACTCGATCGCAGCGGATTCACCGTCGAGGATCGCGATCGCTCCAACGGCATCTACTACATTCGTTATGTCGATACCAATCAGGCCGACAACCAGCCGGGCCTGTTCGATCGGGTCTTCGGCACGGGTGCCAAGAAAAACCTCGCGGGCAAGAAGTTTCGGGTCACCGTCGCTGCCGATACCGGCGGCTCCCGAGTCGGCGTGCTCGACGACAACGGCGCAGTCCCCGCCACGGACGCCGACAAACGCCTTGCCACCCAGATTGTCACGGTGCTGAACGACCAGCTGCGCTGATCGCGGTTTCGGTCGTGCGATTTTCCAGCCTCGGCAGCGGCAGCGAAGGCAACTCACTCCTGGTCGAGTCAGGCGGCTCGGCAGGTCAATCCGCTTTCAGGGTGATGATTGATTGCGGATTCGGGCTGCGCGAGGCCAGGCGCAGGCTGGCGCGGTTGGGCTGCGAGCCTGGCGACATCGGCGCCATCCTGGTCACGCATGAGCATAGTGATCATGTTGGCGGTGTGTTCCGACTGGCTCGGGCACATCAGATTCCGGTCTATCTCACCAGCGGCACTTTGCGCGCCAGTCCGCAGGCGGCGGGTGCCGAAGCGCTGGTGAGGGTGATCGATTCGCATGAAGCCTTCGACCTGCCGGGTTTACGTGTCGAGCCCTTTCCGGTGCCGCACGATGCCAGCGAGCCGGTGCAATTTGTGCTCGACGACGGACAGTCTCGCCTCGGCGTCCTGACGGATATCGGTCATCCGACCGCCCATCTGCCCAAGGTGCTGTCGCGCCTGACGGCATTGGTGCTCGAGACCAATCACGATGCGCAGATGCTCGCGGTCTGCAACTACCCGCCGTCGCTCAAGCGACGTATTTCGGGTAGGTACGGTCACCTCGAAAACAGCGACTCGGCGATGATCCTGGCTGGGCTGGATCGCTCGGTACTGAGGCAGGTTGTCGCGGCCCATCTGAGTCGACAGAACAACACCCCGGTGCTCGCGCGTTGCGCGCTGGCTTCCACTTTGGCGTGGGATCCCGAGCGCATTCATGTTGCGGATCAGGATGAAGGGCTGAACTGGCTGGAGGGCTGAGAGGCGCCTTTGACGCCCAATCGTCGCAAGGTTTTTATCGCGACGCTTTTGCCACCCAGCCTTCAAGCCCGAATGCCCGAACTCGGGCATCCGTCTGACCGGTCAGCGACCGGATCAGGGCTTTTTCATGGCGTCGGCGGCGGTCTTGGCAGCTTCGGCTGCCGCCTTGTTGGCGGCTTCCTTGGCGGCATCAGCGACAGCCGAGGCAGCGGTGCTGGCAGCGCCTGCGGCAGCAGCGGCCGCGTCCTTGCCGGCGTCCTTGGCAGCGTCGGTGACTGCGGTTGCAGCAGAACCTGCGGCAGCAGCGGCGTCTTTCGCAGCGTCAACCGCTTTGTCGGCGGCTTCTTTTGCAGCTTCGACTGCTGCGGCTGGTGCCGGTGCCGGTGCCGGTGCAGCGGCTGGTGCCGGAGCGGCAACCGGTGCCGGGGCTTCTTCTTTCTTGCCGCAAGCTGCGAGCGACACGACGATCAGGGAGGCGATAAGCAGTGATTTGGTCATGATGATTCCTTAGGTGGCAGAACTGAAAAAAGGCTTGCTGCATGCGATGGCCAGCGAGCGGAAGACGAAAGGATTTGCCGCAGCATCGGCGCTTGGGAAAGGACGATGAAGGGTTTGCACACCGACTAAGTCGGAGACAGTTTTCTATTCTAGCAAATGCCACCGATCAGGCATTTTCGGATACTGACTGGCGATTCGATTCCTGCCGATCAGAGTCCCAGCGTTGTCGGGCCAAGACAGTCGGTGCTTTCGTTCCATAAGGCGTCGTATCGCGTGGCAACGGGTTCGACCTCGGCCGGTGCGCCAAGCGTCAGCCTTCCTCGAAAAAAGTCGTGATGCGCACGGCGCAGAAGATGACGACGGTCGGCAATCACGACGCTCTCGCCCCGGTAGAACTCGGCTGGAATCTGTCGGCACTCGATGGCGGCGCGATGCCGCTGGCGCAGCTGCGCAAACCTTGGCGCGTGACGCTCGAGCCAGGTCGGATCAGCCACCATCAGTCGCAGCCGCGCACGCGGCTCGCCTTGCAAAAAGGCAGCCAGACTCTGGTCGCCTGCCAGGGTCTCGAAGGGCCAGTCGCGAAAATCGCGATCGGCAATCGTCATGTCGCGTCGGCCTGCGGCGACTGCCGTCAGGATCGCTTCGGTGAAAGCGCCGCGGCTGCTGAACAGAACCGAGCCGTGCGGATCCATGCTCAGTCTGACGCCTTGCCGATCAGCAGCCAGCCCGCCTCATGCCAGTCACGCAGCAGATCAGCCAACGCAGCATGCTCGAGCGCAGCGCCGGCATCCGCCGGTGAAAGCGAACGTTCGTCGGCGAGGCGCCTGAGCCAGCGCCTTGTGCCGGTCTGTGCATCGATGCTTTCGCCATTGATGAAGAGCCGTGTACCGCGCCAGGCCATGCGCGTGCACCGATCGAGTCGAAGACCTCTGGCCGCGCTCGCCTTCTTGAAGGCGGGCTCGGACAAGGTGCGTTCAGGCCCGTCGAACCACACGCTGGCCGACGGTTCGGTCAGGTAGCAGCCAATGAAGCGGTCGATCTCGGCGGTCGTCGGTTGCCATGTCCTGGCCCAGGTCTGCAACTGACCGACCAGATCAGCCGGCAACTCGCCAGGGTGCTGTGCGGCGACTCGGCCGCGGTCTGAAAAACGCGGATCGGAGCCTGCCGGCGAATCGCTGGCTGCAGACAGAAATGCCGTCAGAAATTCATGTCTTGAGGGCGCGCGAAAGCCGATCGAAAACGTCATGCATTCGCCGTCGGCAACGCCTTCATGTCCCCAGCCAGGCGGCACATAAAGCATGTCGCCTGGCTCGAGCAGCCATGATTCGGTCGGCTCGAAGTGCGCGAGCAGCTTGAGCGGCGCGCCGCTCACAAGACGCTCATCGCCAGGAGGCGATATCCGCCAGCGGCGTTTGCCTCGGGCCTGAAGCAGAAACACATCATAGGAATCGACATGGGGGCCGACGCCGCCGCCGTCGGTGGCAAAGCTCACCATCAGATCGTCAAGGCGCGCGTCGGGCAGGAATCGGAAGCGCTGCAGCAGTGCACTCATGGCGTCGTCGTGACGGTCGACGCCATTGACCAGCAATGACCAGCCGGGCTTGCGGCGTGCCGGCAGACGGGCGATCGGCCCGCGCTGCAGCGCCCAGCGACCCTCGAAGGCACTCACCAGCTTCGCGTCGACCTCGTCGCTGGCAGCCATCTCAAAGAGCTGTGCCGGCTCGATCGGCGAGACGAAATGCGGCAAAGCCTGGCGGGCCATGAAGGGACGGCGCTGCCAATGCCGGCGCATGAACTCGTCTACACTCAGTTCGCCAATCGAAGTCAGGATATCCATCGGGGTCGCGGGATGCAGATCGAAAAAAATATGTGGGTGACCGTGCGTTACAGGCTTTACGACTCGCAGGGCGAGGCCATCGAAGAAGGTGAGCGCGAGGTGACCTATCTTCAGGGCGGTTACGGCTCGGTCTTCGAAAAAATTGAGACCGCACTGCTCGGCAAGTCGCTGGGTTACAGCACGTCGCTTTATCTCGAGCCCGACGACACCTTCGGTGACTACGATGCCGAGCTGCTCAAGATGGCGGCGCGCGACCTGTTTCCGGACGCACTCGAAGCGGGTATGACCTTCGAGAGCGTTCCCGGCGAGCCGGCCGACGGCGAACTCTACACCGTCACCGACATCACCGACGAGGTCGTCATCCTCGATGGCAATCATCCGCTGGCCGGCATGTCATTGCGTTTCGACCTCGAGGTCGATGATCTTCGTGAAGCGACCGACGAAGAGGTGGCGGCCGAAATCGAACGTCAGAAACCCGACTGACGGACTTCCCGCGTGCTGACCATGAAACGCTGTGCACGCCGCGGGTCGTAGCCGATCCGCACCCAGTTCGCGCTCATCGGATAGCCGAAGCTCTCGACCCGCATGAAGTTGGCAAGAGGGCGACCTTTGCTGTCGTCGAGCGGCTGATCGACCTTGAAGCGATGGCTGTCGCCATGCAAAAAGAGCACCTGACCGCGAAAGCTCGTGGCGATCTCCTGCAGCCAGGTCAGAAACAGTCGATGGCCTTTTTCCGGAAACAGGCCGAAGTCGGGGTCGCCATGCGCGGCGATCACCAGCGCGCTGGCCTGTTCACGCTCGGCCATCGCCAGCGTCTCGAAGAGCCAGGTCTGATTGGCTTTCTGACGTGATTCGAATTCGTCGCGGCTGCCGGGATATTCGTCCAGGCCATTGTTGCTGCCCACCACATGGACCGCGACGAACCTCACTGCGCCGATTTTCCAGCGCACGTTCTCGGGCATCTGTGCCTGTCGCTCGAACGCCATCGATGACACCGCTGGCCGTGCGTTGCGCCCGAGCGGCTCGGGGCGCGACCAGAAAATCTTGCGCAGCATCTCAAGCCGCTCGCGCGGATCGAAGCGGCCGGCCGAGCGGCGATGGCAATCGGTCCACTCGTTGTCACCGGGCAGCAGCACCAGCGGATGGGTGCTCGCATCGAGCAGCTTCAGTCGGCGCTGGTAGAGCTCGTTCGAGCAGGCCTCGCTCGAGGCCTTGATGTCGCCCACATGCAGGACGAACGCGAGCGGCTCGGCATCGATCTGGGCCAGCATGGCGGCCAGTCGGGGCTCATCCAGATCGGAATAGGGCAGGTCGCCGATCAGCGCGAAGGCGAAAGGGCTGTCTTCGGATGCGGTGTTGGCGGTGGCGGCCGTCGCCGAAGGCTGCGCTGTCTGGACCCCCTGGACCATCTGCGCACGCGGGCCTTGCGAAACGCCTGTGCCCAGCGCCGCGCCAAGCGCGATCGCCTCAAGCGCCCGACGCCGTGGCGGTCGGCTCAGCCAGTGCGTCATTGGCCGGCGCCCTGATCGTCGAGCATTGCGCGCAGCTGGTAGAGCGCCTCGAGCGCCTGGCGCGGATTCAGCGTGTCAGGGTCGATCTCGGCCAGCGCGGCAGCCACCCGGTCGGCTGCGGGGGCAGCAACCGCCCGTGGGTCGTTGCGCTGGCCACTGTCAGGTGATCCGTCCCGGCTTGTTTCGCCAGGGTCCATCAGTGCGGCCGATGGGTCGCCATCGGGCAGTCCGAACAGGTCGAGCTGGTCGTCGTGAGCCCGTGCGCGCGCTTCAAGCTGCTCGAGCAGCAGGCCTGCCTTGCGCACGACCGTGGCCGGCAAACCCGCCAGTCGTCCGACCTGCAGACCGTAGCTGCGATTGGCCGGACCGGGCCTGACCTCATGCAGAAACACAATGCCGCCCTGGTATTCAGCCGCCGCCAGATGCAGGTTGAGTGCGGCCACTGAGGTCTGGGCGAGCTGGGTCAGTTCGAAATAATGCGTGGCAAACAGCGTCATCGCGCGATTGTGCTGCAGCAGTCGTTCGGCGATGGCGTGCGCAAGCGCCAAGCCGTCGAAGGTCGAGGTGCCACGGCCGATTTCATCCATCAGTACCAGTGACTGCGGGCCGGCCCCCGACAGGATGGTCGCTGCTTCGGTCATCTCGACCATGAAGGTCGAGCGCCCGCCCGCGAGGTCATCCGATGCGCCGATGCGGGTGAAGATCCGGTCGATCGGGCCGATCTCGCAGGACTGCGCCGGCACGAAGGCGCCGCAGTGCGCCAGCAGCGCGATCAGGGCGACCTGTCGCATGAAGGTCGACTTGCCGCCCATGTTCGGTCCGGTGATCAGCAGCATGCGGCGCTCGGGCGAGATCAGGCAGTCGTTGGGCGTGAATCGCTCGACACCGGCCTCGACCACCGGGTGACGTCCGCCTCGAATCTCGATGCCAGGTACCCGGCTCAGACGCGGTCGCACCCAGCTCGCATCGGCCGCCACGGTGGCAAATGCGCCGAGCACGTCGAGTTCGGAGACCGCCTGGCCCAGCCTTTGCAGCGCACTGACATGCGGCGCCAGGCCGGCCAGCAGCAGGTCGTAGAGTGTTTTTTCGCGTGCCAGCGCCCGGTCGCGTGCCGACAGCGCGCGATCTTCAAACGTCTTCAGCTCGGGGGTGATGTAACGCTCGGCATTCTTGAGCGTCTGGCGGCGGCGATAGTCGAGCGGCACTTTCTCGGCCTGACCGTTGCTGATTTCGATGAAAAAGCCGTGCACGCCGTTGTAACCCACCTTGAGGTTGGCGATGCCGGTGCGTTCACGCTCGGTGCGCTCGAGGGCTGCGACGAAGGCGTCGCAGTCGCGGTCGATGTTGCGCAGATCGTCGAGCTCGGCGTCATGTCCGCTGCGGATGACGCCGCCGTCGCGCACCATGGCGGCGGGCTCGTCGAGCAGGGTTTCGGCCAACTGATGGGCAAGTGCCGCATCGATGGCAAAGGCACTGCGATAGGGCGCGAAAAGGGGCTGCGACAGGCTTGTGGCCGGCGCCAGTCTCGCCAGCAGCCGGTCAAGGCTGCCGATGGCACCCAGCGCATCGCGCAGCGCCGCCAGTTCGCGCGGACGGACCGTGGCCAGCGCGATGCGCGCCGCAATCCGCTCGAAATCGACGCAGCGCGCCAGCTCGTTGCGCAATGCCTCGCGCGGCGCCTGCAAGTGCTCGACCACCTCATGGCGGCGGCCGATCTCGCCGGCGTCCCGGATCGGCTGCAGCAGCCAGCGACGCAGCAGTCGACTGCCGGGCGCGGTGGTGCACCGGTCAAGGCGCGACAGCAGCGTCGGCGCGGCGTCGCCGCGAAGGGTCTCGACGATCTCGAGATTGCGCCTTGCCACCGCATCGAGCACGACCCGGTTGTCACCATGGTCGACCCGCAGCGGCTGCAGATGAGTTGGTGCATGCCCCTGAGTGCGCGCGACATAGGCCAGCAGCGCACCGGCCGCCCCCAGAGCGTCGGGCAGGGCATCGGCATCACTGCCGGCAAGTGTGGCGATGCCGAGCTGCTCGGCCAGATGCTCGCGGGCGCGCTGGGCGTCGAACTGCCAGGCCGGGCATCGGCTGATCGCCAGCCCGGCTGCGGCCATCTCGATGGCGTCGAGCGCGGCATCGCTAGCAGCGGAGGCGGCTGCGCGCGAGCGGGTGGGCGAGAATCCCGCCGACTCGGGCAGCAGCAGCTCGGCCGGGCGCAACCGATCGAGCTCGGCCGAAAATTGCGACGCATCGATCTCTGCGAGCCAGCATTCGCCGCTCGCCACGATCATGCGGGCCAGGGCGAGTCGACGCCCGCCTGCCGTCACCTTGACGGCCAGAATCGGCCGGTCTTCCCGATCGGGCAGCAGCGCGGCATCGGTGAGCGTGCCGGGTGTCACCAGTCGCATCACCTTGCGCTCGACCGGGCCCTTCGAGGTGGCCGGATCGCCGAGCTGCTCGCAGATCGCGACCGACTCGCCCATTTTCACCAGACGTGCCAGGTACTGCTCGGCGGCATGAAAGGGTACGCCCGCCATCCTGATCGGCTCGCCGTTGGAGGCACCGCGCCGGGTCAGCGTGATGCCGAGCAGTCGGGCCGCCTTGTCGGCATCGTCGTGAAAGAGCTCATAGAAATCGCCCATGCGATAAAAGAGCAGCACCGACGGGTATTCGGCCTTGATGCGAAAGTACTGCTGCATCATCGGCGTGTGGCCGGCAAGCGGCAGTTCGGGCACCGCGGCGGGCGGGTTCTGTGTCGACATCGATGGCCTGGTGGGTCTCAGGCGGGTAATTGTTGTCCAGTTGTCAGTGTACGCAGTCGGGCGAGCAGGGCGCTCGCAAATGCCGGCCACACGGCTCGTGCGCCGTCCAGGATCTCCTGAGCCGGCTGTGCGTCGATCCCGCCACTTCGTGCCATCGTGGTGAGCCTGCCGAAGTCATCGGCCAGCGGGTCGGCGTGAAAGGTCAGGCAAAGGCCCTTGGCGCTGTGCGCCAGGCGCATCACTTCCGGCCAGTCGAGCACCGACAGGGCGGTGGCCATTTTGGTGAAGTCGGCTTCCATCGATTCGATGAACGACTCGGCAATGATCGAGATCGTGTCGGGATCGGCTCGCCGCAGGGCCTGGGCATAGTCGAACTCGCTGACAAGTGGCGCCCCGAATTCCTCGCGCTTTCGGGCGAGTCGCTCGATCGCTTCCTTGAGGTAGGTGGTCGAGATCGGCTTGGAAATATAGTCATCCATGCCGGCGGCCAGACAGCGCTCGCGATCGCCGGCCATGGCGTTGGCGGTCATGGCGATGATCGGTATCGCCCGCATGTCAGGGTCGTCCAGCGCCCGGATGCGGGCAGAGGCCTCAAAGCCATCCATGACCGGCATCTGACAGTCCATGAGGACCAGATCGAACGGACGTTCGTTCAGGCGCTCAAGCGCGATCGCGCCATTTTCGGCGACCGTGCAGTTGATGCCCCATCGGTTCAGCCAGGTTTGGGCCAGCTTCTGGTTGACCAGGTTGTCTTCGACAAGCAGCACGTCAATGCCGCTGACCGACGAAGGTTCCTGAGCCGCTATGGCGCTGCGTTCGGCCAGGCCATCGACCCGGCGTTCGGGC
>CAIVAS010000126.1 GCA_903903975.1 uncultured Burkholderiales bacterium
ATAGTGTGATGTCTGACAGAGCTTCCGCTTCATGAACACGACACGTTATGCGAGCCTTGCCAAGGATTACGCCAAGAACGTGGTAGCCGGCAAAGTCCTCACCTCCAAATGGGTGCACCTGGCCTGCCAGCGCCAGATAAAGGATTTGATTCGATTCAAAGGCAAAGAGAGCCTCTACCGGTTCAACCCGAAACTGACCGCCAAAAGCGGCAGGCCGTTCTACCCGGCTGACAACCTGTGCGCCTTTATCGAGCGCCTGCCGCACGTCAAAGGGCCGTTGGCCGGTGAGTCCATCCGACTCGAACCCTGGCAGGTGTTCATCCTGACCACGGTGTTTGGCTGGGTCCGCCCGGACGGACGGCGGCGCTTTCGTCGCTCGTACATTGAGGTACCGCGCGGCAATGCCAAATCGACGCTGTCCTCCGCATTGGCGCTCTATATGCTGGCGGCAGACGGTGAAGGCGGTTCCGAGGTGTATTCGCTTGCCACCACCCGCGATCAGGCACGCATTGTGTTTGGCGATGCACAGACCATGGCGCGCAAGAGCGCGGGCTTCCGTTCCCGCTTCGGTGTCGAGGTCGGCGCGCACAACATGAACGTGATGAAGACGGGTTCGAAGTTCGAAGCGCTCTCCGCCGAAGGATCTACGCTCGACGGCCTAAACATTCACTTCGGCTGCATCGATGAGCTGCACGCGCATAAAACGCGCACCGTCTACGACGTGGTCGAAACCGGCACCGGCAAGCGCGACAACTCGCTTTTGTGGGTGATCACCACCGCCGGTAGCAATCGCGCCGGCATCTGCTACGAGGTGCGTACGTTCGTGACGCGCTTGCTCGATGGCGTGTTCGAGGACGACAGCCAGTTTGGCATTATTTATGGGCTCGATGAGGGGGACGACTGGGTCACCGAAGAGGCGCTGATCAAAGCCAACCCCAACTGGGGTGTCTCAGTGCGCCCCGAGGTGCTGCTGCCGCTGCAGGCCAAAGCCATGCAGTTGCCCAGCGCGGTCAACAACTTCAAGACCAAGCACTTAAACGAGTGGGTTAACGCGGACAGCTCGTGGATGGACATGCGCGCCTGGGACCGGTGTGCCAACCCGAGCCTGACGCTTGCGGCGTATGCTGGCCAGCCCTGCTGGATCGGCTTGGATCTGGCGAGCAAAGTTGATATCGCCGCTCTGGTGCTGGTGTTCACGCACTTGGAGATCGATGGGGCCTATGCGGTGTTCGGACGCTACTACCTGCCGGAAGACACGGTGCACGCCAACGGCAATAGCCAGTATCAAGGCTGGATGAGCGCGGGACGCGTGACGGTCACGCCGGGCAATGTGATCGACTTTGGCTGGATCGAGGCCGACCTGATTGATTTCGTGTCCAGGCACTCAGTACAAGCGGTGGCCTTCGATCCGTTTCAGGCTACACAGTTATCTACACGAATGCTGAGCGAGGGGATGCCAATGATTGAAGTGCGTCCGACGGTGCTCAATTTCTCGGAGCCGATGAAGACGCTCGAAGCGTTGGTGCTGCAGGGCAAATTGATCCACGACGGCGACCCGGTGCTCGGCTGGATGGCGAGCAACGTGGTGGCCCACCTGGATGCGAAGGACAATATCTATCCGAGGAAGGAACGCCCGGAGAACAAGATCGACGGGATCGTGGCGCTGATCATGGCGATCTCGCGCGCTATCACGCCCGGACAATCACTGGTAATCGGGGCGGACTATGAGTTGGTAGCACTTTGATGGGGATATTTAGCTTCTTCAATCGGTTTCGCGCCTCTGCGGATGACCGATCTCCTTGGGGAGATTTCTGGTTTGAGCCGGTTTCTGTGCGCACCGGAAGTGGCGTTCGCGTGTCCGCAGACCATTCGATGCGTCTTGCGGCGGTGTACGCGTGCGTACGTATTTTGTCCGAAACCATGGCGTCCCTGCCCTTCGTTATGTACCGGCCGCGGGCGGACGGCGGCAAGGACCGGGTCAAGGATCACTGGCTATACACGTTGCTCGCCAAACGCCCTAACCCGTTTCAGAACGCCTTCGAGTGGCGCGAGATGCTGCAGGGGCACTTGGTGCTGCGCGGCAACGCCTACAACCGGATCGTTAGTAACGCGCGCGGCGAGATCAC
>CAIVAS010000127.1 GCA_903903975.1 uncultured Burkholderiales bacterium
TCTGCTCGCCGAAGACCTGGCCGGCGCCCTGCAGCACGCCACCGTGGACCTGGCCCTGCACCAGTTGCGGCGAAATCACCGTGCCGAGATCGTCGACCGCGTTGTAGGCGATGACCTCGGTCACGCCGGTTTGCGGATCGATTTCGACTTCGGCCACATGGCAGCCGTTGGGGAAAGTGGCACCCGACACCGCCTCGCCTTCGCAATCGAGCGGATGCGTGCCGTCGGCGCTGCGGGCCAGGCGACCGGCGAGCTCGAGCAGGCCGATGCGCCTGGTCGCCTCGGCGGTGGCGGAGCCGGTCTGGAAAGCACCGTCGACATACTGAAGCGAGTCGGGTGCGGCACCGAGCGCGCTGGCCGCTGCCGGGCGCGCCAGTTCAAGGATTCGGGCTGCCAGCATCTTGCAGGCGCTGCCTGCGCCATAAAGCGATCGCGAGCCGCCGGTGCCGTTGCCCACCAGCTCCTGCGACGGGTCGCTTGCGCGGTATCGGATGGCGGCGGGCGACAGGCCCAGGCCGTCGGCGACGATCTGCGCAAACGAGGTCTCGTGACCCTGGCCCGACGAGCCGGTGACACCGAAGACATCGATGCGACCGTCGGCGGCGAATTTCGCACGAACCACGTCTTTTGGTGCGCCACCCGCGCCTGAGGCTTCGAGGTAGCAGCCAAAGCCGATGCCGCGCAATTTGCCGCGGCGGGCAGCCTCATCGCGACGAGCGGCGAAGCCCGCGTAATCGGCCATGACAAGCGCCTTGCTCATGGTTCCGTCGAAGTCGCCGCTGTCGTAGACCGTGCCGTTGGCAGTGGTGTAGGGGAAGGCATCGTTGGGGATGAAATTGCGTCGGCGCAGCTCGACCGGGTCGATGCCGTGTTCGGCGGCAGCCTGATCGATCAGACGCTCGATGGCATAGGCGATGTCGGGGCGGCCTGCGCCGCGATAGGCCGAGACCGGCGCGGTATTGGTAAAGATGAGCTCCTGATGGGCAAAGAGCGCCGGGATACGGTAGACCCCGCCCATGGTGACCGAGAGGTTGCGCGTGCCGATGAAGGCCTGGAAGTAGCAGGTGTAGGCGCCGAGGTCGGCCTGATGATCCCAGCGCATCGCCAGGATGTTGTGCTGCGCATCGAGGGCGATATGACCGATCAGGCGCAGTGCGCGGCCGTGCCACTCGGAGGTGAAGTGCTCCGAGCGCGAGCTGACCCATTTCACCGGCTTGCCCAGACGGCGTGCGGCCAGCATCAGCAGCGCCTGCTCCGACGCGCTGCCGCCGCGCAGACCGAAGGATCCGCCTACGTCTTCGGCAATCACCTGGATCTTGTCGCCTGTCACACCGCTGATCTGCGAGAGCGAACCTCGCATGCCCAGCATGCCCTGGGTCGGCGTATAGACGGTGTAACGATCGGCGCTGGCGTCGTAGTCCACCAGGCAGGCGCGCAGCTCCATTGGTGCGACCGCCAGTCGCTGGCTGTCCATGCTGAGGGTGGTGGTCATCGCGGCCCGGGCGAAGGCGGCAGCGACTGCCGCCTCGTCGCCGGCCAGGGCGACCGCCGACAGATTGCCCGCGGCGACACCATGCAACTCGGGCGCGCCGGGCCTGCGGGCGGCGTCCATGCTGGTCACCGACGCCAGATCCTCGTAATCGACCATGATCTGCTCGGCCGCGTCCTGTGCGGCGCGTGCCGAATCGGCGATCACCATGGCAATCGGCTGGCCGACGAAGCGCACACGATCGGTGGCCAGCACCGGCATGGCGCACTTCACCTGCATCGAGCCGTCGGCGGTCTTGACCGGGGCGCCGGTCGGGATGTCGGTGTAGCCCGCGGCTTTGACGTCGTCGGCGGTCAGGATGGCGACCACGCCGGGCAAGGCTTTTGCGGCCGAAGTGTCGATGCCGCGGATGAGGGCATGGGCCCGGTCGGAGCGGACCATGTGGGCATGCAGCTGGCCGGGCAGGTTCCAGTCGGCGGTGTAGCGGCCGCGGCCGGTAACCAGGCGCAGGTCTTCGACGCGCGAGGGGGTGAAGGTGGCAGTGTTCATGGTGTTGTCTCTATTGAGGCCGCTAGACCGGCCAATTCAGGCAGATTGCTTGCCGGCGGCGCGCATCAGGCTGGCGGCCTGCTTCACTGCCGCGACGATGTTGACGTAGCCGGTGCAGCGGCACAGATTGCCGGCAAGGCCCTCACGGATCTGTTCGTCGGTCGGGTCGGGATGGCGGCGCAGCAGGTCGGTGCTGGCCATGATCATGCCGGGCGTGCAGTAGCCGCACTGCAGGCCGTGGCAGGCGGAAAAGGCCTGCTGAACCGGATGCAGGGTGTCGCCGTGCGCCAGACCTTCGATGGTCGTGATGCTCGAGCCATCGGCTTGCGCGGCCAGCACGGTGCAGGATTTGACGGATTGTCCGTCCAGATGCACGGTGCAGCAGCCGCACTGGCTGGTGTCGCAGCCGACGTGCGTCCCGGTCAGGCCGATTTGCTCACGCAGCAGGTCGACCAGCAGGGTCCGGTCTTCGCACTGCATCGATTGGGTCTTGCCGTTGACGGTCAGTTCGACTTTCATGGGGATATCCGAGGCTTCAGTGTGAGGGGCGCGGCACGCGGTTGTGGCGGCCTGGGTCGTTCAGTTGAATCGTTCAGTTGAGTTGGCCGATGGCCTGTGCGGCCATCACCCTGACCAGCTGGGCGCGATAGGCGGCGCTGCCATGCAGGTCGGTGTTCAGGGCGCCGGCATCGAGTGTGCAATCGGCGATCGCATCAGCCGACCACTTGCTGGCGAGCGCGGCTTCGGCCTCGCGCCAGCGAAACACGCCCGGTCCTGCGCCGGTGACTGCCACGCGAATGCCGGCATCGAGCTGCGCCACCATCACGCCGGCCATGGCATAGCCCGAGGCCGCCTGGGCGAACTTGGCATAGGCCGCCCGTCGGGGCAGCGCAAAGCGCACCGCGCGGATGATTTCGTCGGGCTCGAGCGCGGTGCTGAACAGGCCGAGAAAGAAATCGGCAGCAGCAATCGAACGCCGGTCGGTGATGACGGTGGCATCGAGTCCGAGCAGGGCGGCCGGATAGTCGGCAGCCGGATCATTGTTGGCGATCGATCCGCCAAGCGTGCCACGCGCACGCACCTGGGGGTCACCGATGTGGCCTGCCAGTTCGGCCAGCGCAGGGATGGCTTCGCGCACCGTCGGGTCGGTGGCGACTTCGCCGTGGCGTTGCGCCGCGCCGATCACGATCGTGTTGCCCTCGCGGGTGATGCCGCGCAGATCGGCCAGACGGGCGATGTCGATCAGCCGCGTGGGCGCTGCCAGACGCATCTTCATGGTGGGCAGCAAGGTCATGCCGCCGGCCAGCAGCTTGGCCTCGGGGTCGCGGCGCAATCCCTGCACGCTGTTTTGCAGGGAACTGGCCCGTTCGTAGGTAAAGGGGTACATGGACGCAGGCTCGATGAAAGTGCGACAAGGGTTGGCCAGAGCCGGTGATGCGAGGACGGCCGCTTGGGTTAAGGATTGGCGTGGCGTTGGGCTGGCGATGGATGCCATTCAATGCGCCCTTCGACAATCCTCAGAGTAGCATCGGTCGATGCCGCACTTGATATTTGGCCGGCCGGCCTCATTCCATTCCGAGCGCCTCGCACGGTCAATCCTCGGGGCGCTCTGGTTTTCCGCTTCTTGTCCGCGCTCTTCCTGCCTGCCCCTTTTTTCAAGGACCTGACTAATGTGGATCGACCGTTTCTGGAAATTCGCCAAAACCGTTGGCCGTGATGGCCTGGCGCTGCTGTTTGCCCTGCGTGATCCGCAGACGCCGCGCGCACTCAAGCTCGGCACCGTCGCCCTGGCCCTCTATGTGCTGAGCCCGATCGACTTGCTGCCCGATGTCGCGTTTCTGGTGGGCTGGACCGACGACCTGGCCGTCCTGGCGCTTGGCATTCCCTTCCTGACCCGGCGCCTGCCGCTTGCTGTCAGTTCGCGCGCATTCGATCGGGCCGATCGGCTGATCTCGCGCCTGAGTCCTCGGCGCGCCTGAGTTCCCGGGCGCCTGGATGTCCCCGGGCGCCTCTCAGTGCGCCTGAGCGTCTCCGCCTGTCCCGGCAGACTTACTTCGCCGGGTTGGGCATCTGCTCGTGAATCGCGTCGATCGCCTTGATCAGGTCGTCTGACAACTGAATCGACCAGGCGTCGATCTGCTCACGAAGCTGCTCGACGCTGGTCGCGCCGAGAATGGTTGAGGCGACATAAGGGCTGCGATAGCAAAAGGCGAGCGCCAGCTGGGTGAGCGTCAGACCGGCGTCTTTGGCCAGGGCTTCGTACTTGAGCACCGCCGGTTCGATCTGCGGGCGGGCATAGCGAGGCCACAGCGGGCCGAACTTGATCAGCCGGGCATCGGCGGGCTTGCCACCCCGCAGGTATTTGCCGGTGAGATGACCGAAGGCCAGTGCGCTGTAGACCAGCAGACCGACGTCTTCGTGATGGCAGGCCTCGGCCACGCCCGCATCGAACTCCCGCGACATCAAGTTGTAGACATTCTGGATGCTGGCAATGCGGGGCAGTGAATATTGCTCGGCGATTTTGGTCCATTCGCACACGCCCCAGGGCGTCTCGTTGGACACGCCCACCGCCCGCACCTTGCCGTCCTTGACCAGCTGCGCCAGACCCTCGAGGGTCTCGCGGATCGAGGCGCATTCGCGGTCTTTGCTCGGGTCGAAGCGCCCGGCGCCGAAGATCGGCACATTGCGGGTCGGCCAGTGGATCTGATAGAGGTCGAGATAGTCGGTGCGCAGCCGCTTGAGGCTGGCCTCGCAGGCGAGCAGCACGTCGCGCTTTGACAGCGGCTCGACGCCTTCACGGTCACCGGTGCGGATCCAGCTCATGCCGCGCCCGGGCCCGGACACTTTGGAGGCCAGGGTCACGCGGTCGCGTTTGCCCTTGACCAGCCATTCGCCCACGATCTTTTCGGTGGCGCCGAAGGTCTCGGCCCGGATCGGCATCGAGTACATCTCGGCGGTATCGACGAAGTCGACGCCGCGCTCAAGGGCGTAGTCGAGTTGCGCATGCGACTGCGCGGTGTCGTTTTGCTGCCCGAAAGTCATCGTGCCGAGGCAGATGCCGGGAACCTTCAGGCCTGAGCGGCCAAGCTGTATGCGATCGATCATTCGGCCAATTCTACGCGCCGCCGTCTTGCCGGGATTCCGAAAGCCGGTGGGGGCTCAGTGAGGCCTCGGTGAGGGCTCAGTGAGGTCTCGGTTGGATCTCGATTGGGTTTAGAAACGAAGCGCCCCGGCATAGCCGGTGAGTTCGAGATAGCCGCGCCCGATGCGCCGGCCCGACACGCTGGCGGTGACCGCGCCTTCCCAGTAGGTGATGCCGGTGCTGCCGCGGGCATCGAGCTCCTGGTCATCAAAGAGCGGTTCGAGCTCGATCACCAGATCATCGATGCGAATGCGCTGCGAGACCGGCCACAGCGCGCCGCTGCGCACAGAGCGCCAGCTGCGCAGCGTCTCGAAGACCGGCGACAGCCCCGATCGCACCGGCCCGGTCGCACCGTGCCGCAACGTGGCATCGCGCCAGGTCGGCTTGCCGTCGGTGCCGCGAATCTGAAAGGCCATCAGTGCGCCGCCGTCATCCAGATTGATGCCGATCCAGTCCCAGCCGCTCGACTGACTGCCGAGATAGTCGCTCGACCACTCATGGTCGAACCAGGCCCGTCCGCGCACCGCGCTATCTGACGGCTTGCCGGATGCCGATCCGCGGGTTCGGATCGAGCCGTTCACCGCCATCTGCGGTCTGCTGTAATAGTGGCTCGCCTGCGATCGGCTGGGTCCCTTGCGCGAATAACCGGCCTGACCCTGCAGCAGGGGCGGGGCATCGGGGGCGAGTTCGAGCGAGAAGCTGAACTCGCTGCTGCCGGCATGGGCCCGATAGCGGTCGGTGGCCGGATCGCGCAAGAGCGACCAGGCATCGGGTCCGGTGCCGATGATCGCTCGCGTGTCGCCGGTGGCGGTGCTGGCCAGACCGAATCCCGCGCGGCCAGCGCGCTGGGCATGGAGCAGTCGGCCGCGTTCGGGCAGCGCGAGCGCGGCATGGGCGAGCACCAGCTGGGTCGGCGCAAAGCGGCTCGGGTTGGCGTCGGGATGCGCGGTGCGGCTGCGAAAGAAGGTGATCTGAAAGCCGGCATCGGCGGCGCCCTCGCGCTCGAGCCAGCCGGTGATGTACCACCATTCGGTGCGAAAACCGGGATGCGCGCCATGGTCCTGCGGGAATCGAAGGACCGTACCGGATTCGACGAGGCCCCAGGTCGGCGCGGCCGGGGAGGGTGGCGCGGCGGCGGAAGGCGGCGCGGCTGCCGGGTCACTCGATGCCGGGGCAGGGGTGGCGGCAATCGCTGCCCACGGCCAGGCGGTGGCCATCGCGCTCGAGACCAGCATCGATCCGCGCGCGCCGGCGGGGGCGATCAGGCCGGGCGCGGACAGCCTCAGGGCGAGCACTTTGAGCAGTTGACGACGGGTGGGCATCACGGCTTGCTGTCACCAGTCCTGGCGGACCGCAGCCAGGGGACCTGCGCCCAGTGCGTTGCGAGTCGCCAGCAGCGAGGCGATCAGTGCGGCGGCGATCAGCGCGGCAGCGCTCAGTGCCAGCACACCGATCGGCCAGTGGACCTGCATCGTCCAGTGAAATGACTGCGGATTGACCCGCTTGATCAGGACCAGCCCGATTGCCGCGCCGATCACGCCGCCCCAGGCAACAGCCACGCTCACGCCCAGCGTGGCCTCGATCGCCAGCTGGGCCACGATCTGGCGCCGCTGCACGCCGACATGGCGCAGCATGCCGAACTCGCGGGCACGCGCCAGGGCTTCGCCGGCGCAGGCTGCGGCCACGCCGAAAAGACCCACCAGGATCGCAATCGCCTCGAGCGCATAGGTGACCGCGAAGCTGCGATCGAAGATGCGCAGCGACAGGGCGCGGATGTCGGCCGCGCTGCGCCAGTCGAGCGCAGCCAGCGCTGGTGTCTTGCGTGCCAACTCGGCGATCACCGTGTCGGGGCTGGCGCCTGATGCCAACCACAGGGCGACGTCGCTCGCGCCGGTTTCGCCGGTCAGGCGCTGCCAGTCGGCGGCGCCAATCGCCAGCGCGCCGTGCTGGCGGGCATAGTCGCGCCAGACCCCGGCCACAAAAAAGCGCGGTGGCTGGCCTGCTGGCGGCGCCCGCGCGCCGATCGGCAACTCGATGCGCTCGCCCGGTTGCAGGCGGTAGAGGTCGAGCATCGGTTCGGAGATCCAGACCGCGATCGCATCGTTGGGCACCGGCAGCGACTCGCCGGTCATCGGCAATTGCTGCTGCGGATGGCGGGGATCGAGATCGCGCACCAGCAATGCCACGGTCGGGCGCTGCGGCGCGAGGCTGAGTTCGATAGTGCGCAGGAAATCGGCCCGCACCACGCCGGGGGCGGCGGCGATCAGACGCTGCAGGGTCGGGTCGAGCGGCGCATCGCGTCCGGCCGACACCCGCGCATAGACATCGGCCGGCAGCACTGCGTCGAGCCATTCAGCCACCGAGGTTCGAAAGCTGCTCACCATGATCGCCATCGCCGAACTCAGGGCAAAGCTTGCGACCACACCGGCCAGACCGGCGGCAACCGTACCCGGCGACTGCGCAATGCGGGTCGTGGCCAGCCAGGCTGCCGGCCAGCGCCACAGTTTGCCGGCTGCCAGGCGGGCCAGCAGCCGTCCAAGCGTTCGGGTGAGCAGCGGCACGCAGGCGATGCCGGCGACCAGCCACAGTGCGATGGCGATATAGGCGCCGATCGGCAGGCCATTGATCGCAGGCGTGGCGACCAGCCCTGCGCCCGCTGCGGCAAGCAAGAGGGCCCAGCGTCCGCGCGCCAGTCCTGCCAGGGTGTCTTCGGCGCTGCCGCTGCGCAAAGCGCGTGCGGGTGCTGCGCGCGAGGCCGCCCATGCCGGCACGAGCGAGCCCAGCACACCGACCGCAAGGCCAAGCAGGGCAAATCCGACCAGCGCCAGTGGCGCCAGCACCACGCGTGGCCGCGATCCGCTGAAGTAGCCGCCACCCAGGTCGCCGCCGACCGCCGCCAGCAGCAGGGCTGCCAGCCCGATGCCGCCGGCTGTGCCCAGCAGCGCACCGAGCGCGCCCAGGATGGCGCCCTGCGCCAGCACCGCACCCAGCCGCGCACGTGCCGTGGCGCCGAGCACGCCCAGCAGCGCGAGTTCGCCCTGCTGGCGAACCACCGCCAGCGCCATCGTTGCAAAGACCAGAAAGGCCCCGGTAAAGAGCGCCACCAGCGCCAGCACGCTGAGGTTGACCCGATAGGCCCGCGAGACATTCGACATGCGCTGCTCGTCAGCTCCCGGCGTCGTCCAGACCGCATCAGCCGGCAGCCGCGTCGCGACCGCCTGTTGCACCGTCTGCGGATCGGCGCCTTCGACGAGCCGCAGGTCGATGCGCGACAGGCGTCCGAGCAGACCGAGCGGCGACAGCCGCCACTGCGCGGTGCCCAGATCCATCACGGCCAGTCGCTGCCCGGGGGCCGCACCCGGCACCGTCCCGGCAATGCGCAGCACCAGCTGCTCGAGCCCGACGCGCAGGCTGATCGGATCGCCCACTTTCAGGCCGAAGGCCTCGAGCGCCGGCTGCGACAGGAAGATCGCATCAGCATCGAAAAGCGAGGCGGCGTCGCCTTGCGGCATCGGCATCAGCGCCGGGGTGACTGCGGCCGCTGCGAACGGATCGAGGGCGATCAGGCGCAGCGAACGCTGCTGCGGCAGCACCATCACGTCGGTTTCGATCACCGGACTCAGACCCGCGATTCCGTCGATCGGCGGATCGGCAAGCTGCGCGAGCAGTGCCTCATCGAAGCCCTCGCGGCGCGCGCGGACCTGCGCATGGGCCTCGCCGTTGATCGTGGCAATCGCCTGGCGAAACTCCTCGAGGGCCGAGGCATTGACCAGATGGATGGCCAGCGCCAGCGCCACGCCAATCGCGACCGCCACGATCGACACCAGCGTGCGACCGGGTGCGGCCCGCCATTGGCCCAGCGCCAGCCAGATCCACCAGCGCAGGGTCGCGACCAACGCCTTCATTCGTCGTCGACCAGTCCGGCCGGGGTCAGGCGCAGGCGTCGCCCGGCGATGGCCGCGGCCTGCGCCGAATGCGTCACCATCAGCAGCGCCGCACCGCGTTCACGCACCTGCTCGTCGATCAGCGCCAGCGCCTGCGCGGCGGTGCGTGGGTCGAGGTTGCCGGTGGGTTCATCAGCCAGAATCAGGCGCGGCGAATGGACCAGCGCGCGCGCCAGCGCCACGCGCTGCTGCTCGCCGCCCGAGAGCTCGCGCGGCAGCGCATTGACCCGTGTGCCGAGCCCGACCCGATCGAGCATCGACTCGGCCGCAGCGCGCGCCTGCCCGATCTCGCAGGCGCCAAGCAGCATCGGAATGGCGACGTTTTGCCACAGCCGCAGATGCGCAAGCAGGTGAAAGGCCTGAAAGACGAAGCCGATGTCGCGTGCCCGGATGGCCGCGGCACGCTCGTCGCTCAGGCTGTGCATCGCCTGGCCGTCGAGCCAGATCTCACCGGCATCAGCGCGTTCGAGTCCGGCAACCAGATTGAGCAAGGTGGATTTGCCCACGCCCGACTCGCCCAGCAAGGCAACACGCTCGCCGGCTTCCAGGCGCATCGAGATGCCGGCGAGCACATCGCGCTGCGGCCCGAATCGCTTGTGCACCTCGATCAGTTCGAGCGCGGCACGCGGCGAGGTCTCGGCCTGCGCGGCAGTTGGCGGGAGATCAGTCTTTGCGGACATCAGTTGGCCTGTATTGATTGCCGGTGGCAGCAGAGCTGAAAAGCGGTGACACGGCGCCCAGGCGGCCCCTCACGCGGCTCGTTCAGCACCGCCGCCGTCAGCCTGCCTGCAGTGTCCGGCGACCAGGTCGACCAGCATCGGCACCAGCGGCTCGGGCAGGTCATGGCCCATGCCCGCGACCTCACGGAAGGACGCGCCCCGAATATTCGCCGCAGTGTCGCGACCGGCCCCGATCGGCACCAGCGTGTCGCGATCGCCGTGGATCACCAGGGTTGGTGTATCGATGGTGCGCAACAGCGGCCTGCGATCGCCGCTGGCCATGATCGCCAGCATCTGGCGGGCAACACCCGCCGGGTTGTAGGCGCGCTGCATGCTCTGGCGCAGGCGCTCGCGCAGGATGTCGCGCGGCGGCTGCAGGCCGGGGCTGCCGATCAGCATCCAGATGTGCTCGGTGTGTTCAAGGATCTGTGCTTCGGTGGCATGGCGCGGTGGCGGGCTGAGCAGGGCACGCGTGGCCGCCGACATATGGAAGCTGAAGCGCATCGCGCCGCTCGACGACATGATCGAGGTCAGTGAGCGCAGCCGTTCGCGGTGCTTTGCTGCCAGCACCTGGCCGATCATGCCGCCCATCGAGATGCCCAGCACATGGGCCCGGTCGATACTCAGCTTATCCATCAGACCGATTGCATCCGACCCCATGTCTTCAAGGGTATAGGGCGGTTGCACCGGAAATCCCATGATGCCCTTGAAGGCGGCCGCGCGCAGATCGATCCGCTTGGCAGAGGTGGCGCGGCTCGACAGGCCGGCATCGCGATTATCGAAGCTCACGACCCGAAAGCCGCGAGCCGCCAGCCCCTCGATGAAGGAGGTCGGCCAGGCGGTCATCTGCAGGCCCAGGCCGGTGATCAGCACGAGGGCGGGTGCGTCGGGTGAGCCATGCACCGCATATTCGATGCGGGTGCCGGAAGGAAGGTCGGTATGCATGGCCCGCAGTGTAGCGGTTCAATGTAACGGTTCGATGCGGCAGTTCGATTCGGGCTTACGCCAAGGCTTAGGCACTGAGCAGGCACTGAGCAGGCACTGAGCAGGCACTGAGCAGGCGCTCAGCCAAGCAGTTGGCGGGTATCCAGGCCGAACTTCGCGCGCAGACCGGCTGCCATCTCGGGTCGTGCGGTGAACTCGTAGACCAGCGCCAGGTTGTGGGCGGCAAGGCGCCCGCCGCGACCCTGCACGGCGCCGGCGATATCCGGCCGCTCGCCGATGGCCAGGCATCTGAGCCAGGCGGTCTCGGCCTTGGCCAGCAATGCGGTGGCCTGCGCCGGGTCGTTGACCGCCCAGTCGAGCAGCAGGTCGCCGAGCGCAAAAAAAACATCGGGCGATTCGGCGCAGGCGATCTGCTCGACGGTGGCCAGCCTCAGGCCCTGCGCATGGCGGCCAAGCCGCTTGAGCCCAAAGAGCCTGCGGGCGACCAGATCGCATCGCCACGGCGCATGATCGTCGGCAAGCGGCAGGGCACGAGAAAAATAATTTTCTGAAAGCGCGTGTTCTTCATAGACCGCCGCATCCTTGCCCAGCTGATAGCACAAATAGGCATCATCGGGATGCTCGGCCAGGTCGGCTTCAAGCAGTCGGCGATTGCGCCCGCGCTTGGCGGCGAGCGAAGACTGTGAATAGCCGTCATGGCCGATATGGATCGGCATCCGCCGGACGGCCAGACTGTGCGAGGGCTGCTCGTGAATGCGTCCGACATAGCGCACCGACCCCGGCAGCACGCGACTGAGCCAGCTGTCTGCCCGTTCTTCACCGCTCGCGCCGAAATGCTCTTCCATGCGCACCGCACCCACGAAATCGGGAGCCGCTTCGGCCAGTTCGCGAATCGCTTCGCCGCCGCTCACAAGCCATTCATCGGCATCGAGTACCAGATGCCAGTCGGCATCGGCCATCGCGAGTGCGGCGTTGCGCGCAGCCGAAAAATCATCGCACCAGACGAATTGGCCGACCGTTGCGCCATTGGCCCGAGCGACCTCGATGGTGGCATCGACCGAGCCGGTATCGAGCACGCAGAGCTGGTCGACCCAGGGTGCCACGCTCGCGAGAAGGCGGCCGATTCGCGGCGCTTCATCGCGGGCGATGACCACCAGCGCGACCGAACGGCTCACCGGAATCGCACCGATACCGACGGATTGCCCGGCAGGCCTTCGTAGACCACGCGTACCGTTTGCCCGGCTTGCGGCGGCAACAGACGCGAGAACGATCCGAGCGACAGCAGGTCGCCCGGCTTGAGGGTGATGCCCGATTTCTTCAGATCGTCGGCCAGCCAGATGACCGCGTTGAGCGGGTGATCGAGAATCGCCGAGCCCTTGCCGCTGTCGAGTTCGCGGCCAGTGCTGTCGATCACCCGAACCGTCATGTCGCGAAGCGCCGCCGACATGGCTGAGGGGTTCCCGACCGCGATCGGTTCGCCCAGCACGCCAAGCCGCGCGCCGGCGTTGATCAGGGTGATCGTCGGGCCGTTGATGCGCGACGGGTCCTGCACGATCAGATCGGGCAGCTCGATGAAGGGCCTGATCGAGGCGATCGCGGCCAGCACCTGCTCGGGCGTGCGAGCCTCATGGATCGAGGCATCACGGACCACGACCACCAGGTCGGCTTCAAAGACCGGCAAGGCACCGAATTTGGCGGGCACTTCGGCGCCATCGGCCAGGATCATGGCGTCGAGCAGCGTGCCGCGCACCGGCGCCGGGTAGTTGAAGCGCTTTTGCACCGCCGGATTGGTGAGCGCCGCCTTGTAGCCGACCACCTTGCCGTAGCGATCGCCCAGCAGCCGCACGAATTTGTCGCGACCGCAGACCGCGCCGGCCAGTGAGAGGGCGTCCGACGGATTGGGAAGTGGCTCGAGCGAGGCGTAGGCGCGGGTCATTTCCGCGATCGCGGCATAGTCGGGGCAGGTCGGCGGATCGGGCTGGCGGGTGGCGCAGGCCGACAGACTCGCCGCGATCAGCGGCGCGAGCCAAAGGACGGCGAGTCGTTTCATTACTGCGCTCCCATGCCCGGCACGCCGATCGAGAATCCGGCATCGACATAGGTGATCTCGCCGGTGATGCCCGAGGCCATGTCCGACAGCATGAAGGCGGCCACATTCCCGACTTCTTCGGTGGTCACGTTGCGGCGCATCGGCGCGTGCTGTTCGGCAAAATCGAGCAGCTTCGAAAAGCCCTTGATGCCCGAGGCCGCCAGCGTCTTGATCGGGCCGGCCGAGATCGCATTGACCCGCGTGCCGTGAGGCCCGAGGCTGGTGGCCATATAGCGCACGCTGGCTTCGAGCGAGGCCTTGGCCATGCCCATGATGTTGTAGTTGGGCACGGCGCGCACCGCACCGAGATAGGAGAGCGTGATCAGCGCCCCCTGGCGCCCGGCCATCAGCGGCCTGGCCGCCCCGCCGACCGCGGCAAAGCTGTAGGCCGAGATATCGTGCGCAACCCGGAAGGCTTCACGCGACAGGCCGTCGTAGAGGTCGCCCATGATTGCTTCGCGCGGTGCGAAGGCCACCGCATGGACCACGCCGTCGAGCCCGTCCCAGACTTTGCCCAGATCGGCAAAAAGCGCCTCGATCTGCGCGTCCTCGGCCACATCGCAGGCAAAGACCTTGTCGGAGCCGAATTCGGCGGCCATTTCGGTGATCCGGTCGCGAAAGCGCTCGGTCTGGTAAGTGAAGGCGAGTTCGGCACCCTGCTTGCGGCAGGCCTGCGCCACGCCATAAGCAATCGAGCGATTAGAGAGCAGGCCCATGATGAGAATGCGTTTGCCGGCCAGGAACATCCGGTTTCTCCGATAGAATTTTGCAATGTCGATTGTCGCATGCTGGATTGCCCGGGTCATTGCGGGTGCAGGGCTCCTTCTGGCGGCAGCCGGTGCCGTGACGGCTGCCGGCCCGGGACCGTCTTCGGCCGGGTCCGCAGTCGGGTCCTCAGTCGCGTCCTCAGTGTCGTCTCCAGGAGCGTCTCCTTCCGCTGATTCAGACGGCTTCGTCACCGCCATGGCCTGGGGCGCGCAGCCTCGCTATCAGCCAGGATTCACCCACTTCAACTATGTCAACCCCGACGCACCCCGAGGCGGCCTGCTGTCTCTCGATGGTTTCGGCTCTTTCGACAAGGTCAATCCGTTTACGCTCAAGGGCGTGGTCGCGGCCGGTGTCGGCGCATTGATGTTCGATTCCCTCACCGAACAAAGCGAAGACGAGCCCTTCTCGGTCTACGGGTTGCTGGCCGAGTCGATGCGCTTTGCACCCGATGGCCTGTCGATCACCTTTCGCCTGAACCCCAAGGCCCGCTTTTCAAACGGCGATGCGGTGCTGGCAGCCGATGTGAAGCATTCCTACGACACGCTGATGAGCAAGCTGGCGCATCCGCGCTATCGCAATCTCTTTGCCGATGTGAAGTCGGTTGCCACGCCCGATGAGCGCACGGTGCGTTTTGAGTTCAAGCGTCGCAACCATGAGCTGCACATGATCCTGGGGTCGCTGCCGGTGTTCTCGCGCAAATGGGGCAATGGCAAGCCCTTCGACCAGATCGTCCAGGATCCGCCGATTGCCAGCGGCCCCTATCGCATCGATACCGTCGACTGGGGCAAGTCGATCGTGTTTGCGCGGCGTGCCGATTACTGGGCCGAGCGCGAACCGGTACGCCGTGGCATGTTCAATTTCGAGCGCGTCGGCTACACCTATTTCAAGGATGAAGTCGCGCGGCTCGAAGGCTTCAAGGCCGGCCAGTTCGACTGGATCTTCGAGAATTCCGCCAAGAACTGGGCGCGCGGCCATGTCGGGCCGCGTTACCGCTCGGGCGAGTTGCTCAAGCAGCAGTTCGTGCATGCCAACAGCGCCGGCATCCAGGGCTTTGTGATGAACACCCGTCGGCCGCTCTTTGCCGATGTGCGGGTGCGAAAGGCGCTCGCCCAGGCCTTCGACTTCGAATGGATGAATCGGCAGGTGTTTTATGGTCAGTACGCCCGCACGCCGAGCTACTTCACCAACTCCGACATGCAGGCCACCGGCATCCCTGATGCCGACGAGCTCGCGCTGCTCGAGCCGCTGCGCAGCCAGCTCGATCCGGCGGTTTTCGGCGAGGCGCCGTTGCCGCCCGACACCGTCGCACCCCACACCCTGCGCGACAACCTGCGTACCGCGCTTGCGCTGCTCAAGGAGGCCGGCTGGACGGTCGCCCCGGATGGTCTTTTGCGCAATGCCCGCGGCGAGCCCTTCGCCTTCGAGGTGCTGTCCTACTCCAAGGCGCTCGAGCGCATCGCGGTGCCCTGGGCCCGAAACCTCGAGAAGCTCGGCATCCAGGCCAAGCTGCGGGTCACCGATCCGGTGCTCTTTCAAAAGCGCATGGACGAGTTTGATTTCGATGTCACCGTGACCTCGCTGCCGGCCAGCCAGACGCCTGGCAACGAGCTGCTCGAGCGCTTCTCCAGTGCCGCGGCCGACGAGAAGGGCTCCGACAATGCGCCGGGCATCAAGGATCCGGCGGTCGATGCGCTGATCGCCCAGATCCTGCGCAGCGACAGCCGCGCCTCGCTGGTCACCGGCGCCCGTGCGCTCGATCGGGTGCTGCGCAACGGCTGGTATCTGGTGCCGCACTTTTATGCGGCCAGCCATCGGGTGGCCTATCGCGATGTCTTCGGTATTCCGGCCACGCTGCCCAAGTACTACACCGCACCAAGCTGGGTGCTCAAGACCTGGTGGCGAAAGCCCGAGGGTCAAGCTGCAGCGGGACGCTGAGCCATGCTCGCCTATCTGGTCAAACGCGTCTTGCTGATGGTGCCGACACTCTTCGGCATTCTGCTGATTACCTTTGCAGTGATGCAGTTCGTGCCGGGCGGCCCGGTCGAGCAACTGCTGCAGGAGCTGCGCGGCCGGGGTTCGCCGGGCGAGGTCGCCACCAGCGACAACACCTATCGCGGCCGGCAAGGTGTGGATGAAGCGAAGCTCGAAGAGATCCGCAAGCTTTATGGCTTCGATCAGCCGGCGCACGTGCGCTTCTGGGAGATGATCAAGCGCTTTGCCCGCTTTGATCTTGGCACCAGTTATTTCCAGCAAAAGAGCGTCTGGGATCTGATCAAGGAAAAGCTGCCGGTCTCGATCAGCCTCGGCCTGTGGACCTTTTTCATCTCTTACCTGGTCTCGATTCCGCTGGGCATTGCCAAGGCGGTGCGCCATGGCAGCAAGTTCGACCTGATCACCTCCACGCTGGTGCTGGCCGGCTACGCGATTCCGAGCTTCGTGCTGGGCGTGGTGCTGCTGGTGCTCTTTGGCGGCGGCAGCTTCTGGCAGGTCTTTCCGCTGCGCGGGCTGACCTCCGACAACTTTGCACAACTGTCTGTGGCCGGCAAGGTGATGGACTACCTCTGGCATATCGCGATGCCGGTCACCGCCATGGTGGTCGGCAGTTTTGCGGTCACCACCATGCTCACCAAGAACACCTTTCTCGAAGAGATCCGCCGGCAATACGTGCTCACCGCCCGCGCCAAAGGGCTGTCCGAGACCACGGTGCTCTACAAGCATGTGTTTCGCAATGCGCTGATCCCGCTGGTGACCGGCTTTCCGGCGGCGTTCGTGGGCGCATTCTTCACTGGGTCGCTGCTGATCGAGACCCTGTTCTCGCTCGATGGCCTGGGTCTGCTGTCCTATGACTCGGTCATGAAGCGCGACTATCCGGTGGTGATGGGCACGCTCTTTCTGTTCACCCTGATCGGTCTGGTCACCAAGCTGGTCACCGACCTGGCCTATGTCTGGGTCGATCCGCGGGTCAAGTTCGAGGGCAACCGATGAGTGCACTACCGTCATCGCTGTCGCCCACACGCCGCGCCTGGCGCCGCTTTCGCACCGACCGGCGCGGCTGGTGGAGTCTGTGGATCTTCGTGGTGCTGGTGGGTCTGAGCCTGTGCGCCGAACTCATCTCCAACGACCGGCCGATCGTGGCGCACTACGACGGAAAAACATTTTTTCCGCTTTTCACCAATTATCCCGAGACAAGTTTCGGTGGCGATTTCGCTACCCAGACCGACTATCTCGACCCCTTCATCCGCGAGCAGCTCGCCCGGCCCGGCAACTGGGCGATCTATCCGCTCAATGCCTATCGTTTCGACACCATCAACTATTTTTCGCCCAGCCCCAACCCGGCACCGCCCTCGTCGGTCAACTGGCTTGGCACCGATGATCGCGGCCGCGACGTGCTGGCCCGGCTCATCTACGGCTTTCGGGTGTCGGTGCTCTTCGGGCTGGCCTTGACCGCCATCGGGGTCGTGATCGGCCTGATCACCGGTGCGGTGCAGGGCTATTTCGGCGGCAAGACCGACCTGATCCTGCAGCGCTTCATCGAGGTCTGGGGCTCGATGCCCGAGCTCTATCTGCTGCTGATCTTCGCCTCGCTCTTCGAGCCGGGCGTGCTGATCCTGCTGGTGATCCTGTCGCTCTTTGGCTGGATGGGGCTGTCCGACTATGTCCGCGCCGAGTTCCTGCGCAACCGCAATCTCGAATATGTGACGGCGGCGCGCGCGCTTGGCCTGTCGAGCTCGCAGATCATCCGACGCCATGTGCTGCCCAACAGCCTCACCCCGGTGATCGCATTTCTGCCGTTTCGCATGAGCGGCGCGATTCTTGCGCTCACCAGCCTCGACTTCCTCGGTCTGGGTGTGCCGCCCTCGACCGCAAGCCTTGGCGAGCTGCTGGCGCAGGGCAAGGCCAATCTCGATGCCTGGTGGATCACCCTGACCACCTTCACCGTCCTGGTCGGCACCCTGATGCTGCTGATCTTCATTGGCGAGGCGCTTCGCAACGCGCTCGATACCCGCCGTGGCTGAGACACCGATGTCATCCGAGGCAAACCCGGCAGGTGCCGGAGCCCGCACCGATCGGCTGCTGGAGCTTGCGGATCTGAGCGTCAGCTTCGAGACGCCGACCGGCCGGTTCAAGGCGGTCGACGGGGTCTCGTTCGAGATCCGGCGAGGTGAAAAGTTTGCGCTGGTTGGCGAGTCCGGATCGGGCAAGACCCTGACCGCGCTGGCCTTGCTCGGGCTGGCTGGCGACGCCCGCGTCGAGGGGCGTGTGACCCTTGCCGGGCGCGAACTCTCCAGCCTGTCGCAGCAACAGATGCGCGGGGTGCGTGGCAAGGAGATCGCCATGATCTTCCAGGAGCCGATGACCGCGCTCAATCCGCTCTTTGCCATCGGCGACCAGATCGGTGAAACCCTGATGCTGCATGAGGGGCTCAGCCGCCTTGCCGCGCGAGCGCGTGCGGTCGAACTGCTCGAGCTCACCGGGGTGCCCGAGCCGCAGCGGCGCGTTCACAGCTATCCGCATGAGCTCTCTGGCGGACAGCGCCAGCGAGCCATGATCGCGATGGCGCTCGCCTGTCAGCCGGCGCTGCTGGTGGCCGATGAGCCCACCACCGCGCTCGATGTGACCATCCAGCGCCAGATTGTCGAGTTGCTCGACGATCTTCAGCGGCGCATCGGCATGGCGGTACTGCTGATCAGCCACGACCTGCCGCTGGTGCGTCGCTTTGCCGATCGGGTCGGTGTGATGCGCGCCGGCAAGCTGGTCGAGACCGCGCCCACCGAGCAGCTCTTCGAGGCGCCTGCCGACCCCTATACCCGCCGCCTGATCGACAGCCGGCCGCGTCGCTCGCTTGAGCCGGTCGCCACTGACGCGCCCGAACTGCTTCGCGGCGAGGGCGTGGGCTGCCGCTTCTGGTTCAAGTCGGGCTGGTTCGGCCGCAAGCCCTTCGATGCGGTGAAAGAGGTCGATCTGAGCCTGAGCCGTGGCGAGACCCTCGGTATCGTCGGTGAATCGGGCTCGGGCAAGACCACGCTTGGCATGACCCTGCTGCGGCTGGCCTCGGGCGATCCGTCGGGGCAGATCCGTTTCGGTGGTGAGCGTCTCGACACCCTGTCGCAGTCGGCGCTGCGCCCGGTGCGACGGCGCATGCAGATGGTGTTTCAGGATCCCTATAACTCGCTGTCGCCGCGCATGACGATCGAGCAGATCGTGGGCGAGGGCGTGTCACTGCATCAGCCTGAGCTCTCGGAAACCCTGCGGCGCGAGGCGATCGTCGAGATGCTGCAGGAAGTGGGGCTGGATGCAAACGCGCTGTCGCGCTATCCGCACGAGTTTTCGGGCGGTCAGCGTCAGCGCATCGCGATTGCGCGAGCGGCCATTCTGCGCCCTGAGCTGATGCTGCTCGATGAGCCGACCTCGGCCCTCGATGTCTCGGTCCAGCAGCAGGTGCTCGAGCTGCTCGGTGCGCTGCAGCGACGCCTGGGGCTGAGTTACCTGTTCATCACCCACGACCTGGCGGTCATTCGCGCGATGGCGCATCGGGTGCTCGTGATGAAAGACGGGCGAGTGGTCGAGACCGGCGAAACCGAGGCGCTCTTTGCAGCGCCCCAAGCCGACTACACCCGCCAGCTGATCTCGGCGATCAACGGCTGAAATGATCCGCCGCTGAGTCGATCAGCGGATGAGTCGATCCCGCTGAGTCGATCGCCGCCGAGGCGACTATCGTTGACTGAGCCTCAGGTGCGGGCGACCTTGGTCGGGGCTTTTGCTGGCGCCGGCTTCGGCGGCGTCTTGTAGACCGTCTTCACGGTATTCGACGCGCTGGCGGTGCGAGGGTTCGGTGCCGATTTGGCCACCGGGCCGGACGGGCGCGGCGCGTTTTTCGCATTGGCGCTGCCCGATCTGGCGCTGCCGACACTGGCCTTCGAGGCGCGCGAATCCTGCGCTTTTGTCGCTGACGGCGGCGGGTCGATGGTCTCCGGTGCGGCCGGCACGATCGGCGTGATCTCGGCACGTGCCACCACCTGACGCGCGCCACCGACCGTGGTCAGGACA
>CAIVAS010000128.1 GCA_903903975.1 uncultured Burkholderiales bacterium
ATCACGACTGGCGGACGGTCCGGGAATTGAGCCACGAGCTCTAATTTGCCCCCCATGCTTTCCACGTAGTGGCGCAAAGTCGAAAGCAGCATGTCGCTGCGCTTTTCCAGTCGCGAGATGGTGTCTTGCCCAACACCCAGCGTGGCTGCCAACTGTTCTTGCGTTTGCTGGGCAGCCAAACGCAGATCTTTGAGGGTGGCTAATTCCATGGCGCGCGCTTGCACCCGTTTCTGAAGCGCTTTTGGTAATGCTGCGATAACGTCATCGAGTTTTCTTGGCGTGAGGGGACTCCTTGCTCTGCTGGGTCATTACAAATCGCCATTGGCATAGATGAGTCAAAAACTGCTCAGACGATCTGCCCATCCTGAAGTGGTGCACTACAAACAGCCCGACAGGTGGTGCGGTCACGGGTCGCGCAACCGCTGCGAATCAATTAGAACGATCGCCGGTTCAGCCTTTTACAAGATAGACCCGAACATGATCGAGAAGCCAATCAGGGACGACAGAGCGGTGTGTTACGACCCATTGAGAGCTTGATTTTTTCTCCCAAGTCTTCAGCGGTGCTCCGAGAGACATTGCGGCCTCGTATCTTCGTTTAATTGCGGGAGAGTCGGTCACAATTAAGCACTCGACATATTTGGGTGGAAATCTTCCGTATGGATTCAATGAACGCAAGAGTCCACGGACAAATTCATCTAGTCGCCGATCCCATTTAGCACTGAGCTCGATTTCGATTGCCGCGAGCTTTCCATCGGGCCGCTCCCATACGATGTCAGGTCGTTTCTGTCCGGCGATGTCGCCTGCTTCGTCGAACATTCGCTCGGTTTTGTAATCGGCGATGAAACGTGTTTCGAAGGCAAACAATGTCATATCTTGAGCTAACAAATAGTGCCGAATCTGCAACTGATTGACTCGGTACGGATCTAGCTCCGGGTATCTAAAAAGCTGATCGGCACGACGCTCTGCCTCTTGCAAGCCGGTTTTTGAAAGTGTGTAGATAAAGCGCGGCATGCCACTTTCGGTCTTCGTTTTAACAAGCCAGCCCTTCTTCACGAGGCTGGTAGCGAAGCCACCGGACTTCATGCCAGCGACCTGTCGGATGAGGTCTGCAGACGAATAGCCCCAGCGATGGACCCACGCTATGACGTCGAGGCGTTTTTTCAAGTGGCGTTGTTGCGGACTTTCAACGGCCAAATAATGCGCTGCGACCGGGTAGACCGACTTTTCTTGCACATTTTGCTCTTCTTGCTGCGGCTGTTCGTCGGTCATGCCATGCACCTCACTCAAATAAGTGAGGAAAATCGTACAAATTTTCAGTTTTATAATTTTGTTTTTCTTTGCGTATTTTCTTTCGTGGGTTTTTTTGTAGCATAACACCAACATAATCGGGGATCGCGGACGATGCGTCCTGACCCGATACCTCGAGCGCAGGCCCTTGGGTCTGCTTGCAGTTGGCTAGCCGAGCAGGATGCAAAAGCAGTTCGCGGCAACCGCGATCAATGCCACAGCAATGAGGTACTCCGTCATGCCTTGGCCGCGATGGCTGCGGCGATCAGCGCGGGGAATGCGCCGGAAAACTGAGAGAAACGTGAGCGGGTTCAGAGAAGTTCCGAATCAGGGTGAAGGGGCACCCATGATCGGGAATCCGACCGCTTTCGAACATTGCACCGAAGGCCGAGAAAACCGGCCGACGGCTTAGGGCTAGGGGCTTAGAGGGACAAGAACCCCAGGGTGACATTGCAAGGCCCGCGCAAGAACCTTGGCTCGCTCGACACCGAGCCGCACTCTGTCGTTCTCAATGGCTGAGATCGTCGATTGGGGAATGCCGGTCATGCCGGACAGCTCGTTCTGGCTCATCTCCTGGAGCTCACGAAGCACCCTCACAGACTCCCCTACTGAGACATCGACCCGCTTTCTGGCCGGGTGAAACTGCTTCATCGCGCCCTCCGATAGTCATGGGCAGTTACCGTGACAACCATGATCCTTACCTCAGTGACCTCGATCAAGCACGGCTGCGGCCCGATGCGGCGGCTTCGACATAAGCCGTTTCATCGATCACATACATGCCAGCCTCCCTCGCGCCGGCCTTGTAGTCGGAAGAACCCGTCTTGGCAGACTTCCCATGCTTGCTCAACCACGCCCTGACGGAAGACTCCGGCACTCGCCGATGCCCCTTGGGCGTCTTTGAAGCCCCTTCTAGCTCTCCCGCATCGATAAGCATCGCGACATGGGGGCGGCTCTTCATCATCATCTGAGCTGCTTGCTCAGTGGAAAGCAATCGGTCTGCCGACTCGGCTGAGTGCCCATACGCGAGCCGCTCGTTGACCTCCATGATGTGCATCTGGATTTGCTTGCGCGCCATCCTGCCCTGATCGTTGCGGGCGTCGAGCACGTCGTGCAAGGCCTTGGATAAGCTTGCTTTGTCAAAAGTGCCTGTGGGAATTTTTTCGGCGATCAGCGCCGCCACCTGGCTCAGCATATCCAAGCCAAGCAAGGCGGAACCGGGGCGCTTGGTCTTTTTAAGAGCGACGTGCATAGCTTAATATCGTTTCGATTTATTTTTCGATTATAAGTCAAATTCGAAAATCGACAGCGCCAGCCCTGACGTTTATGGAGACCTTTCGTTTTTCAGCAGATCAAAACGACCGGGTCTAATCTGCGTGCAGCAGGAACTCGACCTTCACAGCCTCAAACGGAAATTCGATGCCCCCACCTTCCGCTCTGCTCAGAACACCCGCGGCCAGCAGCGCCGTGACATCGCCATGAACAGCCTTCACATCACGGTGAACCCGGCGTGCGGCTTCGCGAATCGAGATAGGGCCTGCTCCGCACAGCGCTTTGATAAGCTCCCAACGTTTCGCCGTCAGCACCTGCCACAGGAGTTCAGGACTCGCAAAGCTGATGCGTGCCGATTGCTTCGCTTTCCCACTCTTCCAGGCGGCTGCGAAATCGTACAGCGCGTCAGAGGGGTCCCGGATATCAAGCGTCAGTATCTTCACTGTTCCACCTCGCAAGGCCCTTCAATCCAACAAAAAACCCGCAGAAGAATCACTTCTTCTGCGGGCTGTCGAGCGGCATCGCTTATCGCGACACCGGCTCCTGAACCATCGATTCAGTAAGGCTGATCAGGCCGCTTTCTTGGCGTGACCGTGGTCGTCGTCGTGACCGTCGAAGAACTGTTCATCTTCGGTCGAGCCTTTGAGCGCAGCCGTCGACGACTCGTTCTCGATGGTGGTGGTCACCGCATCGAAGTAGCCGGTACCGACTTCACGCTGGTGCTTGACCGCGGTAAAGCCCTTGTCGGCGGCTGCGAATTCGGCTTCCTGCAGCTCGACGAACGCTGTCATATTGTCGCGTGCATAACCATAGGCCAGGTTGAACATCGAGTAGTTCAGGCTGTGGAAGCCGGCCAGCGTGATGAACTGGAACTTGTAGCCCATGGCACCGAGTTCGCGCTGGAACTTGGCAATGGTCGAGGCGTCGAGGTTGCGCTTCCAGTTGAACGAAGGCGAGCAGTTGTAGGCCAGCATCTTGCCCGGGAACTGCTTCTGGATGGCTTCGGCGAACTGCTTGGCAAAGGCCAGATCGGGCTTGCCGGTTTCGCACCAGATCAGATCGGCATAAGGCGCATAGGCGAGACCACGCGAGATCGACTGCTCGATGCCGGGACGGGTGCGATAGAAGCCTTCGACAGTACGCTCGCCGGTGATGAAGGGCTTGTCGTTGTCGTCGACGTCGGAGGTGACCAGATCGGCCGCTTCAGCATCGGTCCGCGCCAGCAAGACAGTGGGCGTACCCATCACGTCGGCAGCCAGACGGGCTGCGGTGAGCTTGGCAACCGCTTCACGCGAGGGCACCAGCACCTTGCCACCCATGTGGCCGCATTTCTTGACAGCCGCCAGCTGGTCTTCGAAGTGAACGCCCGAGGCGCCAGCTTCGATCATGGCTTTCATCAGTTCGAAGGCATTGAGCACGCCGCCGAAACCGGCTTCGGCATCGGCCACGATCGGGGCGAAATAGTCGGTGTAGCCCTGCTCGCCGGGGTTCTTGCCTTCCATCCACTGGATCTGGTCGCAGCGGGTCAGCGCGTTGTTGATTTTCTTGACGACCTGCGGCACCGAGTTGATCGGATACAGCGACTGGTCGGGATACATTTCACCGGCCAGGTTGGCGTCGCCGGCAACTTGCCAGCCCGACAGATAGATGGCTTTCAGGCCAGCCTTGACCTGCTGCATTGCCTGGTTGCCGGTGAGCGCTCCCAGCGAGTTCACGAAGGGTTCTTCGTTGATCAGCTTCCAGAGTTTTTCGGAGCCGCGCTTGGCCAGGGTGTGCTCGACCGCGACCGAACCGCGCAGACGCACGACGTCGGCAGCCGAATAGCTGCGCTTGATACCGCGCCAGCGGGGGTTGTCGGACCACTCCTTCTGGAGCTTCTGGGCTTCGAGTTCACGTGACGACATGGGAGGCACTCCTGGGTGATTGAAAACGGCGGTCAACCTGCGATGACCATCCCGCTACCATAGCAAGGGTGTGCTGCGTGGCAGCAGGCTTATGTCACATCGAGGAAACACGATATTTCTGTTTTAATTCAATCACTTGATGTCGTAATTTCGCATTGCGGCATTCGAACCGGCAGTATGAAATCGTTCGATGGTGCGATGCGCGGCCCATATCCCACAATGCGAAACGATGTTTTTACTCGTAGAAAATCGCGAAATGGGTGAACCGAAGCAGTCCTTCCGCGGAAACAAGTCGGCGCTGCCCAGCAAGCCCTGCCTGGCGTGCGGGCGACCGATGTCCTGGCGCAAGGCCTGGGCAAAGAACTGGGACGAGGTGAAGTACTGTTCGCAGCGCTGTCGCAGCGCCAAATCCGGCCGAAGTAGTTAATAAGACTTAGGCAGCCCGAGCACTCTTTCGGCGATAAAGCACAGCACCAGTTGCGGGCTGACCGGGGCGATGCGAGGAATCAGCACTTCACGCAGGTAGCGCTCGACGTGATATTCACGGGCATAGCCGAACCCGCCATGGGTCATGACCGCAGTCTCGCAGGCATGAAAGCCAGCCTCGCCGGCCAGGTACTTGGCGGCATTGGCCTCGGCACCGCAGGGCTGGCCACGGTCGTACTGCCAGGCAGCCTTCTGGATCATGAGGTTGGCGGCTTCGAGCTCCATCCAGCATTGCGCCAGCGGATGCTGGATGCCCTGGTTCTGGCCGATCGCGCGACCAAAGACCACTCGCTCCTTGGCGTATTTGGTGGCACGGTCGAGCGCGACCTGGCCCAGGCCCACCGCTTCGGCAGCGATCAGGATGCGTTCGGGGTTCAGCCCTTCGATAATGTACTGAAAGCCCTTGCCCTCCTCGCCAATGCGGTCCTCGATCGGAATCTCGAGGCCTTCAATGAAGAGCTCATTCGAATCGACCGCCTTGCGGCCCATCTTCTCGATCTCGCTCACCCGGATCCGGCTGCGATCGAAGCGGGTATAGAAAAGGCTCAGCCCCTCGGTCGAGCGCTTCACGTCTTCGAGCGGTGTGGTGCGGGCGAGCAGCAAAATGCGATCGGCGACCTGCGCGGTCGAGATCCAGACCTTCTGGCCATCGACCACATAGTGGTCGCCATTGCGCCGGGCGCGGGTTTTCAGATGCGTGGTGTTCAGACCGGCATCCGGCTCGGTGACGCCGAAGCAGGCCTTCTCCAGCCCCTGGACCATCGGCGGCAACATGCGGCGCTTTTGCTCCTCGGTGCCGAAGACCACCACCGGATTGAGTCCGAAAATATTGATGTGGACCGCCGAGGCGCCCGACATGCCAGCCCCGGAGCGCGAAATCGCCTGAGCCATGATCGCGGCTTCGGTGATGCCAAGACCCGAGCCGCCATAGGCCTCGGGAATGCAGATACCCAGCCAGCCGTCGTCGGCCAGCGCCCGGTAAAGCTCGTGCGGAAAGCCGCCCTCGCGATCCTTGTTGAGCCAGTAGTCGTCACCGAAGCGATCGCAAATGCGCTCGATCGAGGATTTGATGGATTCCTGTTCGGGGCTGAGCGCAAAGTCCATTGACAACCTGTGGGTGAGAGAGGGGTGATTGGGGCTGATGGCGGGGTGAGGCAACGCCCGCGCGGTCAATCGAAGCAGGATGCCGCACACCTCCGATCGCGACAAGCCGCGCGCACCCATTCACGGAATTGCACCCGAGTTGCCAAGGCAGTACCTCATCTGGCGAGTGGGAGAGTGGGCGAGTGGGCATGAGCGGCCGTGGGAAGACATGAGCGGTCAATGAACGTCCATTCATCGGCCTTGATAAACCGCCCGACAGCCTTCAGGCGGATTTGCACGGGAGCATCGCCACAGTGACCAGCTTGAGCATCCACCCTAAGCCTGATGGGACCCGGCCATGGACTTTGCATCGCTTTCGCATCGACTCGCGCGGCCTCGATCGAATGGCAGTTCGCGCAGCCTTCACCGGGCCATGCCGGGGCTGTCGGTCATGCTGGTGTCGCTGGCGCTCGCTGCCTGTGGCGGCTCAAGCGACAGCAGCAGCAACTCCAGTACCAACGGCAACCCGGTTCCCAGCACGACCGCGAGCGTGGGCGACGCCACCGCCATCAGCAACAACACCGCCACCCAATCGGGGAACACGCAGACCACCTCACCAGGCAACACGCAGACCAACGCGCCGGGCACGAC
>CAIVAS010000129.1 GCA_903903975.1 uncultured Burkholderiales bacterium
CGCTCAGCCGCTCAAGGGCGCACGCATCACCGGCTCGCTGCACATGACCATCCAGACCGCGGTCCTGATCGAGACCCTGACCGCGCTTGGCGCACAGGTCCGCTGGGCCTCGTGCAACATCTTCTCGACCCAGGACCATGCCGCAGCCGCCATCGCCGAAGCCGGCATCCCGGTCTTTGCCTTCAAGGGCGAGTCGCTCGATGACTACTGGGACTTCACCCACAAGATCTTCGAATGGTCCGACCACCAGCCCTCGAACATGATCCTGGACGACGGCGGCGACGCTACGCTGCTGCTGCATCTGGGCACCAAGGCCGCCAAAGACGCCTCGCTGCTCAACGACCCCAAGAGCGAAGAAGAAGTCTGCCTCTACAACTCGATCCGCCGCCAGCTGGCCCGCGATCCGGGTTTCTATGAAACCAACCTCAAGGCGGTTGTCGGCGTGACCGAAGAGACCACCACCGGGGTGCATCGCCTCTATCAGATGTCCGAGCGCGGCGAACTCGCCTTCCGGGCGATCAACGTCAACGACTCGGTCACCAAGAGCAAGTTCGACAACCTCTATGGCTGCCGTGAGTCGCTGGTCGATGCGATCAAGCGCGCCACCGACGTCATGATCGCCGGCAAGGTCGCGGTCGTGGCCGGCTATGGCGACGTGGGCAAGGGTAGTGCCCAGGCGCTGCGCGCCCTGTCGGCGCAGGTCTGGGTCACCGAATGCGACCCGATCTGCGCACTGCAGGCCGCCATGGAAGGCTATCGCGTGGTCACGATGGAATATGCCGCCGACAAGGCCGACATCTTCGTGAGCGCCACCGGCAACCGCGACGTCATCACCCATGAGCACATGCTGCGCATGAAGGATCAGGCGATCGTTTGCAACATCGGCCACTTCGACAACGAAATCGATGTCACCAAGCTCAAGCAGTACACCTGGGAAAACATCAAGCCGCAGGTCGACCACATCATCTTCCCCGATGGCCGTCGGATCATCCTGCTGGCCGAAGGCCGACTGGTGAACCTCGGCTGCGGCACCGGCCATCCTTCCTTTGTGATGAGCTCGTCGTTTGCCAACCAGACGATTGCCCAGATCGAACTCTGGACCCGCCCGGATGCCTACGAGAGCGGCAAGGTCTATGTGCTGCCCAAGCATCTCGACGAGAAGGTCGCGCGTCTGCACCTCAAGAAGCTTGGCGCGATGCTGACCGAACTGTCGCCCACGCAGGCCGACTACATCGGCGTGTCGGTAGCAGGCCCCTACAAGGGCAATGCCTACCGCTACTGATGTCTTGAGCCGGGTCGACATCGAACTGGTCGCGCGGGGGCTCGCGCCCTCGCGCACCGCAGCGCAAAGGCTGATTGCCGATGGTGCGGTGTATTCCGCGCCGGGCAAACGTATCGAACGGCCGGCGCAACAGGTCAGCGTGCATGACGAACTCTGGGTCGAAGCCTCGGACGAGACCCGCTTCGTGTCACGAGCCGGCGCCAAGCTGGCCCATGCGCTGGCGGCCACCGGGATCGATCCGCGGGGTGTGGTCGCACTCGATCTGGGCATGTCGACCGGCGGTTTTGCCGATTGTCTGCTGCAGGCGGGCGCAACCCGCGTGATCGGCATCGAAGTCGGCCATGACCAGCTCCATCCCCGCTTGCGGAGCGATTCGCGGGTGAGCTGCCTCGAGCGCACCAATCTGCGCGACGTCACGCCGGCTCTGCTGTCTGAACAGATCGATCACTTGCCACCGGAAGGCTTTGCCCTGGCCGTCGCCGACCTCTCCTTCATTTCGCTTGCCAAAGTCATGCCCGCCATCGATGCCCTGCTCGCCCCCGAGGCCACCGTCCTGCTGCTGATCAAGCCGCAGTTCGAGGTCGGGCCGGGAGCCATCGACCGGCGCGGCATCGTCGTCGATCCGCAGGCCCGCCAAAGCGCAATCAACGCCGTCGTCGCCTGTGCACAGGCGCTGCGCTGGTCGGTGATTCAGACCGTCGACAGCGCCCTGCCCGGCACCGACGGCAACCTTGAAACCTTTCTCCACGCCAGCGCGCCAAAGCTGCGGCCGCTGCCCGATGAGGCCCCTCCATGACTTCCCGCTCCACCGACGTCAGCTTCGAATTTTTTCCGCCGAACACCCCCGAAGGCCTGCAAAAGCTGCGTGACACGCGTCTACAGCTGGCCGGACTGAACCCCGGCTTTTTCAGCGTGACCTATGGCGCGGGCGGTGCGACCCGCGACAAGTCGCTGGGCGTGGTCGACGAGATCGCCGCTGAAGGGCATACGGTGGCGCCGCATCTGTCGTGCGTCGGCGCGACCCGCGACAGCGTCGCCGAACTGCTCGATCGCTGGCGCAACAGCGGCATCCGCAAACTGGTGGCACTGCGCGGCGACCTGCCCTCGGGCATGGTCGATGCCGGTGAATTCCGGTATGCCAGCGATCTGGTTGAATTCGTGCGCAGCCACAGCGGCGACTGGTTTCACATCGAAGTCGCTGCCTATCCCGAGATCCATCCTCAGGCGCGCACCCCCCAGGCCGACCTGAATGCCTTTGTCGCCAAGGTGTCGGCGGGTGCCGATTCGGCGATCACGCAGTACTTTTTCAACAGCGACGCCTATTTCCGCTTCGTCGATGCGGCCCAGGCGGCTGGCGTGAGCGTGCCGATCGTGCCGGGCATCATGCCGATCACCAATTACACCCAGCTCGCCCGGTTTTCGGATGCCTGCGGCGCGGAGATTCCGCGCTGGATGCGACTGCGCCTGGCGGCCTTCGCCGATGACACCGCCTCGCTGCGGGCCTTCGGCCATGACGTGGTGAGCGCACTGTGCGCCCGCCTGCTCGACGGCGGCGCACCCGGCATCCATTTCTACACGCTCAACCAGGCCGGGCCGAGCCGTGCACTCTGGCAGTCCATCACCAGTAATTAGACGTCAATGAGACGAAATCTGCCGCTCGCCCCGGCATTGGCGGCCGACCGTCGGGTCGTCACAAAATCTTCTGACCGTCCGGCAGGAATGACTTAGCACTGCGGATTGGACTGGATAGCCTCGACATATTAGGAACTTAGCCGCTGCCGGCATCGTCCCGACAGCGCTATTGTCGAGTCAAGGAATATCCCCGCGTGATCGCAAAAACCGCCCACCACAGGGACGCAGCCAGTTCGGTCGACCTGGCGGCGATAAGGCGCCGTTTGCGGGTTGCGGTCGCGGATCTCGAACTCGGACTGTTCGTGGCCGAGCTCGATCGGCCCTGGGTCGACACGCCATTTCTGCTGCAGGGTTTCCTGCTCGACAACGATGGCGATCTCGAGACACTGCGCAAGTACTGCCGATATGTCTACATCGACCTCAAATTCTCCGACGAAGCGGTCGCCGCCGAGTGGCGCGCGGCTGCTTCGGATCTGCCGGACCAGACAGGACCCTCGCAAGACGCCTATGCCGACGAACGGGTCGTCAAAGACGCGCCCAAGCTGCCCACCTTTGAATCGGGGGCACCGATGCAATCCGGCTTCGCGCAGGCGGGCGGCGACGACCAGGACGAGGCGAACGCGACCATCCTGGTCGGCCCGACGGCGATCGAGCCCCGTCGCACCGGCAAGGCGCGCAGCGCTCAGGCGCAAAACGATCCACCAGTCAGCGATGAGACCCGGCAGCGTTTTCTGGATTTCGTTCGGGCCATTGCGATCGACGAGAAGCAAAACGGACTGGCTTTTCTTGACCGGATCTCGAACTGGTTCAATACCCCGTTGACGCGCGACAAGGCCTCACAGCGCCGCCGAATATCCGCGCACGCAGACGCCGACCTGGATCTGTCCAGCGTACTGCCGCAAGGTGCGTCGCTGACGATCTACCGGGACACCACCCCGGTTGAAACCGAGTTGCCGCGGGCCAGACAGGCCTTTATCGACGGCGAAAGCGTCGCGCGGGAGATCGCCAGGACCATCCAGGCCGGCGAGCTCCCGGATATCCCAGCGGTGAAGGCCTGCGTCGACAATATCGTCGAAAGCATGATCGCCAACCCTGATGCGGTGATGTTCATCGCCAAACTGCGCGACGAAGACATCAACACCTATCACCATGGCGTCAAGGTCTCGCTCTACCTGATCGCGCTCGGTCGACACCTGGGGATTCCCAAGGCGCAACTGACCGACCTCGGCCTGATCGGCATGCTGGCTGATATCGGCAAGATCAAGCTGCCGCGCGCACTCCTCGCCAAGCCCGGCGCCCTCTCACCGGCCGAGTTCGATCTGGTCAAGGGTCATGTTGCACTCGGTCTGGCATCGCTTGAGGCCTCGGCAGGCCTCTCGCCTGCCGTCATTCAGGGCATCGCACAACATCATGAGCGACTCGATGGCAGCGGCTATCCGGACGGTCTCACCAGCGATCAGATCGGTGTCTACGGTCGCATGACCGCGATCGCCGACAGCTTCGCGGCAATGACCACACCCCGACCCTATGCCGATGCCTGCTCGGCGCAGGAAGCCCTGCTCAGCCTCTATGAATGGGGCGGGACAAGCTTCAGCGCCACCCTGATCGAACAGTTCGTACAAGCGATCGGCGTCTTCCCGGTCGGCAGCCTGATCGAGCTCAGCAACGGCGAGGTCGCGATCGTCGTGGCCCACAACCGCGTTCGACGGCTCGAGCCCAAGGTCCTCGTGCTGACCGCCCCCGACAAGACGCCACTGGCCACACCGATCGAACGTGACCTCTACGAGATGGGCAAGTCCTCAAAAGATCGTCTGCGAATCACGAAAGGCCTGCGCATCAATTCATTCAGTCTGACGATTCGCGATCACTACCAGCTCGACAATGCCGCACGCCATCAATTCACCGCCGCAACTGATCAACAAGAGGCGTGATTTCAACCAGGGAACACCCCATCGTGACTACGAAGGCTGAAAAACGACGCGACTCAGCCCATTCGGGCGAGCTGATAGCGAGAAGTCGCAGGCTGCGAGTTCCTGCATCGATGCTCGAATTCGGCATGTTCGTCACCGAGCTTGATCGACCCTGGGTCGACACCCCGTTTCTCCTGCAGGGTTTCCTGATTGACAGCCAGGCCGAGCTCGACTCCCTGCGCCAGTTCTGCAGCCATGTCTACATCGATCTCAAGTTCTCCGACGAAATGGTCGCCGCGAACTGGCTGTCGGCCGGTTCAGCTGCAATCGACCGGGAGGTCACGAGGCAAGCCGCTTACGAGGACGAACGGGTCGTGAGGGCGGTGCCCGGGATGCCCGAGTTTTTCGGGGAAACACCGATGGAATCCGGCTTTGCGTCGGCGACTGACGACGATGGAGACGCGGCTCGATCGAGCCTCCTGGTCGGCCTGACCGAGGCCAGGACCCGGCGATCAACCGGTTGGCGTGCCTATCAGGCCCGCTACGATCTGAGGGTTCACGATGTGACCCGCCGGCGATTTCGCGATTTCGTGCGCGCCACCGCGGTCGCGGACCAGGCTGGTCATCACGGAATGCCTTTATTCGGCCGGATTTCGGGCTGGATCAACACCGTGACGAGCCGCGGCGAGGCGACCGGGCGTGACTCGAATTCGACAGCACCCATTGTCGACCTGGACTTGTCGGAAGTGCTGCCCAAAGGGGTCTCGCTCGGTGTCTATCAGGACAACTCCCCGGTCGAAACCGAGTTGCCGCGGGCCCGACAAACCTTTGCCGATAGCGAAGCCGTCACTCGGGACATCATCCGGAACATCAAACTCGGGGTAATGCCCGATATTGCGGCGGTCAAGGCCTGCGTCGACAAGATGGTCGTCAGCATGATCGCCAATCCCAATGCCATGATGCTCATCGCCAAACTGCGCGACGAAGACATCAATACCTATCACCATGGCGTCAAGGTCTCGCTCTACCTGATCGCGCTCGGCCGTCATCTCGGCTTTCCCAAAGAGCAGCTGCGCGACCTCGGCCTGATCGGCATGCTGGCCGATATCGGCAAGATCAAGCTGCCGCGGACCCTTCTGACCAAGCCGGGGATGCTGTCGCCAGCCGAGTTCGAGCTGGTCAAAAGCCATGTCAATGTCGGACTGGCATCACTCAATGGCGCCGCGGACCTGCCGGCCGCGGTGCTGCGGGGCATCCTCCAGCACCACGAGCGACTCGACGGCAGCGGCTATCCGAGCGGACTGACCGGCGACCAGATCGGCGTCTACGGACAGATGACCGCGATCGCCGACAGCTTTTCGGCAATGACCACGCCGCGCCCCTATGCCAATTCTTCCTCGCCGCAGGAAGCCTTGCTCAAACTCTACGAGTGGGGCGGCAGCTCATTCAGCACCTCCCTGATCGAACAGTTCGTGCAGGCGATCGGCGTATTTCCGGTCGGCAGTCCGGTCGAACTCAGTAACGGTGAGGTCGCGGTCGTCGTCACCTACAACCGCGTGCGCAGGCTCGAACCCAAGGTGCTGGTGCTGACCCGGCCCGACAAATCGCCGCTGGACAAGCCCATCGAACGCGACCTCTTTCATTCTGGCAAGTCCTCGCGAAATCGTGTGCAGATCGCCAAGGGCCTGAGGATGAATGCCTTCAGCCTGAAGATTCGCGATCACTATCAGCTCGACTTCACCGCAGCCGATCTGATCACCGTCTGAGTCACCCGGCAGGCACTGACGCATGCGCAACAATCGGCTTGCCGTTCGAACCCGCAATGTCGCCCACCCGTCGGGTGAGCGTCCGATCGTCTGACCGTCCGGCAGCAATGCCTTATCCGTGCCAGACGGCTTGGTTAGTCTGAGCACCATGCATCACTGCCGGCATCGACGCGGCACTGACGTCTTTGAGTCAAGGAATACCCGAGAGTGATCACGCAAACAGCTCAACAGAGCGAATCCGATAGTGGGATAGCGCAACTTGCGGCAAGCCGCAGGCTGCGCATCGCGGTATCGGAGCTCGAGTTCGGCCTGTATGTGGCAGAACTCGATCGACCCTGGCTCGACACCCCCTTTCTGTTACAGGGCTTCCTGGCCGACAGCCAGATTGAACTCGATACGCTTCGCAAGTTCTGCAGCTATGTCTATATCGACCTCGAATTGTCCGACGCTGTGGTGGCGGCCAAATGGCGAACCTCGCCGTCGATGACGTCAGGCCGACATGAGCCCGCGGCAGCGCTGAACCCCGACCCGGCTGCGGCAAAGAGCCGGGTGAACAAGACCGCCGTGGGTGCGAGCGTGACCGCGATCGACGCAGAACTCATTGACGATCAGGATGGCGACGCCGACACGGGCACCCCCATTCGGTCAACCGCGATCGAAAACCGTCGCGCTGGCAGCAATCGCAGCTATCGGGCCCGCACCGACCCGCGCGTCAGCGATGAGACGCGGCAACGTTTTCGCGACTTCGTTCGGGCAACCGCCATCTCGAACCCGGTCGATGACGCCGAGGGCAATGTCTTCGGTCGCATCGCGAACTGGCTCAAGAATCGCCTGACCGAGGGTCCTCGAAAAGACGGCAATGCAAAATCGAAAGACAGTCAGCTGACGCAGGCATTCGCAGAGCTGCTCCCCGACGGCGTCTCGCCGGTGGTCTATCGCGACACGAAGGCGATCGAAGCCGAATTGCCGCGCGCGCGGCTGGCCTTTGCCAAAAGCGAATCCGTCCTGCAGGACCTCTTTCGCAACATCAAGGCGGGCGACGCACCCGACATCGCGGCCGTGGCAACCTGCGTCGACGAGATGGTCGAGAGCATGGCCGCCAATCCCGACGCCCTGATGTGGGTGGCCCGACTGCGCGACGAAGACATCAACACCTATCACCATGGCGTCAAGGTCGCGCTCTATCTGATCGCGCTCGGTCGACATCTGGGGATTCCCAAAGCGCAACTGGCCGACCTCGGCGTGATCGGCATGCTGGCCGACGTCGGCAAGATCAAGCTGCCGCGTGCGCTGCTGGCCAAGCCCGGCATGCTGTCGCCCTCCGAATTCGAACTGGTCAAGGGGCATGTCGAACTCGGCCTGTCATCGCTGGCAGGCTCGACAGGCCTCACCAGCGCCGTCCTGCAGGGCATCGCCCAGCATCACGAGCGACTCGACGGCAGCGGCTATCCGAACGGTCTCAAGAGCGATCAGATCGGTGTCTACGGTCGCATGACCGCGATCGCCGACAGCTTCTCGGCAATGATCACGCCGCGCCCCTATGCCAATGCCTCCTCGGCGCAGGAAACCCTGCTCAGCCTCTATGAGTGGGGCGGCACATCCTTCAGCGCACCCCTCATCGAGCAGTTCGTGCAGGCCGTCGGCGTCTTCCCGGTCGGCAGCCTGGTCGAACTCAGCAACGGCGAGGTCGCGGTGGTCGTGGCCCACAACCGTGTTCGACGGCTCGAGCCCAAGGTCCTCGTTCTGACCTGGCCCGACAAGTCGCCACTGGCCAAACCGATCGAACGTGACCTCTTCGAGATGGGCAAGTCATCACGCAATCGTCTGCGAATCATGCGGGGACTTCGCATGAACGCCTTCGGCCTGAAGCTGCGCGACTACTACCAGACCGAAACCGCTCAAACCGATGAGCTCGCCGTCTGAGGCAATCAACGCGAGCCGCCATCCCAGGCGCCTTGCAATTGGCATGCTCGAGCAGCATGCCCGCAGCGCGATACTCGGTCAGCCTTTGAAACCGCGAGGCATGCTGGTGATCGGCATCACCCGCAGCGACCGGATACCGGCCCTGATTGGTCTGCCGTCGGCCCTGCAGGTGCAAAACGAAATGCTCGATGCGCTGGAGTCCGGACTTCGCACCGACGACCGCTATGTGGTCGCCACAGCCGAAGAAATCTGGGTCTGGCTGGACAACGCGCCGAACGAATCAATCTGTCGTCTGGCTGCGCATGCCATCCGGGAACGACTCGACGGCGTTTACGACTGCCAACTCGATGACGGCAGCTCGAGCAGCGTGCGAATCGATATCGTCGTCGGCGGAACCTTCAATCTGCATGTCGGCACCGCATCAAGCGACCTGATCCAGGGTATCGGTCCATTGCTGGCGGCGGCCTCTGCCGCGAACGACCGCATCGCGATCATCACCTCGACCGGCGACACCGGGCAGATACTGCGGGCCAATCTCGAGCCGCTGCTGCGTCAGGCACTCGAGTCCAATGAGCTGGAAATCCATTACCAGCCGATCATCAGCCTGAGCGACATGCACTGCAGCGGCCTCGAAGCGCTGGTGCGATGGCCGCAGCGAGCCGGCAGTGCCCCGGTGAGCGCGCCGACCATCGTCTCGATCTGCGAGAGCGCCGGCATGATCGACGAACTCACCCGATTCGTCCTGAACACCGCCATGCGTCATCTGGCCGACTGGACATCAACCGGACTCACGCCCGAGGTCAGCATCAACCTGTCGGCACTCAGCCTGTCGAACTCGACCTTCCCGACGCTGGTCGAAGAGACTTGCGACATCTGGGGCATTTCGCCCACGAAACTGTGTTTCGAGCTGACCGAGGGCTCGATCGCCCGCAACAATCGCGCGTCACTCGAATTCATGCATCAGATTCGCGGTCAGGGCTGCCGGCTGTCGATCGACGACTTCGGCACCGGCTACTCGTCATTCGCCTATCTGCGCCAGTTCCCGGTCGATGAGCTGAAAATCGACAAGTCATTCATGCAGGACATCGCAGGCCCGAGCCCCGACCCGCGAATCGTGAAGGTACTGGTCGAAATCGCGCACGCATTTGGTCTGACAGCGGTTGCCGAGGGCGTCGAAAATGCCGCAGCGCTGGCCAATCTGATCGACATCGGTTGCGATTCGGTTCAGGGCTGGCATTTTGCGAAGGCGATGCCAAACGAGGATGTTGCCGAGTGGATCAGGGGATTCAACTCGCGCCCTTGGCCTGCGCCGCGACAACTGCGGATGGCGTGATCACCGCATCGAGCGGCAGATCGGTTGGCAGCGGCACAAAGTCGTCGATCAGTGCCTCGTCCCAGGCCACCCCCACGGTCCGGATCGGCAGGCTGGTATCCGCCTGCAGCGCGGCGATCGTCCGGTCATAGAACCCGCCGCCATAGCCCAGGCGATACCCGCGACGATCGAAACCGAGGCAGGGGATGACGATCAGCGTGGGCCGCACCGTCTCGTCATGAACCGGGCGAGCGATGCCGTAGGCACCGGGCACCAGCGGATCGCCATGGCGCCACCTCACGAAGCGCAGCGGTTGCGCCACGGCGTCGACCACCGGCAATGCCAGCCCGGCCCCCTGCCCGGCCCACTGCCTGGCCAGCGGCTCGAGTTGCGGCTCATTGCGGATCGGCCAGTAAATCGCGATCAGCTCGCGGGCGACGTCGCCCGCATGGTCGGCCAGTCGCGCCAGCATTGCCTCGTTGGCCGCCGCGCGCTGTGGCTCGCTCACCTGTTGGCGCGACTCGATCAGCCTGCGTCGCAAAGCGTTTCGCGCAAGCTCGCGTGCTATCCTCGAATCGCTCATTGGCTAGATCGCCATAGCCGGCTCATTGACACGTTTTCTCGCTTCCTCTTCTGTCGCAGGCAGCATGCCGCCATCGTTGATTACCGGGCGCCGACTGCGCATCCCGTTCATTCTAGGCCTGGCCCTTGGCGGCTCCTTGCTCGGCCGGCGACTGATCGGCCAGTCACTGATCGGCCTGCTGTTGACCGGTCTGTCGTTATCCTTGATGACGTTGACCTGGGCGGCAAGCGCCTCGCCCCAGACAAGCGCTGCTGCCTGCGGCAAGAACTGCCCCAAACCCGCACGCCAGGGCTTCGCGTCCACCGACGATGCCTTCATCGCCGCGCGCAACGCCGCCGGTCGCAGCGACGCCGCAGGCCTGGAACAGGCCGCCTCGCAAGCCGGCAACGACCCGCTGGTGGGCGTCTATCCCGACTACTGGCGGCTCAAGCTGCGCCTGGCCGCGCTGCGACGCACCGACTCTGATACGCCGGTCGGCACCTCGACCGATGACCAGGCCCGCGAGTTCGTGGCCCGTCACGGCCAGACCATCGTCGGCGATCTGGCCCGCCGCGACTGGCTGCTGTCACTTGGTCGGCGCCAGATGTGGGCGACCTACGATCAGGTCTACCCCGACTGGATCCTTCGCGACGAGGCCGCACCGCGCTGCTACGCGCTGCAGTCGCGGCTGTCACGCGGCGAGCCGGTCATGGCCGAGGCGCGCGAGCTGATCATGCAGCCGCGCGAACTCGGTGATGCCTGCAACGATCTTCTGGTCGCGCTGGCAGCAAGCGGTCAGGCGAGCGGCGCCGAGCTGTGGCAAAGGCTCGAGTTGTCGCTCGAGGCGGGCAATGCCGGCACCGTGCGACGCGCCGCGATGCTGGCCGCCCCCAACCTGGACAACCGTCAGCTCGAGGCCGCCCTGTCGCGCCCGGCCACGGTCCTCGACGCCGCTGCCTCGCGCGAGCTCTCTGTCATCGGCCAGGTCCTGCTCTCGCGCAACGACCCGAGCGCCGCCGCCGACCGGATGAGCTCAGCCGGCTCGCGCCTGAAGCC
>CAIVAS010000130.1 GCA_903903975.1 uncultured Burkholderiales bacterium
CCGGTCAAGTAATCCGGGTTTCGGTGTCGGCGCACTCGCGGCGACGAACTCGACCTTCGGCAACCGCGACAGCAGATATTCCGGCAGCCCGGTCACCAGCGTCACCGGGAACAAGGTGCACAGCACCACCGTCACCACCAGCATCAGGAAGAAGGGCAGCGAGGCGCGCGCGACCTCCGTCTGCTCCTTCCCCGTCATCGTCTGCATGACGAACAGGTTGAAGCCGACCGGGGGCGTGATCTCGGCGATCTCGACCAGCAGCACGATGAAGATGCCGAACCACACCAGATCGAAGCCGGCCTTCTGGATCATCGGCAGCACGACCGCCGAGGTCAGTACGATCATCGAGATGCCGTCAAGCGCGGTGCCCAGCACCAGATAGATCAGCGAGAGCATGCCGATCAGTGCGAAGGGCGACAGGCCGAGCGAGGCCACCCATTCGGCCAGCAGCCGCGGCACACCGGTAAAGGCCATGGTCTTGGTCAAAAATGCCGCGCCCGCCAGAATGAACATGATCATGCAGGACACCCGCGTGGCGCCCATCAGGCTCGCGCGAAAGTTCTCCCAGGTCAGCGACCGGCTGCTGGCCGCAATGACCAGCGAGCCCAGCACGCCGAAGGCCGCGCACTCGGTGGCGGTGGCCCAGCCTGCCACCAGCACCCAGACGATGAAGACGATCAGCAGGGTGCACGGAATCAGGTTGCCCGAGCGGCGCAGTTTTTCCATCAGTCCCGGAACCGGATCGGCGGGCGGCACCCGGTCGGGATGTCTGATCGACCACCAGGCGATATAGCCCGAGAAAAGCGCCATCAGGATGCCGCCCGGAATGAAGCCGGCCAGAAAGATGCGGATGATCGAGGCATCGGCGGCGACCGCATAGACCACCATGGTGATCGAGGGCGGAATCAGGATGCCGAGCGTGCCGGCGGTGGCCAGCGCGCCCAGCGCGAGTTGCTCGTCGTAGCCGCGGCGCTTCAGTTCGGGCAGGGCCACCTTGGCGATCGTGGCGCAGGTGGCGGCCGACGAGCCCGACACCGACCCGAAGATGCCGCAGCCCAGAATCGTGGTGTGCATCAGGCGCCCCGGCACATTGCCAAGCCATGGCGCAAGCCCCTCGAACATCTGCTCCGACAGCTTGGTGCGAAACAGGATCTCACCCATCCAGATGAAAAGCGGCAGCGCCGCCAGCTCCCAGGACGCCGATGAGCCCCACATCGCAACAAACAGATTCTCGCCCCAGCGGGCGGCCTGCATGTCGGTAAAGAGCGCCATGCCGACCCAGCCGACGATTGCCAGGGTCATCGCGATCCAGACGCCCCCGGCCAGAAGGAACAGCATCACGATCAGCAGAATGAGGCCTACGCCGGCGACGCCGAAGGTCTCCATCTAGACGTCCTCGCTGAAGTCGCCGCGCGCGTGTCGCTCTTCGACGGCGGTGACATAGGTCGGGTGCGCACCCCCAAAGACGATCAGCCACTCATCGATCATTGCAATAAACAGCAGTGCGGCACCCAGCAGAAAGCTCAGCTGGGGAATCCACATCGGCACCACCAGCAGGCCATTCGACATCTCGTTGTAGAGCCAGCCGTTGTAAAGATAGAGCGCCACCGACCACAGCAAAAAGCCGGTAAAGATGACCCCGATCGAGAGCGAGGCCAGCTCGAAGCCACGACGCAGGCGCGGCGGCATCTTCTCGAGAAAGAGGCCCACCCGCACGAAGTCGCCGTGCTTGAAGGTATGGGCCAGCCCCAGGAAGGCCGCGCCGGCGGTCATCCACGACACCAGGTCGTCGGTGCCGCCGGTGCGAAATCCGAGCTCGCGAGCGCCGGCAGCAATCAGCATCACCGCGAAGATCGCGAAGACGCAAAGGCCGGCCGCCGCACCGGCCGCGTCATAGAGACGGTCGAGCGTGCGGCGGATCACTTGCGATAGGCGTCGATGATCGCCTTGCCTTCAGGGCCGGCCTTCTTGACCCAATCCTCGAGCATGATGCCGCCGACCTGCTGGAAGTCAGCGGTCAGCTTGGGCGCGGGCGGCAGGATCTTCATGCCTTTCTCGGCCAGGGCTTTCTTGTAGAAATCATTCTTTTCCTCGGAGATTTTCCAGCCGCGCTTTTCGGCATCTGCGCCGGCTTTCATCACCGCGTCCTGGGTGGCCTTGTCGAGCGCCTCAAACGCCTTGCGATTGACCAGGACCGCATTCTTGGGCAGCCAGGCCTGGGTGTCGTAGAAGTACTTCAGGTGCTCGTAGGTCTTGGTGTCAAAGCCGGTCGAGCCCGACGACATATAGGCCTCGACCACGCCGGTGGCCAGCGCCTGCGACAGTTCAGCTGCCTGCACCGTTACCGGCTGCGCGCCGATCAGATCAGCAATCTTGGCGGTCGAGGGGCTGTAGGCGCGCCATTTGATCTTGCGCATGTCGGCCACCGAGCTGACTTCCTTCTTGGTGTAGAGCCCCTGCGGCGGCCAGGCGATTGCGAAGAGCATCATCATTCCCTGCTCGCCAAGCTTCTTGTCGAGGATCGGCTTTTGCGCCTGGTAAAGCTTGAAAGCCTCCTTGTAGCTGGTGGCCAGGAAGGGAATGCCGTCCAGCCCATAGACCGGCCATTCGTTCTCAAAGTTGACCAGCAGCACTTCGCCGAGCTGCGCCTGACCCGACTGCACCGCCCGCTTGATCTCGGGCGCCTTGAAGAGCGAGGCATTGGCATGGACCGTGATCTTGAGCTTGCCGCTGCTCGCCTTGTCGACGTCGTTGGCGAACTGCACCAGGTTTTCAGTATGGAAGTTGCCGGCGGCATAGGCCGCGGGCAGATCCCATTTGGTCTGTGCCCACACCGATGTCGCGGTCAGGGTCGAGGCAGCCACCGACAGGGTCAGGGCGATCAGAGGGACGAGCTTCATTCGAATCTCCGTAATTCAGAAGGTAACCGGCA
>CAIVAS010000131.1 GCA_903903975.1 uncultured Burkholderiales bacterium
AGCCGGGCGTCGCGGTCAAGACACAATCGGTCGGAGGCGACCCCTTGTCGACCGGCGTCCATCCCACAGACTCAAGCGCCTTGCCGGTTTTCACTGGGCCGGGCACAGTGACGGGATGTCAAAAAAGCCTGCCGGACAAATCGCGAACAGGGACAAAGACGGGTCATGAGATCGACGACGCACAAGCGTTTGACGCTGGTTGGCTCGAACCTGAGCCGTGCCGTGCCGGCTGGTCAGCCTCGCAGTCCGGACGACGCGCCCGATTCGCGCCTCTCCGGTCGCCATTCCGGTCGTCAGCCCGCTCGCCGGCCGCAGGGCAGTGGGCCGGGGCAGCAGGGGCCTTCGCCCGATCTGCGTGGTGTGCGGTCCGACTGGCAGGCCTGGCTGGCATCGCCGCCCGGGCGTTATGTCCTCGACTGGGAGCAGGCCCAGTTCGATGAGTCGGTCGGCGATGTCTTCGGTTTTCATGCCTTGCAGCTCGGCGAATCCGCGATTGACGCGCTTCGCAACAATCGCATCGCCAATCGGGTCGGGGTGCTGCTCGCCGACGACCCCTTGCCGGCTGATCGCAGCCCGCTGCTGCGCGTGAGCCACTTCGAGGAACTGCCCTTCGAGAGCCAGTCGATCGACCTGGTCGTACTGCCGCATGTCCTGGAGTTTGCCCAGGACCCGCATCAGGTCTTGCGCGAGGTCGATCGGGTGCTGCGCCCGGAAGGGCGGATGATCCTGTGCGGCTTCAATCCGGCCAGTCTGTGGGGGCTGCGCCAGCTCGCGCCGCCCTCGGTGCTTGCGCCCTTCATGCCGCGCACAAGCCATCTGATCGGTCTGCCGCGGCTTCGCGACTGGTGCAAACTGCTCGGCTTCGAACTCGAGCGCACCCGCTACGGCGGTTTTCGTCCGCCGTGCCGCACCAGCGCCTGGCTTGATCGCACCGAGTTCATGGAGCGCGCCGGCGACCGCTGGTGGCCGGTCTGCGGGGCGATGTACATGCTGTGTGCGGTCAAGCGGGTCAAGGCGATGCGGCTGCTGGGTCGGGCCTGGCGACGACCCGCACGGGCCGGTGCCACCGTGCTGCCGATCGCCCGCCGCCGCGGGACGATGGATCAACGCGGCCGGTAGATGAGCTTGCGGGTCAGCGGCAAGCGGCTCGCGCCCGCCTGACCAGCCTGTCTGCGGCACTCCAATACACTGCGCCTGTCTTCCGTCCTTCTTCTGTTTCTTCGAGTCCTGCCGATGTCTTCTGTATCAAGCGCTTCTGCTTCCAACCAGCAATGGCTGACCTGTACCGACGGTGCCTGCGCGCCGAGCAATCCCGGGCCTGCTGCCTGGGGGGCGGTCATCGTCACCCCCGACGGCCAGATTGCCGAGGAGGTCCATGGCTTCATCGGCCACGGCACCAATCAGATCGCCGAACTGACCGCCGCGATCGAGGGATTGCTGCGAGTGCCCGAGGGGGTGCCGGTCGAGCTGGTGTCCGATAGTCAATACGTGCTCAAGGGGCTCAGCGAGTGGCGCGCCGGATGGGAGCGCAAGGGTTATCGCAATTCGCGCAATGAGCCGGTGGCCAATCTCGATCTGTGGAAGAAACTGTTTGCGACCGCCGATGCGCGTCGGGTGACGGTGCGATGGGTGCGTGGCCACAATGGCGATCTGCTCAACGAGCGCGCCGATGCGCTGGCCAACGAGGCCTTGAGGCTGGCTGCCGCCAGGCGCTGAGCTCAGCGTTTGGCCAGAAAGCCCGCCAGACGCTCGACGCCTTCGTGAAGGGTCGCCGGCGGACGGGCAATGCACCAGCGCAGATAGCCCTCGCATTCCGGACCGAAGGCGATACCCGGCGCCAGTCCGACGCGCGCCTGGCGGGCCAGCGCCTTGGCCAGTTCCAGGCTGTCATGCTCGCCCTCGATGCGCAGGAGCACATACATGGCGCCATCGGGTCGGACGGCCTGCACGCGCGGCAGCGCAGACAGTGCGGTCATGAGCGTGTCGGCGCCTTCACGCACGGTCGCCACGAATGACCGGGTGGCTGCCTCGCCCTGGCGAACCGCGGCCAGGCCTGCGCGCTGCACGAAACCCGGCGCGCACGAGGTGTTGAACTCGATCAGTTTTTCGATGTCGGGCAACAGGGCCTTCGGTGTCACCAGCCAGCCGAGTCGCCAGCCGGTCATCTGCCAGGTCTTGCTGAAGGTATTCGCCACCACCAGTCGATCGTCCGGGTCGGCCACATCGAGAAACGAGGGCGCGCACTGGCTGCCATCGAAGACCAGCCGCTCGTAGGCTTCATCCGAGACCACCCAGATGCCCAGCCGACGGCAGTGTTCGATCACCACCTTCTGGGCATCGGCCGGCATCACCCAGCCGGTCGGATTGCCGGGTGAGTTGATCATCAGCAGACGGGTGTCGGGAGTCAGCGCCGCGAGCAGTCGATCGAGGTCGAGCGTCCAGCCGCCGTGTGTCGTATCGACTGTCAGGGCAACCGTCTCGACGCGGGCGCCGAGGACCGCAGCGATCGAGGTCAGGTTGGGCCACAGCGGCACGACGGCCACCACCCGGTCGCCTGGCGACAGCAGGGCCTGGGAGGCCAGCATGAGGGCGGCGACGCCGGAACTGGTGACCGCAATGCGGTCGGTGGCGGCTGCCGAGGGCGGATGCAGACGATCGACATAGCCGGCCAGTTCGGTCCGCAATTCGGTGATGCCGAGATTGGGAAGATAGAAGGTGTCGTTGGCATCGAGGGCGGCCTTGGCGGCCTCGACGACGAAGGCCGGGGCGGGGGTGGCCGGTTCGCCGAACCAGAATGCGAGCAGATCGGTGGCGCCCATTGCGGCATTGGCGACCTCGCGGATCCGGGAGCCGGCGATTGCGCGAAGGGAGTCTCTGGCCAGGGCAGGCATTGGCATGGTTCAGGTTGCTCGATAAAACGAAGCCGTCCATTCTAGGCTGCCCTGAGCATGGCTCCTGCACCGTTGTGTGCTAGATTCTGAGGTTGACTCGGCCGTCCATCCTATGAAATCAAGACTTGTTTATCTCGTTCTGGCCGTGCTCGGGCTTGGTGGGCTCGGCTGGTTTGCCTACACCAGCCAGAAAAACCCCGGCTCTTTCGGATTCGAGCTCAAGGGCTCGGCACCTGCGGCCGATGGCTCAGCTGCGCCCGGCAAGGGCGGTGGCGATGGCGCCAAACCCGGCCCGGATGGCAAGCCGGCTTCTGGAGGACCTGCGGGAGGACCTGCGGGAGGACCCGCTGCAGCCGGCGGTCAAGGCGGGCCTGGCGGCAGACCGAGCGGACCGGTCGGCGTCGAGGTGGCCAAGGTCATCAAGACCCCGGTGATTGACGAGGCGGTCGCCTCCGGCACGCTGCGCGCCAACGAAACCGTCACCTTGCGCTCGGAAGTCGCCGGCCGTGTCGTTCGGCTGGGCTTTACCGACGGCGCGCGGGTCAGCAAAGGCACGATCCTTGTCGCCCTCGATGCATCACTGTCTGCCGCCGAAGCGGAACAGGCCCGCGCCGAGTTGTCGCTGTCCAAGGCCAATTTCGATCGGACCGCCGAACTGGCGCAGCGCAATTTCGTGTCGGCCAGCGCCAAGGATCAGGCGGCTGCCAATCTGAAAGTGCAGGAGGCCAAGCTCAAGCTGGCCGAGGCCAAACTTGCCAAGAGCGATATCCGTGCGCCTTTCAATGGTGTGATGGGCTTGCGCAATCTCAGCCCGGGTGATTTCGTCAAGGACGGCGCCGACCTCGCGATCATCGAAGACATCTCCACCATGAAGGTCGATGTGCGCCTGCCCGAACGCTACTTTGGCCGCGTCAAACCCGGCATGGCGATTATGCTGACGCTCGACTCGATGCCCGGCAAAACCTTCACTGCAAAGCTGACTGCGGTCGACGCCCAGATCGATGCCAATGGCCGCTCGCTGCTGGCCCGCGGACAACTCGCCAATCCTGATGGCGCACTGCGAACCGGCATGTTTGCCCGTGCGCGGCTGGTGCTGCGCGAAAACCCCGACGCGCTGGTCATCCCCGAGGAAGCCCTGATCCCGCAAGGTGCAGAGGTCTTCGTCTATCGGGTCGATGCCGGCAAGGCCACGCGCACGGCAGTCAAACCGGGCTCGCGCACCGACGGCAAGGTCGAGATTCTGAGTGGTCTTGCCGAAGGCGACCAGGTCGTGACCGCCGGCCAGTTGCGCCTGCAGCGTGATGGCCAGGAAGTGCGGGTCATCGATCCGACCAGGCGCCCGGGTGGCGGGCCGCCTGGCGCCAAGGGTGGCGGGCCTGCGGGTGCCGGGACAAGCGGTGCGCCAGCGGGTGCCCCGGCCGGCGGCTCCGGCCCCGCGCCTGGCGCCTCACCCGGCGGCCCCGATCGCGGGTCGTCTGCCGGTTCGCCGGGGGCGACGGCGCCTGCCGCTGCGGCGGCACCGGGCGCAAATGCGGCCGCCTCGGTAGCACCCGCTTCATCGGCTGCGTCCGTCGCACCCGCTGCACCTGCCGCACCTGCTGCACCTGCAAAGTAAACCTCGCGGAGTTTCGACATGTCCCTGTCAGAGATCTGCATTCGCCGCCCGGTCTTTGCGACCGTTCTGTCCCTGGTCCTGATGCTGCTGGGCGCGGTCTGTTATGACCGGCTCTCGGTGCGCGAATATCCCAAGATCGATTTGCCGGTCGTCACGGTCGACACCAAATATCTGGGCGCCTCGGCCGAGATCGTCGAGACGCAGGTCACCAAGGTCATGGAGGACTCGATTGCCGGGATCGAGGGGGTCGACGTTCTGACCTCGATCTCGCGACCCGAGCAAAGCCAGATCACCGTGCGATTCCGACTCGATCGAGAGCCTGACTCGGCCGCCGCCGATGTCCGTGACCGTGTCTCGCGGGTGCGCCAGCGTCTGCCGGTGGATATCCTTGAGCCGGTGATTGCCAAGGTCGAGGCCGACGCCACGCCGGTCATCTGGCTGGCGTTTTCGAGCGACACCATGAACACGCTCGACATCACCGACTTCGTCAGCCGCAACATCAAGCCCAAGATCCAGACCCTGCCCGGTGCGGCCGAAGTCCGTATTTTCGGTGAGCGTCGCTATGCCATGCGCATCTGGCTCGACCCTGAGCGCCTGGCCGCCTTTCGCCTGACGCCGCTCGATGTCGAAGACGCACTGCGTCGCCAGAACGTCGAGATTCCGTCGGGGCGCATCGAAAGCGCCCAGCGCGAATTCACGGTGGTTTCGCGCACCGACCTGCAGCGGGCCCAGGAGTTCGAGCAGGTCATCGTCAAGACCGTCAACAACTACGCGGTGCGGATCGGTGATGTCGCCAAGGTGCGCATCGCACCCCAGGACGAGCGCAGCATCGTGCGGCTCAATGGCCGCGATGCAATCTCGGTTGGCATCATCAAGCAGGCGACCGCCAATCCGCTGGTGCTCTCAAATGCGGTTCGCGAGCAACTGCCGAGCATTCAGGCCGATCTGCCGCCGGGTGTGACCGTGCAGGTCGCCAATGACAACTCGGTGTTCATCGACCGCTCGATCAAGTCGGTCTTCCGGACCATCCTTGAGGCGGTCGCGCTGGTCGCCATCGTGATCCTGGTCTTTCTGCATTCTTTCCGTGCAAGCCTGATTCCGCTGATCACGATCCCGGTGTGTCTGGTGACCACCTTCGGGCTGATGTATGCGGCCGGCTTCACGATCAACACACTCACGCTGCTGGCCCTGGTCCTGGCCATCGGTCTGGTGGTCGATGACGCGATCGTGGTGCTCGAAAACATCTATCGCCATGTCGAGGAAGGCATGTCGCCCACGGCCGCGGCCTTCAAGGGCATCCGGGAAGTGGGCTTTGCGGTGATCGCCATGACCCTGACCCTGGCGGCGGTCTATGCGCCGGTGGCCTTCACGCCCGGGCGCACCGGGCGGCTGTTCATCGAGTTTGCCCTGACGCTGGCCGGGGCGGTCATCGTCTCGGGCTTCGTGGCCCTCACGCTGTCGCCGATGATGTGCGCCAAGCTGCTCAAGCACCACACCAAGCGCAACGTCATCAGCTCGGTCATCGAAGGCGCGCTCGATGGCATCACCCGCGGTTATGCGGCGACCCTGCGATTCACGCTTCGGCATCGCTGGCTGATCCTTCTCATCTATGTCGCGATCGCGGCGGCCTGCTATCAGCTCGCCACCACCATGAAGCGCGAGCTCTCGCCCACCGAAGATCGCGGCACGATCCTGTCGATCATCAATGGCCCCGATGGCGCCTCGATCGGCTACACGCTCAAGTACGGCAAGCAGCTCGAGGAGATCGCCAAGACAATCCCCGAGATCGACCGCGCCTTTGTGGTGGCCGGCAATCCCACGGTCGCCCAGGGCATCGCGTTCTGGCGCCTCACCGACTGGGACGAGCGCACCCGCAAGGTCCCGGACATCCTGAAAGAACTGCAGCCCAAGCTGCTGGCGGTGCCGGGCGTGCTCGCCTTTGCGGTGGCGCCGCCCTCGCTCGGTCAACCGGCGCGCGAGCGTCCGATCAACTTCGTCGTGCTCACCACCGATCCGCCCGAAAAGCTTGCCCGCACGGTCGGGCCGATGATCCGCGAACTGCAGCAATGGCAGGGGCTGCAGGGCGTCGACAGCGATCTGCGTCTGAACAAGCCCGAGCTGCGCCTGACCATCGACCGTGATCGTGCAGCCGACGCCGGCATCGAGGTTGAAGCGATCGGGCGCGCGGTCGAGACCATGCTTGGCGGCCGCCAAGTCACCCGCTACAAGCGCAGCGGCGAACAGTACGACGTCATCGTTCAGCTCGAGCCGTCTGCCCGCAATTCGCCCCAGGACATCGCCGCGATCTTCGTGCGGGGCCGCAACGACGCGATGGTGCCGCTCTCCAGTCTGGTCGAATGGAAAGAGTCGGTCAGCCCGCGTGAGCTCAATCACTTCGCACAGCGCCGGGCGGTCACGATCACCGCCAATCTGGCGCCTGGCACCTCGCTCGGTGAAGCGGTCGAGTATCTCGAGGCCAGCGCCAAGAAGCACCTGCCGGGCGGCTATGCGATCGACTACAACGGCCAGACCCGCGAATTCAAGGAGTCGTCGTCGGCGCTGGCGCTGACCTTCATTCTCGCGCTCGGCTTCATCTATCTGGTGCTCGCCGCCCAGTTCGAGAGTTTCATCGATCCCTTCATCATCATGCTGACCGTGCCACTGGCCATGACCGGCGCGCTGGGCCTGTTGCAATGGACCGGCGGGACGCTGAACGTCTACAGCCAGATCGGTCTGATCACGCTGGTCGGTCTGATCACCAAGCACGGGATCCTGATTGTCGAATTTGCCAATCAGCTGCGCGACGAGGGCAAGTCGATTCGAGACGCGGTGGTCGAGGGCGCTGCCCTGCGCCTGCGCCCGATTCTGATGACCACCGGCGCGATGGTGCTCGGTGCGGTGCCGCTGGCGCTGGCCCATGGCGCGGGCGCCGAGAGCCGCATCCAGATCGGCATGGTGATCGTCGGCGGCATGACGCTTGGCACCATCCTGACCCTCTTCGTCGTGCCGACCTTCTACACGCTGCTTACCAGCCGGCATCGCGACAGCAGCGAAAAGTCCGACCGTGCGATGGCTGAGTCCAATGCGTCGGCATCGGACGAGAGCACTGCGGTGGCGGGGATATCCGAGGGTTCACTGTCGCCTGAATCGCCGCGCGTGCCGGTTCCCGGTTCGAGCCCCGCGGCCGGTTCATGAGGCAGGTCGTTCTCGATACCGAGACGACCGGGCTGGCGGCCGACCAGGGCCATCGGATCATCGAGATCGGCTGCCTCGAGATTGTCGCCAGGCGCCTGACCGGCCGAACCCTGCATGTCTATCTGAACCCCGAACGCGAGGTCGATGAAGCGGCGACCGAGGTGCACGGCATGACCTGGGACGACCTGCGCGACAAACCGCGCTTTGCCGAGGTCGCCGATCGGCTGCTCGCCTTCGTCGATGGTGCGCAGGTGCTGATCCACAACGCGGCCTTCGATCTGTCTTTCCTCGATGCCGAACTCGCCCGTGTCGGCGGTGGACGCTTTCGGGCCAGCTGTGCGAGCGTGCTCGATACCCTGCTGATGGCGCGCGAGCTGCATCCCGGCAAACGCAATTCGCTCGACGCCCTGTGCGATCGCTATGGCGTCTCGAATGCCCAGCGTACCCTGCACGGTGCGCTGCTCGACTCCGAGCTGCTCGCCGAGGTCTATCTGGCCATGACCCGAGGCCAGGACAGCTTTGCGATGGCGCTCGACGATCAACCCTCAGGCAGGTCCGATGCGCAGCAGTTGCACTGGCCGCCCAAGGGGCTTCGCGTGGTGGCGCCCAGCGCGCTCGAGGTGTCAGACCATCAGGCGGCGCTTGCCGCCATCGAAAAGGATCGGCGAAAGCCGTCCCTGTGGGGCATATCCAGCCCCGCCTAGCGGTCAGGGTTTGACTCAACTTCGCGCCCCGGGTCGGCTTGACCGGGACGATCCGCTAAAATCATCGACTTATCGTCGGCACAGACCGGAAGGCCGTCCTTGAAAGCAACTCGTCATCCGCGCTCCGGGCGCGATCGCAAATCCCATCTGTCCGCTGATGCCGAGCGACTCGTCGCCGCAGCACTGGGTCTGGCCAATTCGGGCAGTCGCGTCGAAGACGCCTTCTGGGATGCCCAACTTGCGCAGCGCATCGAGCGCCTGCTCGATACCGGGCACCCGCAATCGATCTACGACTCGCTCGATCGTCTTCACCAGACCGATACCGAGGCTTACGGCGCGCTGATCGAGTCGGTCGAGACCGCCTCCGAGTCGGTGGTGCTCGAGGTCGACGGCCAGCGCTGGGACGTGCTGCTGGTGGCCGCACCGGTGGTCGCCTGGACGCGCTTTCGCATCCCGTCGGGGCCGATTGCCGCCGATGTTGCAAGCACGCTGTCGGCGCACTGGCAGGCGCATGCGCTGGCTGCAGACGTCCGCTTTCGGCTTGCGCCCTATCTTTACAGCGTCGATCAGCTGCCTCGCGATTTCAGCGAATTGCGCAAGCTCGCGCGCAAGCTCGGCCAGTCGGCGATCGGCAACGGCGGGCACGCCGCCAAGCTTGATTTGAAATCGCTGCCCGAGACCGCCGAGATGCTCGCAGACAGCCGATTTTTGCTTGCGGCGGTGGCAGCACCCGCGGGCGGGGCGCTCTTTCGCTGGCAAAGCGTCGATTCGCCCGAGCATGCCTCGCGCGTGCATTGTCTCGAACAGTGGATTGCGCAGGCGCGCCCGACCCTCGAGTCGCTGCTGCCCGGCTGCGGCTTCGAATGCCTGCTGCCCGACGCCTATCACATCAATCTGCGCGAGGCCGACCGTCGGGTTCGGCCCTATGCCATCAAGGCCGGCGTGCACTTTCTCACCCATGCGCTCGATCTCGAGCCGGATGGCGTCAAAGCGACGGTCGCGCCCTTCGGCGAGGGTCGCATCGATGAATATCGCGTTGGCCTGTCGATCGGCGACAGCGAGGAGGTCGCTCAGGGGGTGGTCTGGCCGCTGCTGGGCGCCGAGTCGGAGCTCGACGATCCGACACCGCTCGAGCGCATCCGCGAAACCCTGCGCGAAGCCGGCGTGACAGAAATGCGGACCTGGGCCGAGGTCACCGAGCCCGAATACTGCGAGGATTGCGGCGCGCCGCTCTTTCCCAACCATGAAGGGGAAGTGGTGCATGCCGAGATGCCGGCCGATGCCGAGCCGGAGGCAACGCACTTTCACTGACAAGGAGTCGCCGTGAATCCTTCCCGTCGTACCGGTCTGCGGGCCGCAGGCAGCCTCGGCCTGTATGCCGCGCTGTCAGCCGTTGGTCTGTTCGAAGGACGAGCCGTCAGTGCCCAGACCTTCAATGCCGCGCTCTTTCAGGCCAAAAATCTGAATGAGCTGATCAGGATGCTGGGCGGCGCGAGCGCTGCCAATTCGAAAGAGATCCTGATCACTGCCCCGGATATCGCCGAAAACGGCGCGGTTGTGCCGGTGACGGTTCGCAGTCAGTTGCCCCGCACCGAGCAGATTTCGCTGCTGGTCGAGAAAAACCCAGATCCGCTGGCAGCCACCTTCCAGCTTATGGAGGGCGTCGAGCCCGATCTGAGAATGAATGTGAAAATGGCCCAGACCTCTGATGTGATCGCTCTGATCAAGGCAGACGGACGCTTTTATGTGGCGCGCCGGGAAGTCAAGGTCACCATCGGCGGCTGCGGCGCCTGACACGGTAGGGAGGGCATGACATGGCAGATCCGATGAAGATTCGCGCCACGGTCAAGGACGGCGTGGCCGATGTTCGCGTTCTCATGGCTCACGAGATGGAAAGCGGCCAGCGGCGCGACGCCGCCGGCAAGCTCGTGCCGGCCTGGCATATCACCGAGGTGGTCGCGGCACTCAACGGTAAACCGGTGCTCAAGGCGCTCTGGGGGCCTGCGATCAGCAAGGATCCCTTCCTGGGCTTTCGCATCAGGGGTGCCCAGGCCGGTGACACCGTCACCATCTCCTGGGTCGACAATCGCGGCGACAAGCGTAGCCAGGAGGTCAAGGTCTAGGCAGGCTTTCCCGGATCAGGCGGTCAGGGCGATCAGGCGATCAGCGCCTCAGGGCGAAAGACGTTCGCGTTGCCAGCTGCCGTCTGCCTGCAGGCGATAGGCGAGCCGATCGTGCAGGCGGGAAGGGCGGCCCTGCCAGAACTCCCAGTAATCAGGCGAAAGGCGATAGCCGCCCCAGTGCGGCGGGCGCGGCGGCGAGTCGCCAAAGCGTGCTTCACACTGCGCGGCCTGCGCCTCGAGCGTCTGTCGCGAGTCGATCGGCCGGCTCTGCGCCGAGGCCCAGGCGCCGATGCGTGAACCCAGCGGGCGCAAGGCGAAGTAGGCATCCGATTCGTCCGCCGCCACACGGCTGACCCGGCCTTCGATGCGCACCACCCGCTCGTGCGCCACCCAGTGAAACTGCAGCGCCGCCAGCGGATTGGCCGCAAGCTCCTGACCTTTGCGGCTGTCGTAATTGGTGTACCAGACGACGCCGCGCGCATCGAAATCCTTGATCAGGACGATGCGGGTTGAGGGGCGGCCGCTGCCATCGACGGTTGCCAGCGTCATGGCATTGGGCTCCTCGATGCCAGCGTCCAGGGCCTGCTGCAACCACTGGCCGAATTGCACGAAGGGCGATGTGCTGGCCTGCGCCTCGACGAGTTCATCGAGTGCATAGGTCTTGCGAAGGTCTGCGATCGGATTCATGGGCTCGGGCTGAAGGAATGCAACGGTTGACAGCATATCCTGCTATAGTCGAAGGCTTGATGCGATCAGCCAATCACGCGTCATGTCTGGTGAACCATCCTTTTCTTCTTGGACGAACGCCTCGATTGGTGTCACTCGAATGAGCGATGGGCTGCCGCCGGAATCCTCCTCATGACCTCCGAAGTGAACTTTGCCAGCCTTGGGCTGGCCGAACCGTTGTTGCGCGCCCTCTCCGACGCCGGCTACGAAACCCCGACCCCGATCCAGCTGCAGGCCATCCCGGTCGTGCTCTCGGGTCGTGACCTGCGCGCCGCCGCGCAAACCGGCACCGGCAAGACCGCCGGCTTTACCCTGCCGATCCTGCAGCGCCTCTCGGCGCCCGGCCCCGATGGCCGGCCTGGTCAGTCCCGCCAGGGGCGCCCGCGTGCCCTGGTGCTCGTGCCGACCCGCGAACTTGCGGCGCAGGTCGAAGAATCGGTGCGAACCTATGGCAAGCATCTGCCGCTGAAATCGCTTGCGGTCTTCGGTGGTGTCAACATCAATCCGCAGATCAGCATGCTCAAGGGCCGCATCGACGTGCTGGTCGCCACGCCGGGCCGACTGCTCGATCATGTCAGCCAGCGCACCGTCGATCTGTCGGAAGTGCAGGTCTTCGTCCTGGATGAAGCCGACCGCATGCTCGACATGGGCTTCATCCGCGATATCCGCAAGGTCATCGCCCTGCTGCCGCGTCAGCGCCAGAACCTGATGTTCTCGGCGACCTTCTCGGGCGAGATCCGCGAATTGGCCGACAGCATGCTGCGCGAACCGGCCAGCGTCGAAGTCGCCCGTCGCAACACCACCTCCGAGCTGGTCGATCAGTCGGTGCATCTGGTCGACAAGACCGTCAAGCGTCACCTGCTCGCCCACCTTATCCGCAGCAAGGGCTGGTTTCAGGTGCTGGTCTTTTGCCGCACCAAGCATGGCGCCAACCGGCTGGCCGAGCAGCTCGCCAAGGACGGCATCGGGGCCGACGCAATCCACGGCAACAAGAGCCAGAATGCCCGCATGCGTGCGCTGGCCAATTTCAAGGACGGCAAGCTCCATGTGCTGGTGGCCACCGACATCGCAGCACGCGGTCTCGACATCGATCAATTGCCCCATGTCGTGAATTTCGAGCTGCCCAATGTGCCGGAAGACTATGTCCACCGGATCGGCCGCACCGGCCGAGCCGGTACCCCGGGCGCCGCAGTATCACTGGTTGATCGCGAGGAAATGCGCTATCTGACCGACATCGAACGCATGCTCAAGGTCCAGATCCCGCGAGTCAGGGTCGACGACTTCGTGCCGCCGCCGGTCTCGCAGCGCGATCCGGTCGAGGAGGATCGCCCGCCGAGCACCTTCGCGCCCCGTCGCACCGGCAGCAGGCCGCCCGCGTCGGGTGATGCCCATCGCGGTGGCCCGGCCAAACGGCCCTCCACGGGTGGTGGTGCGCGCAGCGGTGCTACGCCGCGTACCGCGGGTTCGGGTGCGGGTCCTCGCGGCCCGTCGCGACCGGCCCAGCGTCGACCGGGCTGACAAACGATGCGGCGCGCGCTGATTGTCCTGAGTCTGGGGATGGTGCTTTCGGGGGGCTGCACAAGCCCCTTGAGCGCCGGCTCCAGCCCCGCCACCAAACCGATGCCCATCCCCGTGACCACGCCCTTGCCCCAGCAGCTTGCCGGCACCGCCTGGCAAGTCGTCGCCTTGCCCGGGTTTTCGCTTGCGCCCGGTACCGCCCTGTCGCTCAGCAGTCTGACCCTGCGCTTCGAGGCGCCGGCCCGGGCCTCCGGCAACTCCGGTGTCAACCGCTTCGGTGCCGAAGCGATCGCCGATGCCAGCCGCCTGCGTTTTGCCAGTCCGATCTCGACCCGCATGGCCGGCCCGCCTGAAATGATGGCGCTCGAGTCGGAGTTTCTGGCGCGTCTGCAGGCGGTCGTGGCCTGGAAGATCGACGGCAACCGCCTGCGACTGTCAGATGCGGCAAGCGGCGATCTGATCGTCCTTGAGCGGGCTAATTAAGCGGGCCCACTGAGCGAGCCCACTGAGCGAGCCGACCCTGGGCATGAAACCCTGACACGCTCAGTCGCGCAGGTTTCGCCAGTTCTTGAATACCCGCAGTGCGGTCATCGCGATCGAGACGGTTTTCAGGGTTCGCGAGAGTCTGGTTCTGCCCAGCAGCGGAATCCCCAACCCGATTACCGCCGTGGCCAGCAAGCCCGAGCGTCCGCCGGCGCTTTGCAGGACGGCTTTCGGCCTGAGCTGGTCGCCGATGTCGTGCATGGCCGTGGCCAGTTGCACACGGTCGATGCCGGCCTTGGCCATCAGCAGCGCTTTGCGCTGCACCAGCGCGGCCTGATGATCCTGGCTCATGGTTTGTGCGGCCTGAACGAGGCTGCCAGCAGTTCCCGATCGCGCCGAAGGGTGTCGAGGGTCGCGCCAAAGGGCCGGTTGCTGCGCTGGGCGAGCAGCGACAGTCGCCAGCTGACGATCAGGCACACCAGAATCCACAGGCCCGCCAGCACCGCCAGCGACTGCCCGCCCATTCGATCCCACAGCATCGCGACCACCAGAGCCTGAAGCGCGAGCAGCGCAAAGCCCGCGCCAATCGCAAGCACCAGCAGCAGCACGATTCGCTGTTCGATGCGTTGCGTCTGCTCGCCCAGCTCAAGGGCGGCGAGTTGGGCACGGGTGTCCAGGGCTTCGCCCAGTGCGGAGCCGAACTGCGACAGCGAACCGATCAGTCCGGCTTTGACCGCGGCAGGCTCGGTTGCCTCGTTCGGCTGTGCTGCGTCGGACTCGTTTGTCACCGTCTGGTGCCCTGATAAGAGGCCGGAGAGGCCGGTTTTCAGCGTCGGTTCAGCAGCAGGCCGATCACGACACCTGCGGCCGCCGCGATGCCCACTGCCTGCCAGGGCCGTGCATGAACGAAGTCATCGGCTGCCCGGGCGGCCTCGACCGCCTGATCACGTGCCGTGCTGTTGAGGTCCTGCAGCTTGAAGCGGGCCTGGCGCAGCTTTTCTTCGACCTGCACGCGCAACTCGTGGGCTCGCTCACCGGTCTCGGTGGTCGCGTTTTGCAGGATGGTCTGAGCCTCGGCAACCGCGTTGGACAGTTCGTCTGCCAGTCGCGCGCGAGTGGTGTCTGAAGAAGAGTTCATGGCGCGCTCCAGGATAGGTCAGGAAAGGTTCGGGAAAGGGTCGATCGATCCGAGCGAGTATAGCCGTCTGGACCGGTCGGCTGCTCGGCCGATCCCCGGTGCGCAGGCGGTTTCGGGTCGATCCGGACTCGTGCTGCCCGGGCTCCGACATCACCTTCAGGCAAGGTCCTGCAGGGCTGTGCGCGAATCGAAGTGCCGGGATAAGGTGCCGCTTATTCCGCGCTCGACGACCCCCTTGTCCCCTCAAGATTTTGCCAATGACGCACACAGGGGCAGCTCGCCGATGCAATCCATGACCTTGACACTGGGTTCACCGGCCAAGACCGCCGTGAACCAGGAGGCCGAGCGCCACTGGCGCGGTGGCGTCGCACATGCCCTGGCAGGTCGCTGGAAGGATGCTGAAAAGGCTCATTCCCGAGCCACCAAGATCGCCCCCGGCGAAGCGCTCTACTGGATCAATCTCGGTCAGGCGCGGCGCAAACTCGGTGATCTCGATGGCGCCAGCACGGCAGTGGAGGGCGCACTTCATGCATCGCCCGGCGATCCGCTGGCGACGCAGTTACGGGTGGCCATTCGAATGGAGCGTCATCGCTACGAGGATGCGGTTGACGATGCCCGACGGGTCGCCGAGCGACCGGGTGCCGACCACACCGCCTGGTACGAGTATGGCCAAGCCCTGCAGCACGCCGGTCGCAACCTCGAAGCGATCACCGCACTGCTGCGGTCGGCCTCGATCAAACCTGACTATTTTCCGGCCTACGCGATCATGTGCAATGCCTTTGACCGGCTTGGCATGAATGTCGAGGGCCTGCAGTGCATCCGCACCGCACTGGCATTTCAGCCCGGTTGGGGTTCCGGGCAGGTCGGCGCGATTTACCACAGCCTGCAGGCCTGTGACTGGTCACAGCTCGCATCGGATCTGGCCGCCCTCGACGAGACCATGGCCAAGCCCGATCCGCAGGCCTACATTCCCTTCATGTTCCTGTCTGCCGGGGTGGATGCGGCGGTTCAGCGGCGCATCTTCACCGAGTTTGCCAGCAACAATTTCGGCAAGATCGAAGCGATGCCGCCGGTGCTGCCGGCAGCACGCCCCGCTGGCCATCGGCTGAAGATCGCCTACTTCTCGAACGATTTTCACAATCACGCGACCTCGATGCTGATCGCCCGGGTGTTCGAGCTGCACGATCGTGATCGTTTCGAGACGCGGCTGTATTCCTACGGTCGCGATGATGGGTCGGCCTTGCGCCGGCGCATCGAGGCCTCAGGCGACGCCTTCATCGATGTGTCCGAGCTGAGCGATGGTGAGGTTGCCCAGCGCATCCGCGACGACCGTATCGATGTGCTGATCGATCTGAAGGGCTTCACCCTGAACGCACGCACCAGCGTCCTGGCGATGCGACCCGCGCCGATCCAGGTGGCCTATCTCGGATTTCCGGCCACGATGGGCGCGCCCTTCATCGACTATGCCATCGTCGATCCGATCGTGCTGCCGCCTGAAATGGCTGAGGAGTTCACCGAACGCCTGGCCTGGATGCCTGATTCCTACCAGGCCAACGACCGGCTGCGTCCGGTTGCAGACATGCCCAGTCGGGCCGATGTCGGGCTGCCCGAATCCGGCTTCGTTTTCTGCAGCTTCAATCAGACCTACAAGCTTCGCCCCGACATCTTCGATGTGTGGTGCCGCCTGCTGGCGAGCACGCCCGGCAGCGTGCTGTGGCAATTGGCCATGAATGAGCCGTCGAAGATCAACCTTCGACGTGAAGCGGCTGCACGGGGCATCGATCCGGATCGGCTGATCTTCGCGCCGCCGGTGCAGCCTCAGCACAATCTCGCCCGAATCGGACTGGCTGACCTCTTTCTCGATACGCTGCCGATCAATGCGCACACCACCGCCAGTGATGCCCTGTGGGCTGGCGTGCCGCTGGTGACCTGCACCGGGAACGCCTTTGTCGGACGGGTGGCTGCCAGTCTGCTGCATGCCGTAGGTCTGCCCGAACTCGTCACCGACTCGATGGCCGACTACGAGGCACTGGCCGGCGCGATTGCGAACGATCCGACCCGTCATGCCGCGCTCAAGGCGCATCTGCGCACCGCCCGTGAGACCGCCCCGCTCTTTGACAGCCTGCGCACGACGCGCTCGCTCGAGGATCTTTACCTGCGCATGGCCAGCCGATGGCGTGCCGGCCTGCCCCCCGATCACCTTCACGCGCAACGTCCTTGCGACGCCGCCACGCCTTGCGGAGATGCTTCAGCATGAATTCCTTGCCCGCCGTCCACCTGTGCATCGTCCAGCCCGTCGGCTATGTGCATTCTCTCGGTCTGCTTGATCAGGCCAACTTCTTTCGCTACCAGTTCGAGCGGCTCGGTGCGACTGTCACGCTTGGCAAGAACCGGCTGCACAACGATGCGATGAACTTCGTGTTTGGCGCGCATCTCGGCTTCGACCAGGCGCTGCTTCGCAAGTACGACTGCTTTTTTGTCAACCTCGAGCAGATCGGTGAGGGCGGTGCCAACCTGCCCGCCGACTATCTCAAGCTGATTTCGATGGCACCGGTCGTCGACTATGACCTGCGTAATGCGCGGGCCTACTCGAATTATCCGAACGATGTGCCGCTGGTGTCCTTCCAGTACGCGCCTTACCTCGAGGCATCGTCGATTCCGCTGGAAGATCGTCCGATCGATCTGCTGTTTTTCGGCAGCGTCAATCCGCGCCGTCAGCAATGGATCAATCGCATCGAAGCCTGCGGCCTGAGTGTCTCGACCTTTGATGGCCCGCTGTATGGCCCTGAGCGAGATCACTTCATCGCCCAGTCCAAGGCGGTCCTGAATTGCCACTTCTATGACAGCAGCCGCTTCGAGCAGGCTCGGGCCTTCACCTGCCTGTCGCTTGGCACGCCGCTGATCTCGGAGATCGGCACCTCAACTCAGGTGCCGGCGGCCTTTGCTGAAGCGGTCAGCTGGGTCGAGGACGCTGGTCTCGAGCGCTTTTTCACCGAGTCCTTTGCCACGCCGGCCTGGTTTGCCGCCTCGCGTGCCCGCCTCGAGGCTTTCCGCAATACTGACCCGATCGAGGAATACGCCGAGCTGCTCGCCTTTGCCGTGGGTTACCGCAAGGGGCGCGGGCGTGATTCGATGCCCGCACAGCGCAGCCTCGTCAAGCGCGTGCATATCGGTTCGGGCAAGGATTACAAGCCGGGCTGGCTCAATCTCGACGTCCTTGAGAGCGCTTTGCCCGATGTCGTGCTCGATCTGGCCAAGCCGCTCAGTTTCCCGCTTGATATCGATTCGATCCAGGTCGGCTCGATGCGCCTGGCCGCCGGCGAGGTCGAGTCGATCTATGCGAACAATGTGCTCGAGCATGTGCCGGATTTACCGATGCTGATGCGCAATTGCCTCGACCTGCTCACGGTCGGCGGCGAATTCGTTATCGAGGTGCCGCATGAGCGGGCCCGTACCGCCTGGCAGGATCCGACCCATGTCCGGGCGATGAATGACAATTCCTGGCTCTACTACACCGACTGGTTCTGGTACCTGGGCTGGTTCGAACACCGTTTCGTGATCACCGAATACGCCCATCTGAATGAACAGGTTCAGCCCTGCGAGCCGAATCAGGCGGCCTTCATGCGGGTGGTGCTGACCAAGGTCGAGACGACGCTGCAAGAGCGCATGCGCGCCCGCACGCTGAGGGCCGATTTCGGGCCGGGCATCGGTCAGCCCCTGCATGCCACGGCCGAGCCGGCGAGCGTCGCCAGGATGGCTGACACCGCTGAAGGCGGTATCGGGTTCAAGCTGCCGACCTTCTGAGCGACTTTCCGAGCAACGATCTGAACGAAAAACCGCCCGAGGAATTCGGGCGGTTTTTTTTGTGTGGTCAACGCCCAGCGTGACAGGGCGTCTGACGGTTTCAACGCAATCCGCTCAGGCCCAGAGGAGCGCCTTGCGATGCGCTGCTCGCGCGGTGCATCGGGGCGTCGCGTTCAGGCGGTCTCGACTTCCCGCTGTGAATTCATCAGGCTGACCGCCCCGTGCTGCCACCTTGCCAGCCGCTCCAGGCTTGCAATATGCCAGCGCAGATGCTCGACCTCGGGGTCGTCGTCATTGTGCAGTTCAAGAAAGCGCGACAACTGGGCGCGAAGCTGTTCGACCTGATTCAACATGATGGGCTCCTCAACAGGCAATTTGTCCTGTCTCAGTAGAGGCAATGACCGTGCCCGGGTGACCCGGTCTGCTTGAGTGGGTAAACTGCTGTCAGCTGATCCGTGCCAGACCCGCGGCGCGACAGCACCCCCCGTCCGACAGCACCAACGCCAACGAGGCCAACGATGCAGTGGCTCGACCATTCGATCATGCGAACCCGCGGTGTGGCCCAGGGCCGCACCCCCGATACCCATCTGCTGACCGAAGCGCGGCAGGGCAAATACCACTACACCATCGGCCCTTATTCCGATCCGGTGCTCTCGATCCGGCCGGGAGACCGGGTGGTGGTCGAGACCCGCGATGCCTTCGAGGGCAAGGTCAAGACCGAAAATGACCTGCCGTCGCGGGTGCTGACCATGCCCTTCGTGAATCCTCAGAACGGCCCGATCATGGTCGAAGGCGCCGAAAAGGGCGACGTGGTGGCGGTCTATATCGAATCGATGGCGCCGCGCGGCCCCAACCCCCGTGGCACTTGCGCCATGATTCCGCAGTTCGGCGCGATGAGCGGCACCTCGATGACCGCGCTGCTCGCCGACTCGCTGCCCGAGATCGTGCGCAAGATCGATGTCGACGAGAAAGGCGTCTACTGGAGCAAGCGGGTCACGCTGCCCTACTGCCCGCATATCGGCACGCTCAGCTGCTCGCCCGAGATCGATTCCATCAATACCCTCACGCCCGACTCGCATGGCGGCAATATGGATCTGCCCGACATGGGCCCGGGCAGCATCACCTATCTGCCGGTGCGCACCGCCGGGGCGCGCCTCTTTATTGGCGATGCTCATGCCTGCCAGGGCGATGGCGAGGTCTGCGGCACGGCGGTCGAATATGCCAGCACCACCACCATCCATGTCGATCTGATCAAGGGCTGGCAGCTCGAATGGCCGCGCCTCGAAAACGAGTCGCTGATCATGGCGATCGGCAGCGCGCGCCCGCTTGAAGACGCCACCCGCATCGCCTACAAGGAACTGATCCTCTGGATGGAAGCCGAATACGGCTACGATCGCTGGGACGCCTACATGATGCTCAGCCAGTGCGGCAAGGTCAGGCTCGGTAATTTCGTCGACCCCAAATACACCGTGGGCGCCGGCATCAGTAAAAACTACCTCAAGTAAGGAGCTTGACCATGGATCTCGGACTCAAAGGCAAGAAGGCGCTGGTCACCGGCGGCACCAAGGGCATCGGTCGGGCGATCGTGCAGACCCTGGCGGCAGAAGGCGCCGATGTGGCGTTCTGCGCGCGCAATGCCGACGAGGTGGCGCAGTCGGCCAAAGATTTCACGGCGCTCGGCGTGCGCGCCTTCGGCACGGTGCTCGACATCGGCGACGCCGCCGCGCTGGCGGCCTGGGTCGACAAGGCGGCCACCGATCTCGGTGGCCTCGACATCGTGGTGGCCAACGTGAGCGCACTGGCCATCGGCAACGATGAAGCCTCCTGGCAGAAAACCTTCAACGTCGACATGATGGGCACGGTCAGGCTGGTCAATGCCGCCATGCCCTGGCTCGAAAAAAGCAAGGCGGCCTCGATCGTCAGCATCTCGAGCGTGTCGGGTCGCGAGGTCGACTTCGCCTCCGGCTCCTATGGTGCGCTCAAGGCCGCGATCATTCATTACACGCAGGGCCTGGCCTATCACCTGGCCGGCAAGCATATCCGTGCCAATTCGGTGTCGCCCGGCAACACCTATTTCCCGGGTGGCGTCTGGAATCAGATCGAACATGGCAATCCCGGGCTTTACAAAATGGCGCTCGACATGAACCCGACCGGTCGCATGGGCACGCCTCAGGAGATGGCCAATGCGGTGGTCTTTCTCACCAGCCCGGCGGCCAGCTTCATCACCGGCACCAATCTGGTCGTCGACGGCGCGCTCACCAAGGGCGTCCAGCTTTGAGCGGGACCCCGTCAGGCGCGGCGCCTGCCGGCGGGCCGGGTCGTCGCGACGCGGCGGCAGACCTTGCCATCGAAGACCTCGCCTTCGATCCGGCCCGCCACAACATGTGCCCGCAGCGCTGGTTCGATGACTTTGTCGTCGGCGAGCGCTTCCTGCTGCCCTCGCGCACCATGACCGAGGCGCTCTTTGCCGCGTTTGCGCTGGCCAGCGGCGACAATCATCCGATTCACTACGATGTCGAGTTCTGCCGTCGCCATGGCATGCCGCACCTGCTGGCCCACGGCTTTCAGGTGCTGATCCAGACCGCTGCCGGAGCCGGACAGTTTCCGCATGTGGTGAGCGATTCGCTCAAGGCCTTTCTTGACCAGAGCAGCCGCTTCGTCGCCCCGGTCTATGCCGGCGACACGCTCTATTCGGCCTTGCAGGTCACCGCACTCGAACCCGGTCGCACGACCGGTGTGCTCACGATGCGCTCGACGGTGCACA
>CAIVAS010000132.1 GCA_903903975.1 uncultured Burkholderiales bacterium
ACAGCCAGGCTGCTCCTTAGACGTCACTGATTCGATGCTGCAGTGACGTTTATTGCCTGACGCAGTCGACGAAATAGCCGCTCACGCCATTTTTCGTATCGACCACCAGCCCATGGACGTCGGTTGAAAAACCCGGGAAGCGGTCATTGAAGGTGCGAACGAATTTCAGATACTCGACGATCGTGCGATTGAATCGCTCGCCCGGTATCAGCAAGGGGATGCCGGGCGGATAAGGCGTCACCAGCATCGTGGTGATCCGGCCTTCGAGTTCATCGATATGGACGCGATCGACCTTGCTGTGGGCCAGGCACTCGAAGGCGTCTGACGGCTTCATTGCCGGCTCCATGACCGACAGGTACATATCCATCGTGACTCTGGCCACGTCGTGGCGCCGATATTCCTCGTGGATCTGTTGAGCAAGGTCGCGCAAACCGACGCGCTCGTAGGCCGGGAACTTGGCCACGAAATCGGGCATGACCCGCCAAAGTGGCTGGTTGGCGTCATAGTCAGCCTTGAACTGCTGCAATTCGGTCACCAGCGTGTTCCAGCGGCCTTTGGTGATGCCGATCGTGAACATCACGAAAAAGGAATAGAGCCCGGTCTTTTCGACGACCACGCCATGCTCGGAGAGGTATTTGGTCACTAGCGAGGCCGGAATCCCCCACGACGAAAAACCGCCGTCCATGCCCAGACCCGGTGTGATCAGGGTCGCCTTGATCGGGTCGAGCATGTTGAAGCCCGTCTCGACGCCTTCAAATCCGTGCCATGCGTCGCTCGGCCCGAGAATCCAGTCCTCGCGCCGGCCGGCACCGACATGTTCGAACGACTTGGGACCCCAGACTCTGAACCACCAGGAGTCTCCGAACTCGTCATCGACCTTGCGCATCGCACGCCGGAAGTCGAGCGCCTCCGAGATCGACTCTTCGACCAGCGCTCGGCCGCCGGGCTGCTCCATCATCGCGGCCGCGACGTCGCAGGACGCGATGATCGCGTATTGCGGCGAGGTCGAGGTGTGCATCAGGTAGGACTCGTTGAAGCGGTAGGTGTCGAGCTTGTGATCGAGCGGCTCCTGCACCAGGATCTGCGAGGCCTGTGACAGACCCGCCAGCAGCTTGTGCGTCGACTGGGTTGAAAACACCATCGTCGACTTTGAGCGCGGACGGTTCTCGCCGATCGCATGCATCTCGTGATAAAGCGGATGAAAGGTGGCGTGAGGCAGCCAGGCTTCGTCGAAGTGAAGGTTTTCGACGAAGTCGCCCAAGCTTTCCTTGATGGTCTCGACGTTGTAAAGCACTCCGTCGTAGGTCGACTGGGTGATCGTCATGACCTGCGGACGCGCGGATTTGTCCTTGACCAGCGGGTTGGCTGCGATTTTCCGGCGAATGCTGTCGGGGCTGAATTCGTGCTTCGGTATCGGCCCGATGATGCCGAGCTGATTGCGGGTCGGCTGCAGGAAGATCGGCACAGTGCCGGTCATCATGATCGCGTGCAGCACGCTCTTGTGGCAGTTGCGATCGACCAGCACGATGTCATCGGTGGCCACCGCAGAATGCCAGACGATCTTGTTCGAGGTCGAGGTGCCGTTGGTAACGAAGAACAGATGATCCGCATTGAAAATGCGGGCGGCGTTGCGCTCGCTTGCCGCCACCGGGCCGGTGTGATCGAGCAGTTGGCCGAGTTCATCGACCGCGTTACAGACATCGGCGCGAAGCATGTTTTCACCGAAAAACTGATGAAACATCTGACCGACCGGACTCTTTAGAAAGGCTACGCCACCCGAGTGACCCGGGCAGTGCCACGAATAGGAGCCGTCGTTGGCGTAATGGACCAGTGCCTTGAAAAAAGGCGGTGCGAGCGAGCCCATGTACTTGTTCGCTTCGCGGATGATGTAGCGCGCAACGAAATCGGGCGTGTCCTCGAACATGTGAATGAATCCGTGGAGCTCCTTGAGGATCTCGTTCGGAATATGCTGCGAGGTACGGGTTTCGCCGAAGAGGAAAATCGGAATATCGGCGTTGCGGTTGCGGGTCTCGCGAATGAATCGGCGCAGATCCTCGATCGCCTTGCTCTCCGGACCATCCTCGTTGATCTCTTCATCGTCGATCGAGACGATGAAGGCCGATGCGCGCGCAGCCTGGTTGGCCACCATGCTCACATCGACATAGGTGAAGCCGCCGACGACTTCCATGTCCTGATCTTCGATCGCCTTGGCAAGTGCTCGAATACCCAGGCCGCTGGCCGACTCGGACTTCCAGTCCTCATCGATGATGATCACAGGGAAACGGAACTTCATTACAGGGTCTCTCCGAGGGGTGCGCCGAACACGCACGCTCGACGACAATCGGTCGGAAGTAAAACACACTTCCGGGTGCTCGCGTCACCGTCGAGCCAGTAGAATCAACCACGTCTGGCGCAGGAGAACGCCCTGCCGCCCTGCTCTGCCACCGCATTGCCAACCCCACGCCATTCCCATCCGATGCCGATTTCGCTTCAGGACAAGCTGGTCGTCGCGATCTCATCGCGGGCGCTGTTCGACTTTGAAGAGGAAAACCATCTCTTCGAGCATGGCGACGACCGGGCCTATATGGCCTTGCAACTCGAGCGGCTCGACGTGCCGGCGCAGGCCGGATGTGCGCTGCCGCTGGTGAGAAAGCTGCTGGGCTTCAACAGCGCAGATCGACATCGGGTTGAAGTCGTCATCCTGTCGCGCAATGACCCGGCCAGCGGCATGAGGGTGTTCCGATCGGCCAGGCATCATGGCCTGGCCATCGAACGCGGTGTGTTCACACGCGGCCGCTCGCCTTATGCCTATCTGAGCGCGCTGGGCGCCAATCTGTTTCTGTCGGCCAACGAAGATGACGTGCGCAGCGCGCTGTCGGCAGGCTTTGTCGCTGCCAGGGTCTATCCCGACTCGGCGCGTGCCGGCGAATCGCACCCGAATGAGGTCCGCATTGCTTTCGATGGCGATGCGGTGCTGTTTTCGGACGAAGCCGAGCGGGTCTTTCAGGATCAGGGGCTCGATGCGTTTCAGCAACATGAGTCGTCGAAGGCTCGCACGCCATTGATGCCCGGTCCTTTCAAGCCGCTGCTGCATGCGCTGCATGCGCTGCGCAACGAGGCGGTCGATGCGATGCGCATCCGAACCGCGCTGGTGACCGCTCGCAGCGCGCCGGCGCACGAGCGCGCAGTGCGAACGCTCATGGCCTGGGAAGTCGAAGTCGATGAAGCGATGTTCCTGGGCGGACTGGACAAAGGGCCGTTTTTGCGATCGTTTGAGCCCGACTTTTTCTTCGATGACCAGACCCGCCATTGCGAGTCTGCCGCCGGCGCCGGGCCGACCGGCCATGTGGTGCATGGCGTGTCCAATCAGCCAACCTGAGGTCAACAGCTCAGTGACGTCGCTCAGTGGTGTCGCTCAGTGGTGTCGCTTGTGAGCGTCGCTCAATCCCTTAAACAATAACCGCCAGTCAGCGCTTTTTCAGCGCGGCAAAAGCCGCCTGCATCGAGGTCTGCCCCTCTTTGGACTGCGACTTGCCCTGAGCTGATCCGGCCGACTCGCGAGCCGGACGCGTTCTGGCAGAACGCGCACCCGCGCCTGATCCTGCGACATCGCGAGCACCAGCCGGCTTCGGCTCATCAGCCAATCGCATCGTCAGCGCGATCCGCTGGCGGGGCAGATCGATCTCGAGCACCTTGACCTTGACCAGCTGACCGGCGCGCACCACCTCACGCGGGTCACGCACGAAGCGATCGGAGAGCGCCGAGACATGCACCAGTCCGTCCTGATGCACGCCGATGTCGACGAACGCGCCAAAATTGGCGACGTTGGTGACGACACCCTCGAGCACCATCCCGGGCTGCAGATCGGCGACCCGCTCGACACCTTCCTTGAAGCTGGCCGTGACGAAGTCGCCCCGAGGATCTCGCCCCGGCTTTTCGAGTTCGCTGAAGATATCGCGCACCGTCGGCAATCCGAAACGCTCATCGATGAAAGGCTCGGGAGAGAGTGCGCTCAGCGCACCGCGCTGACCGATGACCTCAGCTGCCGGACGGCCGATTCGCGCCAGGATGCGATGCACAAGCGCATAGGCCTCGGGATGCACGGCTGAGGCGTCGAGCGGATCGTCACCATCGAGGACGCGCAAAAAGCCTGCCGATTGCTCGAAGGTCTTGTCGCCGAGCCGCGGCACATTGCGCAAGGCCTCACGGCTGCGAAAGGGGCCATTGGCATCGCGATGCGCGACGATGCGCTCGGCCACTGCCGGCCCCAGGCCCGAGACTCTGGCCAACAGGGGAATCGAGGCGGTATTGAGGTCGACGCCCACCGCATTGACGCAATCCTCGACCACCGCGTCCAGGCTTCTGGCCAGCGCCCGCTGATCGACGTCGTGCTGGTACTGACCGACGCCGATGGCTTTCGGCTCGATCTTGACCAGCTCGGCCAGAGGATCCTGAAGACGCCGCGCAATCGAGACCGCACCGCGCAGGCTGACATCGAGATCCGGGAATTCGCGCGCGGCCAGGGCCGACGCTGAATAGACCGAGGCGCCGGCCTCCGACACCGTTGCCTTGCGCACGCCAAGCTCGGGATGACGGCGCTGCAGATCACTCACCAGCCGATCGGTTTCGCGTGAGGCAGTACCGTTGCCGATCGCAAGCAAGCCGATGCCGTGACGGGCAGACAGTGCGGCGAGTGTGGCGATCGATCCGTCCCAGTCGCGACGCGGCTCGTGCGGATAGATGGTGGCGGTATCGAGCAGCTTGCCGGTCGCATCGACCACCGCGACTTTCACGCCGGTGCGAATCCCGGGATCAAGCCCCATGACCGACTGGTGGCCGGCCGGAGCGCCGAGCAGAAGATCCTTGAGATTGGCGGCAAAAACGCGAATCGCCTCGGCTTCGGCGGCTTCGCGCAGCCGTGCAAAAAGTTCGCTCTCGAAATGCAGATGCAGCTTGACGCGCCAGCACCAGCGCAGGACCTCGGCAAGCCATCGATCGGCGGGCGGCGCGTCGGCATTGAGCACGCGCCCAAGCTCGACCAGACCGGCAAGCTTGGCCACGCAAGGATGCGGCAGCAAGGCTTCGCGCTCGGGCGAGAGCCCCAGCGACAAGGACAACACGCCCAACTGTCGGCCACGAAAAAGCGCCAGGGCCCGATGCGACGGGGTGGTGGCGATCGGCTCGGCATGGTCGAAATAATCGCGGAACTTCTCGGCCTCGGCCGACTTGCCCTCGACCAGCTTGGCGCCGATCACGCCGTCGTCCCACAGGAATGCCCGAAAGGCGGTGAGCACCTCGGGGCGCTCGGCAAAGCCTTCGGTGAGGATGTCGCGGGCACCATCAAGTGCCGCCTTGATATCGGCAATGCCAAGCTCGGCATTCACAAAGGGCAGCGCAGCCTGCTGGGGCACCAGCCCGGGATCAGCCAGCAGCGCCTGCGCGAGCGGCTCTAGCCCGGCTTCACGCGCCGCCTGAGCCCGGCTGCGCCGCTTGGGCTTGTAGGGCAGATAGAGGTCTTCGAGCGACTGCTTGGTTACCGCCGCATCGATCGCGATGCGAAGCGGGTCAGTCATCTGGGCTTGTTCGCTGATGCTGGCGATGATCGCCAGGCGGCGCGATTCGAGATCGCGCAGGTAGATCAGCCGCTCCTCGAGCGTGCGCAGTTGCGTGTCGTCGAGACCGTCTGTTGCTTCCTTGCGATAGCGCGCGATGAAGGGCACGGTCGCGCCGCCGTCGAGCAGATCAACCGCGGCGTCGACCTGACGGGGCTGTACCGCAAGCTCGGCGCTCAGTACGCGCCGCACGCGCCGTTCAGCGGCAATCTGCTCGGGAGTCGATGAATCGTTCATTGAGGTGACAGGGCCACACGCAACGCCGGGCCGGCGGGGGCGCGATTGTGCCACAGACGATTGCAGCGGAATCAGGCGACTCCGCTGCGATCGCCGGTCAGTGAACCGTGCGCCGGAACTGGAAGCCGCCGTCGACAAAGTCGACCGGCACCACATCCTTGGGCGCAAAGCTGCCCTCCAGAATCGCCTTGGCGATCGGGTTTTCGAGATGCTGCTGGATGGCGCGCTTGAGCGGACGCGCACCGAACACCGGATCGAAACCGACCTTGGCGATCTCGTCGAGCGCCCGATCGGTCACCGAGAGCACCAGATCGCGCTCGGCCAGGCGCTTTTCGAGCCGCTGCAGCTGGATGCGCGCAATCGAGCGGATGTGCTCGGCGGCCAGCGCATGGAAGACCACGATCTCGTCGATGCGGTTGATGAATTCCGGGCGGAAATGCTGCTTGACCTCATTCATCACCGCCGCCTTGATCTCCTCGGGCTCGGCCTTGGCCATCGACATGCGCTGGATCTCGTGCGAGCCGAGGTTCGAGGTCATCACGATCACGGTGTTCTTGAAGTCGACAGTGCGGCCCTGGCCGTCGGTCATGCGACCGTCGTCGAGTACCTGCAGCAGCACATTGAAGACATCGGGATGCGCTTTTTCGACCTCGTCGAAGAGCACCACGCTGTAGGGATTGCGTCGTACCGCCTCGGTCAGATAGCCGCCCTCATCATAGCCGACATAGCCGGGAGGCGCACCAATCAGCCGCGATACCGAGTGCTTTTCCATGAACTCCGACATGTCGATGCGGATCATGTGGTCTTCGGCATCGAACAGGAAGGTCGCGAGCGCCTTGCACAGTTCTGTCTTGCCCACACCGGTCGGCCCCAGAAAAAGGAAAGACCCATAGGGGCGATTGGGGTCGGCCAGCCCGGCACGCGACCGGCGAATCGCATCCGAAACTAGCCTCACGGCTTCGTCCTGACCCACGACCCGATCGTGCAGCTTGTCTTCCATGCGCAGCAGCTTTTCGCGCTCGCCCTGCATCATTTTCGAGACCGGAATACCGGTGGCCCGCGAGACCACCTCGGCGATCTCTTCAGCACCGACCTGCGTGCGCAGCAGCCTCGGGCGCGACGGCTCGCTGCCACCGCCCTGCTCGGCCGCATGGGCCGACGCCAGGCGCCCCTCGAGCTCAGGCAGCTTGCCGTACTGGATCTCGGCCACCTTGTCGAACTGCCCCTTGCGCTGCAGATCGGTCATCTGGGCGCGCAGCTTCTCGATCTCGGTCTTGATGGCAGCGCTGCCCTGCACCGCGGCCTTCTCGGCGCGCAGGATCTCTTCGAAATCGGCGTACTCCTTGCCAAGCTTGAGGATCTCCTGCTCGATCAGATCGAGGCGCTTGCGCGATGCCTCATCGGTCTCGCGCTTGACCGCCTCGCGCTCGATCTTGAGCTGAATCACGCGGCGATCGAGCTTGTCCATGACCTCGGGCTTTGAATCGATTTCCATCTTGATGCGGGCGGCCGCTTCGTCGATCAGGTCGATCGCCTTGTCGGGCAGGAAGCGGTCGGTAATGTATCGATTGGAGAGTTCGGCTGCGGCAACGATCGCCGGGTCGGTGATCTCGATACCATGGTGCAGCTCATAGCGCTCCTGCAGACCGCGCAGGATGGCAACGGTGGCCTCCACGCTTGGCTCACCCACCAGCACCTTCTGGAAACGCCGCTCGAGTGCGGCATCTTTTTCGATGTACTTGCGGTATTCATTCAGCGTGGTGGCGCCGACGCAATGCAGCTCGCCGCGCGAGAGGGCCGGCTTGAGCATATTGCCGGCATCCATCGCGCCGTCGGCCTTGCCTGCACCGACCATGGTGTGGAGCTCGTCGATGAAGACAATGGTGCGTCCCTCGTCGGCGGCGATTTCCTTGAGCACCGCCTTCAGACGCTCTTCGAATTCACCGCGATATTTGGCGCCGGCCAGCAACAAGGCCATGTCGAGCGACAGGACCCGCTTGTCCTTGAGGGTATCGGGTACCTCGCCGTTGACGATCCGCTGCGCAAGACCTTCGACGATCGCGGTCTTGCCCACGCCGGGCTCGCCGATCAGCACCGGATTGTTCTTGGTGCGCCGCTGAAGGATCTGGATGGTGCGGCGGATTTCATCATCGCGGCCAATCACCGGATCGAGCTTGCCTGCGCGAGCCCGCTCGGTGAGGTCGATGGTGTATTTCTTGAGCGACTCGCGCTGGCCTTCGGCCTCGGCGCTGCCGACCGTCTGGCCGCCACGTACCGCATCGATGGCGGTCTCGAGCATCTTGCGCCCCAGGCCGGCATCGCGGGCGATCCGTCCGGCATCACCCTTGTCCTCGGTCAGGGCGAGCAGGAACATTTCGGTGGCAATGAACTGGTCGCCCCGGCGCGTGGCTTCCTTTTCGGCCAGGTTGAACAGGCCGACCGTCTCGCGTCCGATCTGCAGATCGCCGCCAGTGCCCGAGACCTGGGCAATGCGCTTGATGCCGGCATCGACTGCGCTCTTGAGCGCCGAAATTCGCACACCGGCACGCTCGAGCAGGGCGCGCCCCGAGCCGTCGGACTGGCTCAGCACGGCAGAAAGCAGATGGAGCGGCTCCACGTACTGATTGTCGCTGGCGTTGGCCAGGCTCTGGGCATCGGCCAGCACCTGCTGGAACTGGGTCGTAAGCTTGTCGAGTCTCATCGTCGGGTGCCTATAAAATGTTTCCCTGACGTAACTGTGGCTATCTAATCAGGAATTCAAGTGACCAATACTTCTGCTAGTGCTCAATCCTCGGTATCGAAATCGGCTGAGAGCGGCCCGCTACTCTTTACCCCCTTCAAGCTGCGCTCGCTCGAGCTCCCCAACCGGATCGTGATTGCGCCGATGTGCCAGTACTCGGCCGATGACGGGCGCGCGACCGACTGGCACCTGGCACACCTCGGCCAATTGGCCATGTCGGGAGCCGGACTGCTGGTGATCGAGGCGACCGCGGTGGAGCCGATCGGTCGCATCACCGCCGGCTGCCTTGGCCTGTGGGATGACGACACCGAGGCGGCTCTGGCGCGCGTCCTCAGGGCGATCAGACCGATGGCCTCGATGCCGATCGCCATTCAGCTCGGCCATGCCGGTCGCAAAGCCTCGAGCGGTCGTCCCTGGGAGGGTGGGCAACTGGTCAGCCAGGCCAATGGCGGCTGGCAGCCGGTGGGGCCGTCAGACGTGCCGCAGCTGCCGACTGAATCGGCGCCACGCGCGCTCGATGCAGAAGGTCTTGCGGCCCTGCGTGAACGCTTCGCCGATGCCACCCGCCGATCGGCGCGCCTGGGCATCGACGCGATCGAGCTGCATGTTGCACACGGCTATCTGCTGCACGAATTTTTGTCCCCGATTGCCAACCACCGGACCGATCAGTGGGGCGGCAGTCTCGAAAACCGGATGCGCTTTCCGCTCGAGGTCTTTGACGCGATGCGCGCAGTATGGCCAGCCGACAAGCCGCTCGGTGTGCGGGTCTCGGCCACCGACTGGGTCGAGGGCGGCTGGGATATCGAACAGACGGTCGTGTTTGCGCGCGCGCTGCAGGCACGCGGCTGCGACTGGCTTGATGTCTCGTCGGCAGGGGTGTCGCCCGCGCAAAAGATTCCGCTTGGGCCGGGCTATCAGGTGCCGTTTGCCGAACGCGTGCGGGCCGAGGTCGACATGCCGGTCATCGCGGTCGGACTGATCACCGAAGCGCAGCAGGCCGAATCGATTCTGGTCAACGGACAAGCCGACCTGGTGGCGCTGGCCCGCGGCCTGCTCTGGAATCCGCGCTGGCCCTGGCATGCGGCGGCCGCGCTCGGCCACCATGTTTCGGTGCCGCACCAGTACTGGCGATCGCAGCCCCGCGAGCTCAAGGACGTATTCGGCGCGATTACCTTCGGCGCACGCTGATCACCGCAGATCGGGCACCTGCGGGCCGCAATGTAAACTGCGGGGCTCGACAAATTAAAACGCAAGGAGACAAGCATGGTTCAGAGCATCGTCGCCACCATCAAGGTCAAGCCGGGTCAGGAAGCCGACTTCCAGGCCGTCGCACTGCAACTGGTCGCAGCGGTCAATGCCAACGAGCCGGGCTGCCTGCTCTATACCCTCAGCAAGGGCGACGAGCCGAGCACCTTCGTCTTCATGGAGCGCTATGCCGACGAAGAAGCCATGAAGGCGCATCGCGGCATGGAGCACTTCAAGACCCTTGGGCGCGCAATGGGCGCCTTCATGGATGGCGCACCCTCGGTGCTGCGGATGGTCGAGCTCGGCTGATCGCGATCCTGCGCCTCGCGCGCAGGAGGTCCCATGCCCGAATTTCTGTCGCCTGATCTTCAGGCCTTTCGAGATCGTGTTGCCACGCTGGCCCGCGACACGCTCACCGGCCTTCGCGACGACCCGCAACTTGCGCCATCAGAGCGCACGCAGCGGGTTCGCGAGGCATCGCAGGCAGCCGGTATCTATACGCTGACGCAAGCCCGCGATACGCCCGCACTCACCATGCTGGTTGTGCGCGACACCCTGGCAAGCCATGGTGTCGGATCGCTGCGAGGGATCTTCGGCGAAGAAGCGGGCGTGCTCGAAGGGGTGGCCGAGCCCTTGCGTACCACGCACCTGCTGCCGCTGCTGGCCGGCGACAAGCGCACTGGGTTCGCGTTCACCGAACCGGCTGATGCGCCGCGTCCCACCTGGGCCCGCGTCGATGGCGATGAACTGGTGATCACCGGCCGCAAGTCCTATGTCACCGGCGGCGTCGACGCCTCGTTTCTGGCCGCGCTGGTCGAGGTCGAGGGCGAAGGCCCGGCGATGGTGATCATCGATACCGACCGCCCCGGGGTGAGCATCGAGCGCCGCTTCGAATCCCTCGATGGCAGCCACCATGCGGCGTTTCGCTTCGAGAACGTTCGGGTGCCGAGACACCACGCGATCGGCGCGCCGGGTCAGGGCCGGGCACGCGCGCTGTCGCGCATCAGCGAAGTGCGTCGCAGCCTGGCTGCAGACTGCGTCGGCACCGCCGCCTGGATCATCGAACTGGTGGCCGAATCGCTGAAGAGGCCGCGCCGTGGCGGGGTTGCGGCCGACTCGGAACGCATCCGGCTTCGCTATGGCGAAATGCGGATTGCCGCCTATGCAGCGCGATCGATGGTCTATCGCACCGCGCGACTGACCGATGCCGGACACGACACCGTCAATGAAAGCATCGCCGCCAAGGTCTTTGCCACAGAAGCCGCAGGACAGATCGCCGATTCGGCCGTCCAGTTGGTCGGCGGTGAGGCCCTGGTCGTCGGTCATCCGCTTGAGGCCGCGATTCGCCGATTGCGCACCCTCAGGCTTGCCGAAGGCGAGACCGACACCTTGCGGGTGAATGTGTCGCGCGGATATCTCGACCTCGGCAAGGGGCGGATCTGACCGCAGCACTCATCAGGCGGTTCAGGGAAGCGCCGGCCCCGACAAAGGCCCTGATGTGGGCGATTGCCGCCGGCTTCAGCTTCTCGGTGCTCAACACCCTGCTGCGCCGGATCACGCTGGAGATGCATCCCTTCGAGGCGCAATTCCTGCGCTATCTGTTCGGGGTGGTGGTCATGCTGCCGCTGATCCTGCGACGGGGATGGCGCGACTATCGGCCCAACAGCATCTCGGGGCAGTTCTGGCGCGGGATCGTGCACAGCATCGGCCTGTCGCTGTGGTTCTTCGCCCTGCCCCATCTCACGCTGGCCGACACCACCGCCATCGGCTACACCGGCCCGATCTTCACCATGATCGGCGCGTCTTATCTGCTCGGCGAAAAGATGCGACCCGAGCGATGGGCGGCCGCGCTGATCGGCTTCGTCGGGGTCCTGATCGTGGTCGGCCCAAGGCTTTCAGGCAGCGGCAACTGGTATTCGGTGATCATGCTGGCCTCAGCGCCGATGTTTTCGCTGTCCTTTCTGCTCACGAAGATGCTGACTCGGCACGACCGGCCGGAGGTGATCGTCGCCTGGCAGGGGATCACGGTCTCGTTGCTGACCATGCCCTTCGCACTGATGGTCTGGGTCTGGCCGACACCCACCCAGTGGCTCCTGTTCGCCATCACCGGCGTGATCGGCAGTGCCGGCCACTATTGCCTCACGCGCTCCTTCGTCTCGACCGATATCTCGGTGACCCAATCAGCCAAGTTTTTGGACCTGATCTGGGCCACCCTCTGGGGGCTGCTTGTCTTTGGCGACTACCCGAGCAGCACGACGCTGATCGGTGGGCTGGTGATCATCGCAGCGACCATCTGGATCGGTCGTCGTGAAGCGCAACGGGCGGCACGAACAACACAGGCGACAGAACCATGAAAGCCATCATCATCGGAGCCGGGATCGGCGGGCTGACCACAGCGCTGATGCTGCACTCGCGCGGCATCGACTGTGAAGTCTTCGAACAGTCGCAAGCCATCCACGAACTCGGCGTCGGTATCAATGTCCTGCCAATGGCGATCGGTGAGTTGGCCGGCCTGGGCCTGCTCGATGCGCTCGATGAAGTGGCGATCCGAACCCGCGAGCTGATTTACATGACCCGACGCGGGCAGCAGGTGTGGCACGAGGCGCGCGGACTGGATGCCGGCTTCGACCATCCCCAATTCTCGATTCACCGGGGGCGCCTTCAGGCGGTGATTGCTCGCGCGGTCTTCGAGCGCCTCGGGTCCGAACGGGTCCATCTCGGCCAGCGTCTGCAGGACTTTCACCAGGACGCGCAAGGGGTCGAGGCGTCGTTTGTCGACGCCCGGGGCCAGCCCGGCTTGTCGGTCAGGGCGGACCTGCTGATCGGCGCCGACGGCATCCACTCGACCGTGCGCTCGCACCTGTTTGCGCAGGAAGGCCCGCCCTCCTGGGGCGGGATGATGCTCTGGCGCGGCGCCACCGACTGGCCGGCGTTTCAGGATGGGCGAACGATGCTGATCGCCGGCGGGCTTGGTGCCAAAGCGGTCGTCTATCCGATTGCAAAGGGCGCGCAAGATGGCGAGCGCCTCACCAACTGGGCGATCTTGGCTCGCATCGGAGACGCCGGCATGGCGCCCCCGCGCAAGCAGGACTGGTCGAGACCCGGCGAACGCGAAGAACTGATGGCAAGAGTAGGCGCCTTCATGTTGCCGCAAGTCGATATCGCCGCACTGATCGGCGCAACACCTGAATTCTGGGAGTACCCGATGTGCGACCGTGACCCCTTGCCGCGCTGGTCGCACGGGCGCATCACATTGCTGGGCGACGCAGCCCATCCGATGTATCCGGTTGGCTCCAACGGCGCCTCGCAGGCCATCCTGGACTCACGCTGCCTGGCAGATGAACTGTCAAGGGGCGGGGTCGGGATCAGCGATGCGCTCTCTCGCTACGAAGCCGATCGGCTGCCAAAGACGGCGGCCATCGTCATCAGCAATCGCAGCGGCGGACCGGAAGGGGTGATTGACGCGGTCGAGGCCCTGGCCCCCGAGGGCTTTGCCGACATCGAGACGATCTTGCCCCTGGATGAGCGCAGGAGGATCGTGCAGGGCGCAACCCGCCTTTCGAGCGCCACAGCCGAGAGATTGCCTCAGCCGTAGTAAACCGACGTCGCGGCGATTCAGCTGTGACGTCAGCCGCGAAGCCAACTGCGTCGTCAGCCCAACCCGCTCAGGGCAAAAATTTTTCGATGGTCTCGGCGAGCCGCTCGGGCTGGTCATGATGAATATTGTGGCCGGCCTGCGCGATATGCTCGATGCGTAATCCCCGATAAGCACGCGAGCGCCGCTCGAATTCATCGGGCATCGAGGCCAGACGCGCCATCAGACCCGACTCCTCTCCGTCGATCCAGAGCACCTGCGCCTCGGTCTGCTGCCAGCAGGCGATCGCATCGTCGGCCGGCAGCGGCATCGGACTATTGCGCTTGTGGGCCGGATCGGCGCGACGCGCAACGCTGCCGTCCTCGAGCGCGACACCCCAGTGCTGCACCAGAAAGCGCGCGCGCTCATCGGTGAGCCGGGGGTTTTCGGACTGCATGCGCAAGGCAAATTCGTCGAAGTCGAGATAGGGCCGCTGGCTGGTGTCGTGGTGCAGTTGTGCGAGCCACTTGGTGAAGCGCCGCGGCGGCGGATCCTGGCGCGCAACCGGCGGACCGAATCCATCGACATTGATGAAATGACTGACGCGATCGGGCCGCACACCGGCGTAGGTGGCGGTGACATGCGCGCCCATGCTGTGGGCCACGATCCGAACCGGACGCTGCGGGCTGTAATGCTCGAGCAGGAACTCCAGGTCGCCAAGATAATCGCCGAACCAGTAGCTGTCGGATCCGCTCCACTGGGTCAGGCCATACCCGCGCCAGTCGGGGGCGACCACGAACCAATCGCGACGCAGGGCATCGACCGTGAACTGCCACGAGGCCGAGACATCCTGGAAGCCATGCAGCATGACCAGCAGGGGCGATTTGCGATCTCCCCAGGTGCGGCAGTGATACTTCAGGCCGCGCACTTCGAGAAACTCGGATTGACTCGCTTTCATCGGATTCTCCTCTTGCTTTTTATTGTCTTTATCGCATCAGCCGCCAGCCCAGGATGGTCGCCAGCAAGGCGCCAAGCAGATGGGTCCAGGTGTGCAACACCGCATGACCATAGGCGCCGCGCTGAAGCATCTGCAGCGACTCGGCAGAAAATGTCGAGAAGGTGGTGAGCGCTCCCAGAAAGCCGGTGATCAGAAACGGGCGCCAGGCATCCGCCAGGTCGGGACGGCGATCGAAGACCGCCAGCGCCATGCCGATGACCAGCCCCCCGACGACATTGACCAGCAGCGTGCCCCAGGGCATGAGATGACCGGGACGATTGAACAGCAGACCGAGTTGCCAGCGCGACCAGGCGCCCAGCACCGCACCGGCGGCAATCGACAACCAGACCATCGGACCCATTGCCTGATTCACTCGGGGCGCCCCCAGCGTGCCGCGGCCGCATCATCGGACTCACGGGCGTCGACCCATCGTTCACCCTGAGGCGTGGCTTCCTTCTTCCAGAACGGCGCACGGGTCTTGAGCCAATCCATCACGAACTCGCAGGCCTCGAAGGCCTCGCCGCGATGGGCCGAGGTCACCGCCACCAGAACGATCTGATCGAGCGGCTGCAGCGGTCCGACCCGATGGATCACCAGCACCTCGTCAAGCTGCCAGCGCGAGGTCGCCTGCGCCACGATGTCTTCGAGCGACTTGTCGGTCATGCCCGGATAGTGCTCGAGCGTGAGCGAGGACACGCCGGTGCCCTGGTTGATGTCGCGCACCGTGCCGACAAAACTCACCACCGCCCCGACACCGGCCCGACCCGCGCGCAGCGCCGCGATCTCGGTCGTCAGATCGAAGTCTTCGGTCTGGATGCGAACAGGCATGGCGTGCGGGGATGGCCGTTCAGCCGCCGGTCACCGGCGGAAAGAAAGCGACTTCAGCGCCCTCGTGCAGCCGCGTTGCAGGCAAGGCCACCGATTGGTCGATAGCCACCCGCACCGCAGCGCCCTCGGCCAGGGCCTTGGCCCAGACGCCACCGCGAGCGCAAAGATGCAATCGCAGGTCCGCTGCGGTCACGACTGATTCCGGCAGATCGAGCGCCTCGCGCCCCAGGCCCAGTGTTTCGCGCAGGCTCGCAAAATAGAGGACGACCACCTTCACAGCAGTCGCTCCATTGGCAGAAAGTTGACAAGATCACCCCGCCGAATCGCCTGCAGCGGCGGATTGTCGATCAGGCCATCGGCCCAGACCGTCGAGGTCAGCACGCCCGAGCCCTGATTCGCAAAGAGATCGAGTCCACCGCTCTCATTGAAACGAGCCCGCAGAAATTCGCGGCGGCGATCGGGTTTGGGCCAGTCGAAGTCGGCACGAATCGGGATCGGTTTGGGCAGGCTGTCGGCCGCACCTTGCAGTCGCAGGATGAATGGCCTGACGAACAGCAAAAAGGTCACGAAACTCGAGACCGGGTTGCCGGGCAAGCCGATGAAATGGGCCGATCCGCCGCCGGCGCGCCGCACCGCGCCCCAGGCCAGCGGCTTGCCGGGTTTGATCGCAATCTGCCAGGTGCGCAGCAACCCTTCGGCCTCGAGCGCCGGCCGGACATGATCTTCCTCGCCGACCGACATGCCACCCGAGGTGACGATCAGATCGCAGCCGCGGGCCGCCTCGCGCAATGCGCTGCGGGTGGCATCGAGCGAATCGGGCACGATCCCGAGATCGGTCACCTCGCAGCCAAGCCTGCGCAGCAGCGCCACCAGCACGAATCGGTTGGAGTTGTAGATTGCGCCCGGCGCAAGCGCCTCGCCCGGCATGGCCAGTTCGTTACCGGTGAAAAAACAGGCCACCCGCAACCTCGGTCGCACCGGCAGCTTTGCCAGACCGACAGACGCGGCCAGACCGAGCGCCTGCGGCGTGAGCCGAGCGCCGGCGGTGAGCACGACGCTGTCGCGGCGAATATCTTCGCCTGCGCGGCGGATCCAGTCGCCCGCCATCGGCAGCGTGTCGAATCGGACGGTCTCGCCCTCGAGCACCGCCTGCTCCTGCATGATCACCGCGTCAGCCCCGGGCGGCACCATGGCGCCGGTAAAAATCCGCGCCGTCGACCCCGCCGCAAGCGGCGCCGCCACATCACCCGCAGCGATTCGCTGGGAGACCGCCAGTGCTTTTCCTGCGATGAGGTCGGCTACACGCACCGCGTAGCCATCCATCTGCGAGTTGTCCATCGGCGGGACATCAAGGGTCGAGACCTGGTCCCGAGCAAGAACCCGATCGAGGGCTTCGGAGGTCGGCAAGTGCTCAAGCCCGCCATCGGCGAGCGGCAACGGCTGGGCCAGCTCGAGGAGCTGGCGCCTCGCCTCATCAAAGTCGAGCAATGCTGGACGGTTCATGGCGAAAGGGGATGCTGGCTTTGCGCAGTGGCCTGACCGATCACGAAGGCCGTGATCGCATCATAGTCGCTGAGACTGAACTGGGGCAGTGCGGTATCCATCGGCACATCGCTCGCCAGCGCGACGATGTCCGGGTCATGCGGCGACAGGAGTGGCTTGCCGAGCCCCGGCCGATGCACTTCGAGCTTGGGAATGCGGGCCTGCTTGTAGCCCTCGACCAGCACCAGATCGCAGGGCGACAAGTGCTGCATGAGTGTCTGCAGGTCGGGCTCGGGCTCGCCGCGCAATTCATGCATGAGGGCCCATCGCTGATCGGAGGCGATCAGTACCTCGCTGGCACCGGCTTCACGGTGACGCCAGGAGTCCTTGCCGGGCTTGTCGATATCAAAACGATGATGGGCATGCTTGATCAGCGACACCCTCAGACCTGCTGCCACCAGCCGCGGAATCAGACACTCGATCAGCGTGGTCTTGCCCGCGCCCGAGAAACCGGCGAACCCGAAGGCGCGCATTGCTCAGGTCACGCGGGCCGCGATGTACTGCTTGAGCATGGCGACATCGGCAGGCATGCGCGTAAAGCGCTGAGCGAGCTCCTCGATGCCGTCGTAGGCCGCAGGACGCCTGGGACCATGACCGAGCGCCTCGACGATGATCTGCGCAAACTTGGCCGGCAAGGCAGTCTCGAGGCAGATCATCGGTACACCGGGCTCACGCCAGGCATCGGCCACCGCCAGGCCGTCGGCGGTATGCGGATCGACCACCTCGCCATAGCGGCGCTCGACCTCGCGGATCGTGTGAAGGCGACGCGCATGGCTGCTGGCACCCGAGACAAAACCGAAGTCGGCGATGCGGGCGAATTCGCCACTCGCGGCGAGATCGAAAGCACCGTGCTGGTCGACCTCGCGCCAGAGTGCGGCCACGCGCGCGCCGTCGCGATCGACCAGATCCCACACAAAGCGCTCGAAGTTGGAGGCCTTGGAGATGTCCATCGACGGGCTGCTGGTCTGGAAGGTGTCGGCGGTGCGTCGCGGGCGATAGATGCCGGTCCGAAAAAATTCGTCGAGCACATCGTTTTCGTTGGTCGCCACCACCAGACGCCTGATCGGCAGACCCATGCGGCGGGCAATATGGCCGGCAAGGACATTGCCGAAATTGCCGCTTGGCACGGTGAACGACACTTCCTGCGGTGCGCCGCGGGTCACGGCAAACCAGGCTTTGAAGTAATAGACCACCTGGGCAATGATCCGGCCCCAGTTGATCGAATTGACCGTTCCGATGGCATGGCGCGCCTTGAACGGCAGATCGTTGGAGACCGCCTTGACCATGTCCTGGCAATCGTCGAAGACGCCGTCGACCGCGATGTTGAAAATATTGTCGTCGCGCAGCGAAAACATCTGCGCGGTCTGGAAGGGGCTCATTCGCCCATCCGGCGAGAGCATGAACACGCGAATGCCCTTGCGCCCGCGCATGGCGTATTCGGCCGCGCTGCCGGTGTCACCCGAGGTGGCTCCGAGGATATTGAGCGAACGCCCGTCACGCGCCAGCACATACTCGAAGAGATTGCCGAGCAACTGCATCGCCACATCCTTGAAGGCCAGGGTCGGCCCATTGGACAGGCGCAGCAGATGCAGATCGGGTTCGAGGGTTCGCAGCGGCACGATTTCGGCTGAACCGAAAACCTGCGGGGTATAGGTACGACGCACCAGCTCGTGCAGATCAGCGTCGGGAATATCGTCGCAGTAAAGGCGCAGCAGGACGAAGGCCAGATCGGAATAGGGCAGTGCCCGCCAGCGCTCGAGCGTGGCGGCATCGATCAGCGGATAACGCTCGGGCACCACCAGGCCACCGTCGGGCGCGAGCCCACCCAGCAGGATCTCGCTGAAACGTTGGGGCGGCATGTCGCCGCGAGTCGAGAAATAACGCATCAGTGCGGTCGCGGCTTCAGTTCAAGTCTTCGAGGCGGATCCGGGTCGCCTTGGACACCACCGTCGGCAAAGCCTCAATGCGGGCGATGGCCTGGTCGCATTGCTTCTCGATGGTCACATGCGTCAGCAGGATGATGTCGGTCTGGTGCTCGCCCTCGGCCGGCTCGCGCTGCAGCACTGCGTCGATCGAGATCTGCGCATCGGCCAGGATGCGGGTGATATCGGCCAGCACGCCCGGCTCGTCGGCCACCCGCAGCCGCAGGTAGTAGGCGCTCTCGACTTCGCTGATCGGCAGGATGGGCAGATCGGCCATCGCGTCGGCCTGGAAGGCCAGGTGGGGCACGCGATTGCCGGGATCGACGGTGAGTGTGCGAGCCACATCGACCAGATCGGCGATGACTGCACTGGCGGTCGGCTCGGCACCGGCGCCTTTGCCGTAATACATGGTGTGCCCCACCGCATCGCCCTTGACCCAGACCGCGTTCATCGCGCCTTCAACATTGGCGATCAGGCGGCGCGACGGGATCAGCGTGGGATGCACGCGCAGCTCGATGCCATGCTCGCGCCGGCGGGTGATGCCCAGCAGCTTGATGCGATAGCCGAGCTGTTCGGCATAGCGGATGTCAGTGGCCTGCAGCGAGGAGATACCCTCGACATGGGCACGCTCGAACTGCACCGGGATGCCGAAGGCAATCGCCGACATGATGGTGACCTTGTGCGCCGCATCGACGCCTTCGATATCGAAGGTCGGATCGGCCTCGGCATAGCCGAGCTGCTGCGCTTCTTTCAGGACATCTCCGAAGGACGAGCCCTTGTCGCGCATCTCGGACAGGATGAAATTGGTGGTGCCGTTGATGATCCCGGCGATCCAGTCGATGCGATTGGCGGTCAGCCCTTCGCGCAGCGCCTTGATGATCGGAATGCCGCCTGCGACCGCCGCCTCGAAGGCAACCATGACGCCCTTGTCGCGCGCAGCCGCAAAGATCTCGTTGCCATGGACTGCCAGCAGCGCCTTGTTGGCGGTCACCACATGTTTGCCGTGAGCAATCGCCTCAAGGACCAGCTTCAGCGCAATGCCGTAGCCGCCGATCAGTTCGACCACCACATCGATCGACGGATCGCGAACCACCGAGAAGGCATCATCGCTGACCCTGACCGACGCGCCCGCATGCTCGGCAACCAGGCTGCGTGCCCTCGCGATGTCGAGGTCGGCCACTGCGGCAATCTCGATGCCGCGCCCGGCGCGCCGGGTAATTTCATGCTGATTGCGCGCCAGTACATTGAAAGTGCCGGCACCAACTGTGCCGATGCCCAGAAGCCCCACCCGCACCGGACCCAGTCTGGATGCGCCGGAAGACCTTGCCTCGCCTGAAGAAACCGTCATCACCATCCCTCAGGCCGCAGCCTTGGGCATCAGGCCGTCCTTGCGGAACATCTCCTTGATGCCGCGCACCGCCTGGCGGATACGCTGCTCATTTTCAATCAGTGCAAAACGCACATGGTCGTCACCGTAATCACCGAAACCGATGCCGGGTGATACCGCCACCTTGGCATCGGCCAGCATCCGCTTGGCAAATTCGAGCGAACCGGCAGCCCGATAAGGCTCGGGGATCTCGGCCCAGATATACATCGAGGCCTTCGGAATCTCGACATTCCAGCCGGCCTCGAGCAGACCCTTCGCCAGCACATCGCGACGGCTCTGATAGGTCTGGCGGATCTCCTCGACGCAGTCCTGCGGCCCATCGAGCGCAGCAATCGAGGCGACCTGGATCGGCGTGAAGGTGCCGTAGTCGTGATAGCTCTTGATGCGCGCCAGCGCATGGACCAGATGCTTGTTGCCGACCATGAAGCCGATACGCCAACCGGCCATGTTGTAGCTCTTGCTCATGGTGAAGAACTCGACCGCCACATCGCGGGCACCCGGCACCTGCATGATCGAGGGCGCCTTATAGCCATCGAAGGTGATGTCGGCATAGGCCAGGTCGTGGACCACCAGGATGTCGTGCTGGCGGGCCAGTGCGACCACCCGCTCGAAAAAGTCGAGATCAACGCACTGCGCAGTGGGGTTGCTCGGAAAGCCCAGGATCATCATCTTGGGCTTGGGGAAGGACTCGCGAATCGCGCGCTCGAGCTCATCGAAGAAGTCGATGCCCGGCGTCATGCGCACCGATCGGATATCGGCACCGGCAATGACGGCGCCGTAGATATGGATCGGATAGCTCGGATTGGGCACCAGTACGGTATCGCCACGATCGAGGGTGGCGAGCATCAGGTGCGCCAGGCCTTCTTTGGAGCCGATGGTGACAATCGCTTCAGAGTCGGGATCGAGGTCGACCGCGTAGCGGCGCTGGTACCAGTCGGTGATCGCGCGCCGAAGACGCGGGATGCCCTTGGAGACCGAATAGCCATGGGTGTCGAGGCGGGTCGAAGCTTCAACCAGCTTGTCGACGATATGCTGTGGCGTGGGACCGTCGGGGTTGCCCATGCTCATATCGATGATGTCTTCGCCGCGACGTCTTGCGGCCATCTTGAGCTCGGCCGTGATATTGAAGACGTAGGGAGGAAGCCGACGGATGCGGGAAAAGTCGCGCTCTGCACTCATGGGGAATCCTGCTCGAGCGCTGGCTGCCAGGGCGGCTGCACTGCTCGTGAATAAACCGCTAATGTAGCGTATTTGCCGAATCAGAAAATGAAACTGCACCCCAATCGACCATCGGTCCTCAACACCATCACGGCCTATGGCCCCGGCTTCATCGAAGTCAACGCGCAGCGCTTCGAGCACGCACTGCTGCTGATGCCAGAGCAGCCAATCGCGGCCTGGGCGCCAGTACGCTTCGAGGATCTTGTGGCGTCGCATTTCGATGCCGTGCTCGCCGCCGAGCCGGAAGTCGTGCTGCTGGGCACCGGCGCACGACAGCGATTTGCCCATCCAAGACTGACTGCAGCGCTGATCGCCAGACGGATCGGCGTCGAATCAATGGATACCGGGGCAGCCTGTCGCACCTACAACATTCTCATGACAGAAGGTCGCAAGGTACTGGCGGCCCTGCTGCCGGTTTGACACCGGCAATCGACTCGACCAGTGCGATCAGGCCAGCTGCGATCTGTCCTCCGTGCGGGGCTCGCTCAGGGGCTCACTCAGGGGCTCGATCGGCGGTCAATGGCCTGTGCTATCGTCAATCGATCCATCTGCAAAAGGCGAACAACGTGTCGGTCACCCTTGGCAAAACAGTGGGCGATTTCAATGCTGCAGCCACTGGCCAGCAATTCAGTCTCGCATCGCAGGCCGGCAAGGTCGTGGTGCTCTACTTCTATCCGAAAGACAACACGCCGGGCTGCACGACCGAAGGCGCCGACTTTCGGGATGCGATTGCCGGCTTCACGCGGGCCAACAGCCTGGTGTTCGGCGTCTCCAGAGACAGCCTGAAATCGCATGAAAACTTCAAGGCCAAGATGGCTTTTCCTTTCGAGCTGATTGCCGACCCTGATGAAGCGGTCTGCGAGCAGTTCGGCGTGATGAAGATGAAAAATATGTACGGCAAACAGGTTCGCGGCATCGAGCGATCGACCTTCGTGATCGGTGCCGATGGCACGCTGCTGCGCGAATGGCGTGGCGTGAAGGTTCCCGGCCATGTGGCCGAGGTCCTGAGTTTCGTCGAATCACTCTGAACCCGTCTGAACCTGCCGCAAGTCGATCCCGATAAGGCCCAAATCACAACATGCCGCTGCCCAAGCCACCTACGAAGCCTGCCACCCTTCTCGACCTAGACACCGCACCGCTGGCGCGCGCTACGCGCGCCAAACCCCGCAGCCAGGCCGATGACGCCCCACCGGCAGCTGCATCAAACATCGCAATCCTCGGTGGAAACCGCAAGGCAGCGCTATTACAGGCCACGCCGATTGGCGCACATGCTGACGCCACCGGGGCAGCTTTGCCCGCAACAGCCCGAAGTGCTGCGCCCGCACCTGCACCGATGATTGCGTCGGTGCAGGCGCCAGCCTTCATCTCGCCGATCACCGCGCCAATCAACGCACCTATCGGTCCGCAAGCCGCCCCCGACTCGCGCGCTGCAGTGGCAGCTCCGATCGCGGATGCGCGCACCGCAACCACCAACACGCGTTCGTCGCGCCCGGCTCGCAGCGCCAGGGCAGGCGCCAGCGCACAGCCCGAGCAACGCGCCGTTGCGACCATCGTCGCTTCGCCGGTGTCGCCAAGGCCTCGCCCGGCGAAAACCAGCCGCGCCGCGACACCCCGCGCAGCGCTGTCTCCCGAGGCAATCAAGCTCTTCGTGCTCGACACCAATGTGCTGCTGCACGATCCGTCGAGCCTGTTTCGCTTCGAAGAACACGACATCTTCCTGCCGATCGTGACGCTCGAAGAACTCGACAACAACAAGAAGGGCATGTCCGAGGTCGCCCGCAATGCGCGGCAGGTGAGCCGATCGCTCGACGGACTGGTGGGCGATGTCGACGAGGGTATCGAGCAAGGCATCCTGCTTGACAAACTCGGCAGCCGCGATGCGATCGGGCGCCTCTTTCTGCAGACTCAGGCACTCGAAACTTCCCTGCCCGAGACACTCGCGGCCGGCAAGGCCGACAACCAGATCCTGGGCGTCGTCCAGGGGCTGCAGCGCAAATTCGCCGAGCGTCAGGTGGTGCTGGTGTCGAAAGACATCAATATGCGGATCAAGGCGCGCGCGCTCGGACTGCGTGCCGAGGACTATCACAACGATCAGGTCATCGACGATCTCGACCTGCTCTATGGCGGCACACTTCCCCTGCCCGCCGACTTCTGGGAGCGCCACAGCAAGGGCATGGAGTCGTGGCAGCAGGGCGGCTACAACTTCTATCGCATCAGCGGGCCGGCAGTCGCGAGCTTCATGCTCAATCAGTTCGTCTATCTCGACGGCGACATGCCACTCTCAGCTCAGGTCAAGGAACTCAACGGCAAGACCGCAGTGCTGCAGACCCTGCGCGACTACGGTCATCCCAAGCATGCGGTCTGGGGCCTGACCGCGCGCAACCGCGAACAGAATTTCGCGCTCAATCTGCTGATGAACCCCGAGGTCGACTTCGTAACCCTGCTGGGCCAGGCGGGCACCGGCAAGACCCTGCTCGCCCTGGCGACCGGCCTTGCCCAGACGCTCGAACACAAGCGCTACTCCGAGATCATCGTGACGCGAGCCACGGTGCCGGTCGGCGAAGACATCGGCTATCTGCCCGGCACCGAGGAAGAAAAGATGCAGCCCTGGATGGGCGCGCTCGAAGACAACCTCGAGGTGCTGAATCAGGGCAGCGGCTCGGGCGGCGAATGGGGCCGCGCTGCGGCGACCGATCTGATTCGTTCGCGCATCAAGGTCAAATCGATGTCCTTCATGCGTGGCCGGACCTTCATCAACAAGTTTCTGATCATCGATGAAGCGCAGAACCTCACGCCCAAGCAGATGAAGACCCTGGTTACCCGCGCCGGCCCCGGGACCAAGGTGATCTGCCTGGGCAATATCGCGCAGATCGATACGCCCTATCTCACCGAAGGCTCGTCAGGACTGACTTATGTCGTCGACCGCTTCAAGGGTTGGGCACATGCCGGGCATATCACCCTGCAGCGCGGCGAGCGTTCACGCCTGGCCGATTTTGCAGCCGACGCGCTGTAAGGCGCAGGTTCAGGCGGGCTGATCGCTCGCTTGAGCCACGCTCGGTCAGGCACGCTGAATAAGGCACGCGCAATAAGCCACGCTCAATAAGGATTGGCCGGCGCGAAATTTTCGAACTTGGTGTACTGACCGAGGAAGGTCAGTGTCACAGAGCCGATCGGGCCGTTACGCTGCTTGCCGATGATGATCTCGGCCATGCCCTTGTTGGGTGAGTCCGGGTCGTAGCGATCTTCGCGGTGGATAAAAAGGATGACGTCGGCATCCTGCTCGATGGCGCCCGACTCGCGCAGGTCGCTCATGATCGGCTTCTTGTCGTTGCGCTTTTCGACTTCGCGCGACAACTGCGACAGCGCAATCACCGGCACATTGAGCTCCTTGGCCAGCGCCTTGAGCGATCGCGAGATCTCGGCCACCTCGGTAGCGCGATTTTCGCCCGATGAGCCTGTGCCGCTCATGAGCTGCAGGTAGTCGACCATGATCAGCCCGAGCTTGCCGTACTGGCGCGCCAGACGGCGTGCACGCGCCCGCAGCTCGAGCGGATTGAGCGCCGGCGTCTCATCGATGAAGAGATTGGCATCCTGCATCTTCTGGATGGCGCTGGTCAGGCGCGGCCAGTCGTCCTCGGTGAGACGACCGGTGCGAAGCCGCTGCTGGTCGATCCGACCGACCGAACAGACCAGACGCATGGCGAGCTGGGTCGCGCCCATCTCCATCGAGAAGACCGCCACCGGCATGCCCTGGCTGATCGCCACATGCTCGGCCATATTGAGCGCAAAGGCGGTCTTGCCGACCGAAGGACGCGCCGCGATGATGATGAGGTCACCGGGCTGCATGCCCGAGGTCATCCGGTCGAGATCGGTAAAGCCGGTCGGCACACCGGTGATGTCGTTGGGATTTTCGCGGTTGTAGAGATCGTCGACCCGCTCGACCACCTGGGCCAGCACCGACTGCAGGTCCTGGAAACCCACCCGACCGCGCGAGCCGTCCTCGGAAATCTGGAACATCCGCGATTCAGCTTCGTCGAGGATCTGCCGGGTGTCGCGTCCCTGCGGATTGAGAGCGGTGGTGGCGATTTCGTCGGAGACCGAGATCAGACGGCGCAGGATCGCCCGATCGCGCACGATCTCGGCATAACGCCTGACATTGGCCGCCGAAGGCGTGCCGCTGGCCAGTGCGTTCAGGTAAGACAGCCCGCCGGCCTCTTCGAGCTTGCCGGTTGATTTGAGCGCGTCCTGCAGCGTGAGCACATCGGCTGGCTGATTGCGCTCGAGCAGACGTGCCAGGTGTTGCCAGATCAGGCGATGGTCATGGCGGTAGAAGTCGGGCTCACGCACGACATCACCGATTTTTTCCCACGCAGTGTTATCGAGCAGCACCGCGCCAAGCACCGACTGTTCGGCCTCGACCGAATGCGGGGGCACGCGCAGGGCGGCGACTTCAGCGTCTGCGCTCTGGGCCGGGGCCGCAGAACCGGGGGAGTTGGGGATCGGCAAACCTGACATGGGTCGATGGGTCCTGCCGATGGACGATCAAAAAAAGTGTCCGCCCGAACAGATCGGGCGGGACCCTTACACCCTCAAGGCCGATCAGACCTCGGGGCTGACCGCTACCTTGATCGCCACGACCACGTCGGCATGCAGTGCAACGCTGACCTCATGGTCGCCGATGATCTTGAGCGGGCCATTGGGCAGACGCACCATGGCTTTCTCGACCGCGGCAAAGCCGTGCTTGTTGAGCGCAGTGGCGATGTCCATATTGGTCACCGAGCCGAACAGCCGCCCGTCGACGCCCGCCTTCTGGCTGATCGGCAGGCTCATGCCTTCGAGCTTGGCACCGACCGCCTGCGCCTCAGCCAGTTTGTCGGCCTGGATTTTCTCGAGATCGGCACGACGCGCCTCGAATTCCTTGATCGCGATCTCGGTGGCGCGGCGCGCCTTGCCTTTGGGGATCAGGAAGTTGCGGGCGTAACCGTCTTTGACCCGGACCACATCGCCCAGGGTGCCGAGGTTGACGACTTTTTCGAGCAGGATGATCTGCATGGTCGATCCTCAGGTCAGTGGTTGTCGGTGTAGGGCAGCAGCGCGAGGAAGCGGGCGCGATTGATCGCAACCGACAACTGGCGCTGATAACGGGCTTTGGTACCGGTCAGACGAGCCGGCATGATCTTACCGTTCTCGTTGATGAAGTCCTTGAGCACGTCGACGTCTTTGTGGTCGATCCACTCGATCTTCTCGGCGGTGAACCGGCAAAAGCGCTTGCGCTTGAAAAGCGCGCTCTGTGCGGGCCGCTTGGGCTTCTTGTCTTTGCTGCCTCGGCGCATGAATGCCATGTCAACAATCCTTTTCAGTAGTGCCGGTCAACGTCGGTTGTTCGGCAGTGATGTTCAATTCAAATTCAGTCAGGTGCAGCACGAGTGCCTTGGTGTTTCGTCGCCGTGCGGCCAGAAAGCCATCGAGGCGAAGCGAGGAGCCGAGAGGCACGCGGTCGAGCCGGAGAGCGATGCGGTCTGCTGCGAAAGCCGACATCTCGAATTCGACGCTCCGATCAACCCCGGCTTCGGCCTGGACCGATTGATGCGCCAGTTTCAGCGCAACGATCGGAACACCAGCGGGGGTATATCGGATGGCTTCGCGCTCGATCAGCGTCGCGATCAGACGAACCCGGTTCAAGCGAAGTTGCCGACCTGCCCTTCAGGTGCGCCAACCACGGTCTTGCGCGACTCTTCTTTCTGGATCCGACGCAGCATCGGCGACGCACCGGTTTCGGCCTTGGGCATCAGGACCACCAGATGGCGAAGCACCGCGTCGTTGAAGCGAAACGCATGATCCAGTTCGCCGAGCACTTTCTGGTCGCATTCGATGTTCATGAGCGCGTAATGGGCTTTGGCAACCTTCTGGATCGGATAGGCCAACTGCAGGCGGCCCCAGTCTTCGATCCGGTGCATCTTGCCCTGCTGGCCTTCGATCAGGGTCTTGTACCGCTCGATCATGGCAGGAACCTGCTCGCTCTGATCGGGGTGGACGATGAAAACCACTTCGTAATGACGCATTGATTCCCCTTCTTGGAATTGATTGGCTGTTTCCTCTGAGTCGACCTGATGAAAAGCCAAACGCCCGATCGCACTGAATCACGATCAAGCTTTTGCATCCAGCCGGCCGCCGGCTCGTGTCGGGGTGATACCGCCAAGTGATGGCGAAATCGGGTCCGTGCGGCGAGGAACCGCTAAGGATAACTGGAAAGCTCACCGATTGTCCAGCGACCGGGTATCGCGGGACCTGCGCCCCTGATTTGTCCGATCGGTTTGCGCTCAGCTAGCCGGGTGTTGCTCGGACGGCGACTGACCGTCAGGCCTGAACGGATCGGCGTCGCCGTCGTAGAGCCGCCTCATCACACCGGCTTCTCGTGAGCAGACCAGCGACAGAAAGTCGTCGGCGCCGCGCATCGCCGCGAAGGTGCGAAACCCGTTTTCCAGAAAAGCGTGCATCGCGCCCAGGCCGGCCAGTGTCGCCGGGCGGCTCATCGCGCCCAGCAGCGTGCCGATCATCGGATGGCGCACCAGCGAATCGAGTGTTCTGCCGATGTGATCGACCAGCTCGATCTGCCGTTCCCGGTCGGTTCGCGAGCCGGCACGCACATAGGCCCATGCAAACAGCGCGGTATCGATCGGTCGGCCGCGGTTGACCGGATCAGCCTTGATGACCCGGCATATCGCCAGGTCGAGGCGCTCGGACAGCGCATCGAGCTCGATCGCATCAGCAATGGTGGCCAGCGCCGATCTTGGCAAAAATCGCACCAGGGTCGGAATCACCTTGGCCAGCTCGGTATCGCGCTGCGAGAAATCCTTGGCGCCATACAGTTCGTCGAGAAAAAATCGCGTCGCCTCGGCATAGCGGGGCTGCGCCAGCAGGTCGGCATGGGTGGCCGCCAGACGCCTCGCCTGCCACAGGCGCACTTCGTCACGACGCTCACGCAGTCCGGCATCAGCCCCCTCCAGCGCCCGCAGGCCGGCGACCTCAGTCGCGGCAAATCGAAGTCGGACAGCATCATCCATGGCGTGGCTCGCATTCACCTAGAATCGGTCGATGATCGCCGCATCGTTCAGGAACTGTCCATGATCGCCCGAATTCAGCTGTCGATGCTGATCGGACAGATGCTGCTGGCCCTGCTGGTGGCGGCCTGGCTTGCCATGTCGGGGCGACTTCCGACGCCACTGGCCGTTCTGGTCGGCGCATTGGTGCCGCTGTCGATTCATGCGCTCGTGCTGGGATTCGACTTTTTGCTGGCCTGGGGCGTTCGCGCGCGACGCCCGCACGCCGGGCTCCTGCGGGGTTTATGGCTGTGGCTGAGCGCATGGATACTCGAAACCATCGCCTCGTTCAGAACGTTCAGCATCGCGCAGCCGCTGCTGGATCAGCGGCCGCTTGCCTCGGCCGATGCCGGATCGGCGCGTGAGCAGGTCCCGGTGCTGCTGATCCATGGCTTTTTCTGCAATCAGGCCATGTGGCTGCCACTGGCAAAGCGACTGGCCGCCGGCGGCCATGCCACTGCGGCGGTCAACCTCGAGCCGCCGCACGCATCGATCGACGACTATGTGCCCCAGATCGCCAAGGCGGTCGCCCAACTGCGCCAGCGGACCGGTGCGCCCAGGGTGGCTCTTGTGTGCCACAGCATGGGCGGGCTGGTCGCACGCGCCTACCTGCGTCGTCACGGTGACGCCGAGATCGCATCGGTCGTGACGCTGGGTTCGCCTCATCGCGGAACGGTTCATGCCCGATTCGCCCGGGGCACGAATGTCGGCCAGATGCGCCGAAACAGCCGCTGGCTGCAGCAGCTTGCCGCAGACGAGCCGCCCGACAGACTCAAACGCTTCACGGTCATCCGGACCTGGCAGGACAATATCGTGGCACCCCAGGGCGACCAGAGCCTGCCGGGCGCCACGACGATCGACTTCGCCGGCATGGGCCATGTCGGCCTGGTCTACAACCGCGAGGTGGCCAAGGCGGTCCTCGCCGCACTGGCCACGCCCGATGGCGCGTCAGTTGCCACGGGGCGTGGCGTCTGACGCGCGGCTGGCTCAGGACTGACGCAGAAATCGACTAACGCAGAAATCCGACCGGCTTGCTGAACTTGACGTCGGGCTTGGCCCGATGTTCGCGTTCGAGCTGATCGAGAAACTCCTGCGGCGTGGGCAGTTCGCCGAGCAGCAGCGACTGGCGCTTGACCACTGCAAAGTCGCCGGGGGCGAGCAGTTCAAGACGATCGAGGCGCTGCGCAAGCGAGGCCTCCACCTGCTGTGCCGCCTCGCTGTCGAGGTCGGCCACATCGGTGACCGACGCATCCGGTACCCAGCTGAGTGCCTCGGTGGCGAACATGCGCAGACGCTGCGCCGCGGTCAGGGGCAGGAATCGCAGCTTGAAGGAAAAACGCCGCAGCGCCGCCTCATCGATGCGATCGAAAAGATTGGTGGTGCAGATGAAGATGCCATCGAAACGCTCCATGCCCTGCAGCATTTCGTTGACTTCGCTCACTTCGTAGTTGCGCACCGCGGTCTGCCGGTTCTGCAGGAAGGAGTCGGCCTCATCAAGCAGCAGCACCGCCTGCTCGCGCTGTGCCTCCTTGAACATGCGCGCCATCTGCTGCTCGGTCTCGCCGACATATTTGCTCATCAGGTCGGAGGCGCGCTTGATCATCAGCGGCCGGCCGATGCTGCGGGCGATCTCCTCGCCCAGCGCGGTCTTGCCGGTACCGGGCAAGCCATAGAAACACAGCGTTGCGCGCGGGCGCTCACGCAGCGCGGCGATGACCTTTTCAATCGGATGCCGGGTCTCGACATTGAGCAGGCTCAGGTCGTAGCGGGTCGGCGAGATGCGGATGTCGGACTCGCCGTCCTGCTGGCCGAGCGCCTTGTCGGCGCGCTCGAGCTGCCGCTCGATCAGGGCCTCGACCGAGTCCTCGACCGAATCGCGAGTCAGACGGGCAAACCGTGCCGCCGACTGAATCTGTGCCGGCGTGACCTGCTTGCGCGCTGCCACCTTTGCAACGAACTCGTCGGACACGCCAAGCTCGGACAGATGCTTGCGAGCAATGTTCTCGCGTACCCGCTGCGGCGGATTGGCCAGCTCGAGGTGAAACTGAAACCGCCTGCGATAGGCCGGATCGATCTGGTTGATCGAATTGGAGACCCAGATCGCCGGCACTGGATTCTGCTCGAGCGTCTGGTTGACCCAGGCCTTGCCGTTGACCGCCGAACCACGCGCCTCTTCGGAGCCGAAAAGATTGAGCACCGGCTCGCTGATCGGGGGAAAGACATCCTCGACCTCGTCAAAGAGCAGTGCCGCATTCGGGCGACCGCGCAAAAAAGCCTGCGAGACCTGCAATGAGCGGTAGCGCTCCTTGCCGGAAAGACTGTTGCCGTCGCGATCGAGGCAGTCGACCTCATACAGCTCGCAGCCGGCAAGTTGCGCAACCAGCTTGGCGAACTCGGTCTTGCCGGTGCCGGGCGGCCCATAGAGCAGCACGTTGACACCCTTCTCATGGCCGCGAACCGCGGCCTGCAGCAACGCAATCAGATAGCGGGCATCGTCGCCGACATGCGGAAAATCGTCCATCGCCAGGGCAGTGGGCCCGGCCGGGCGCGTGAACGCAGCCATCATCGCGGTTTCGCTGGGATAGTCGGCGGTCAGCACTGCCAGCAGTTTTTCGGAGACCCGCATCAGGTCACCGAGATCGGTGATCGAATGTTCAGCGATCGGGGTTTCGACCAGCCCGAGCGATTCGAGGCGCCCCCCCGCACGCAGGGCCACCGCAGTCTCGGCCGCGTTCAAGCCCAGAATCTGGGCCAGCATGCTGTAGGCCTCCTGGGCACTGGTCGCCTTGCAGTCGACCAGCACCGGACGCAGGTCGCGCTGGTATTTGCACAGCGAGGCATGCAAGAGGATGGCGCGCTCGCACTCGCCCAGCCCCAGCACCTTGCTGAGCATGTCGATGTTGGCGGTCAGGCGGATCGGCTGCTTGGCAAGCCGCCGGTCGTACTCGCTCGCACTGAGCTGAAAGACCCCGAGCAAGTCTTTGCCGTGGAGTTTGACGAACTCATCAAGGTAATAGTGGATCGAGCTGTCGTCATAGAGCCCGTTCCAGTTGCCGTGGCGCGCCATGAACTCTTCCGGCGACAGGTCGGCCGCACCGGCCCAGGCAGGTGCTTCATGGCAGCGACGCGCCACATAAGCCTGCAGCTTGACGAAGGTCGCGCGAGGCCACACCAGCCAGCGACCGGTGAGCGTCACGATGTTGTTGATGTCACGGCGCAGATTGAATCGCGGCCCGAGGCTGAGCACCGAGCGAAGCGCGAATTGCGCGCACATCAGATCAAGCGGCGTCGCATGCGCAAGCCCGGGTGAATTCAGGACAGGCTCGTCATCGAAAGGAAGCATCACGTTGGTCATGGTCGCGCTCCAGGTCAGGCCAAAACCGATCCTAACGCGGGAATTGACCGCGCGGCCGACACCGATTAGTGTGTTCTGTATACAGAACTGACCCCGCACCAGGAGACCCGCCTTGCCGCTTGCCGCGCCGAATCCATCCCGGCTCACGGTGCTGCACGCCACGCCCGATCTGGTCGAGCGCACCTACGACGCGCTGCTCGATGCGATCGTCTCGGGAGAGCTCGGACCGGGCGAGCGTCATACCCAGGAAGCGCTGGCCGAACGTCTTGGCGTCTCTCGTCAGCCGATCCTGCAGGCCCTGCTGCTGCTCAAGCGCGAAGGGCTGATCAAGGATGAGCCGGGGCGCCGGGGCGTCGAAGTCGAAGCGCTCACCCCGGCCTTCGTATCGCACCTGTATCTGGTCAGGGGCGCGCTCGATGCACTGGCTGCGCGCTCGGCGAGCTATCGACCGCGACCCGAACTGCGCGAACCCGGCATGGCCCTGATCCGCGCTGGCAGAGCGAGTTCGCGCGCGGGCACCACGCTTGCCATGATCGATGCCGACCTCGCCTTTCATCGCTTCATTTATGAAGCCGCGCATAATCCGCTGCTGATGGATACCGCCCGTATCCACTGGCTGCATACCCGCCGCGCCATGGGCATCTACCTGCGCCAGCCGGTGTCGGTGCGCACGGTCTGGTCAGAACATCAGGCGATCCTGAACGCCGTGGTCCGGGGCGACGCCCGCCTTGCCGAGCGCCTGGCTCGCGAACACTGCGAGGCGTCGGCTCAGATCATCCTGCGGCACCTTTTCGACAATGAGCCGTCGGCTGCGACGGCCTCCCAACACCCCCACCGGAGACAACTGTGAAACTGACCCCTGCCCAGCTCGAGACCTTTGACCGAGACGGCTATCTGTTTTTTGAATCGCTTTTCAGCAAGCAGGAAATGGCGGTTCTGCTGGCCGAGGTGCCGGCGCTCTATGGCCAGCAGCGCCAGGAAGTGATCCGCGAAAAAGGCTCGGATGCGGTTCGCACGGTCTTTGCGGCCCATCTGATGAACCAGGCCTTCGCCAAACTCGGACGACACCCGCGCATGATCGACCCGGTAACGCAGATCTTCGGCGAGCCGGTCTACATGCACCAGTTCAAGGTCAACGGCAAACAGGCTTTTGACGGTGACGTCTGGCAGTGGCACCAGGACTACGGCACCTGGAAGGCCGATGACGACATGCCCGATGCCCGCGCCATGAACGTCGCGGTATTTCTTGATGACGTCAACGAGTTCAATGGCCCGCTGCTCTTCATCCCGGGCTCGCACAAGCAGGGCGCGATTTCGGCCAGCCATGATCTGTCGACCACCAGCTATCCGCTGTGGACCATCGACAACAAGACGATCACGCAGCTGGTCGATCGCGGCGGCATCGTCGCGCCCAAGGGGCCGGCCGGCTCGATGATGATTTTCCACTCATGCCTGGTGCATGGCTCGCCCTCGAATATGTCGCCCTGGAACCGGACCATCGTCTACCTCAGCCTGTGCGCGGTCTCGAACCACATCCGCAAGTTTTCACGCCCCGACTGGATCGCTCATCGCGACTTCACGCCAATCGAATCGCTTGCTGACGACTGCCTGACCAACCCCTCGATCCGGGTCGACTCGCTGCCGCTCGCGCAGACTGCCTGAGAGGCCAAGCACCATGAACCTGCACCGACTGCTTTTGCAGCGCGCCGCTGATTCGCGCCCCCTTCGGGTGGGGCTGATCGGCGCCGGAAAATTCGGATCGATGTATCTCTCGCAGGCACGGCGCACGCCGGGCATCCACCTGGTGGCGGTGGCCGATCTGTCGCCCAAGCGCGCGCGCAAAGCCCTGCTGCACACCGGCTGGTCTGCCGACGCGCTGTCGGCGCGCAGCTTCGCGCAGGCCGCACGCCAGGGCAGCACCCATCTTTGCGACGACGCCATGGCGCTGATCGCATCGCCCGAAGTCGAGATCGTGATCGACGCCACCGGCAGCCCCTCGGCCGGTATCGCCCACGTGCTGGCCTGCTGCGCCAACGGCAAGCACATCGTCATGGTCAATGTCGAAGCCGACGCTCTGGCCGGCCCGCTGCTCGCCCGCAAGGCCCGCGAAGCCGGCATCGTCTATTCGCTCGCCTATGGTGACCAGCCCGCGCTGATCTGCGAGATGGTCGACTGGGCGCGCACTGCGGGCTTTGACGTGATCGCCGCCGGCAAGGGCACAAAGTATTTGCCGGCCTATCACGCGTCCACACCCGACACCGTGTGGCAGCACTACGGCATCAGTGCCGAGGACGCGCGCACCGGCGGCATGAATCCGCAGATGTTCAATTCCTTTCTCGACGGCACGAAATCGGCCATCGAAATGGCGGCGGTCGCCAATGCCACCGGGCTCACGCCCGCGCCGGACGGCCTGGCGTTTCCGGCCTGCGGCGTCGACGATCTCGCGCATCTGCTGCGCCCGACCACCGACGGCGGGCTGCTGCATCACCGCGGCCAGGTCGAAGTGATCTCGAGTCTGGAGCGCGACAGCCGGTCGGTGTTCAGGGACCTGCGCTGGGGCGTCTATGTCACCTTCAGCGCCGACAGCGATTATGTGCGGCGGTGTTTTCGCGAATACGGCCTGCTGACCGACTCGAGCGGCAATTTCTCGGCGATGTACAAGCCTTATCACCTGATCGGCCTAGAGCTTGGCATCTCGGTGGCCTCGGTCGGGTTGCGCGGCGAGCCGACCGGTGCAGCCGATGGCTGGCGAGGCGACGTGGTGGCCACCGCCAAACGGCATCTGAAAGCCGGCGAAGTGCTCGATGGCGAAGGCGGTTTTACCGTCTACGGCAAGCTCATGCCTGCCACCGATTCGCTGGCCGCCGGCGGGCTGCCGCTGGGGTTGGCGCACGGCGTCAAGCTCAAGCGCGCGGTGCCTGCCGGCACAGCCGTGCGCTGGCAGGATGTCGCCTTCGATGCAAAAGACCCGGCGGTGATCTTTCGCCGCGAGATGGAAAAAGCTTTCAAGGAACCGAAACCATGATCAAACAGAGCACCCCTGCATTCACCGAAATCGCCAGCGGACTTCGCTTTCCGGAAGGCCCGATCGCCCTGCCCAACGGAGATATTCTGCTGGTCGAGATCGAGCGCGGCACCCTCACTCGGGTCACGCCCAAGGGCGAGATCGAGGTGGTCGCCCAGACCGGCGGCGGCCCCAACGGCGCCGCCATGGGCCCCGACGGCAAGGTCTATCTTTGCAACAATGGCGGCTTCGCCTGGTCGACCATGCGTTCGGGCGGCCTGCGCCCCGGTCATCAGGCCGCTGACTACGCCGGTGGGCGTATCGAGCGTGTCGACCTTGCCACCGGACGCGTCGAGGTGCTCTATACCCATGGCCCGAACGGCCCCCTGAAAGGACCGAACGATCTGGTCTTCGATGGGCATGGCGGCTTCTGGTTCACCGATCTGGGCAAATCGCGTGACCGCGATCTCGATCGGGGTGGTGTTTATTACGCGAAGGCCGACGGATCAGGCATCAGCGAAGTGGTCTATCCGATGCTCACGCCCAACGGCATCGGCCTGTCGCCCGATGGCAAGCTGCTCTACGTGGCCGAAACCCATACCGGGCGGGTCTGGCGCTTCGAGGTCAGCGGCCCGGGAGAGCTGGCCAAAGCGCCATTCCCGTCGCCCAACGGCGGCAGCCTGCTGGCATCGATGTCGACCTACCGGCTGTTCGATTCGCTCGCGATCGAGGCCAATGGCAATGTCTGCGTCGCCTCGCTCTTTGAGGGCGGCATCACCGTGATCTCGCCCGACGGCAAGGACATCGAACTGGTCTCGCTGCCCGACATCTACACCACCAATATCTGCTTCGGTGGCCCTGATCTGAAAACCGCGTACATCACGCTGTCGACCACCGGCAAGCTGGTCTCGGTGCAATGGCCGCGAAGCGGCACGCCGCTTCATCACCTGAACAGGTGAGGCAGCGGGCGATCCAGCCCTGTTGACGAGACCTCGATCACCCGGTCACGGTGAACGGAACGTCAGCGGAACTTCAGCGGAACTTCAGCGCGGCGCTTTCAACACCGCCGCGTTGAGCGGCGTCACAGGCGGCTCGCCGGCTTCGACCGCCAGCAGATTGCGGGCTGCCAGCATCGCCATCCCGAGTCTTGAAGAACGGGTGGCGCTGCCGATGTGCGGCGTGAGCACGATATTCGGCGCCTCGAGCAATGAGGGATTGAGCGCCGGTTCGTTCTCGTAGACGTCGAGCCCGGCGGCGGCGATGCGATGCCCGCGCAGCGCTGCGGCGAGCGCAGCGTCGTCGACGATGCCGCCGCGGGCAATATTGATCAGGCTTGCGGTGGGCTTCATCAGGCCGAGTTCGCGCTCACCGATGATGTGGTGAGTGGCCGTCGAATAGGGCAGCACCAGCACCAGATGATCGGCCTGCGCCAGCAAGTCGTCGAAGCCCACGCGTGCAGCACCGAGTGCTGCCGCCCCGGGCGCCTCACTGCGATTGCAGTAGATCACCCGCATCGAAAAGCCCATGCCGCGGCGCGCGATGGCCGATCCGATGCGACCCATGCCGAGGATGCCGAGTGTGCTGCCATGGACATCGGCCCCCAGAAACTGGTCCCAGGCCCAACGCCCCCACTGGCCGGCCCGCAGCCAGCGCTCGGATTCGGACACGCGCCGCGCGGCCGCCATCAGCAGCGTCCAGGCCATATCGGCAGTCGCTTCGGTCAGCACGTCGGGCGTATTGGTGACCAGCACGCCACGGGCGTTGCAGGCATCAAGGTCGATATGGTTGTAGCCCACCGACCCGGTCGCGATCATCACAAGCTCGGGGCAGGCCTCGAGCAGGGCGGCGTCGACTCGGTCGCTGGCCACGACATAGAGCGCGCGGCAGACGCTGGCGCGTCGGCGAAGTTCCTCGGGCGTCCAGGCATCGTCATTGATGTTGTGGTCGATCTCGAAGCAACCGGACAGGGCCTCGATGACTTCGGGAAAGACTTTGCGGGTGATCAGCAGCTTCGGCTTCATGACGCAGCCTCGTTGCCGACGGACCCGGCACCGACGATGACGATATGCACGCGATAAGGGCCGTGCGCGCCGAGCACGATGGTCTGCTCGATATCACCGGTTCGGGACGGACCGGAAACCAGATTGGTGGCGCGCGGCAACTGACCGCGTTCGGCGCGGATCAGGGCGAAGCCTTCTTCGTAATGCGCCACGACCCGGTCGGCGCTGACGATGGCGACATGGGTCTCCGGCAGCAGGTGCATCGATGCCGGGGTATCAGGGCCGGACAGCATCATGAGGGTGCCGGTCTCGGCCACCGCGACGAAGGCGCCGCTGATGCCGACCATGTCATCGCCCTGCGGGCGACGGGGCTCGACCTCGATGCCTGCGCCGGCCCAATCGAGGCCGCCGAAGGTATTCCAGCAGACTGCCTTGCGAACCAGACCCTGTGCATCGAGATAGGCGGCAATCGCTGAGGGCACCTCGGCCAGCGTCGCCACGCGATCGGTCGTGCTCGACATGCGGTGCGCCTGCGTCTCGAAGTGGGCGACCCGATCGCTACCCACGGTCGGCTGCGGGCCGGGCGCATGACGGGCAAGCGCATCGTCCACCGCCTCGCGCTCGCTGGGCAGCGGCTCGCCTGTCCTGCCCTGGGCGCGACGGATACGGTCAAGAATGCGACGGCGCGCGGTCGAAGTATCAAGGTTCATGGCAGGCTCAATCCGCAGGGGGCAACTCGAAGACCTGACGAAGATAAGCCAGATAGGCCTTGTCGTCGCACATGGTCTTTTCAGGCGCATCAGACAGCTTGGCGACCGGCTGACCGTTGCAGCGAACCATCTTGATCACGATCTGCAAGGGTGAGATGCCGAGGTCGTTGGTGAGGTTGGTGCCGATGCCGAAGGCAAGCTTGGCCCGATGCTCGAACCGCTGATAGAGCGAGATGGCCAGCGGCACGTTCAGGCTGTCGGAAAACACCAGGGTCTTGGTGCGCGGGTCGACCCGGTTGGCCTCGTAGTGGGCAATGATCCGCTCGCCCCAATCGAAGGGATCGCCCGAATCGTGACGGGCACCATCGAAGAGCTTGCAAAAGTAAAGATCGAAATCGCGCAGGAAGGCATCGATGCCATAGACATCGGACAGCGCAATGCCGAGATCGCCGCGATATTCACGCGCCCACATCTCGAAGCCGAAGATCTGCGAGTCGCGAAGCCGCGGGCCAAGCGCCTGACAGGCCTGCAGATACTCATGGGCCATCGTGCCCAGGGGCAGGATGTTGTGGCGCATCGCATACCAGACATTGGAGGTCCCTGCGAAGTTGTCGCCCAGGCGGTCGCGCAGACCGATGATCACCTCTTCATGCCAGGTTCGTGAAAACCGGCGGCGCGTGCCGTAGTCGGCCACTCTGAGCGCGGCAAGCGACGGGTCGTCGCGGATCAGGCCGATCTTGTTGACCAGCCGGCGATGACCTTCGCCATAGTCGGGATCGGGCTGGGTATTGCGGAAATAGACCTCGTTGACGATGGCGAGCACCGGCACCTCGAAGAGGATGGTGTGCAGCCAGGGGCCATTGACGGTGATCTCGATCTCGCCATTGCCCGAGGGCGCCGCCTCGACCGAGATGTACTTGTCGCTCATGTGAAAGAGCGCCAGAAAATCGACGAAATCGCTCTTGATGAAGCGCAGGGTGCGCAGGTAGGCCAGTTCGGGCTCGGTGAAACGCAGCGTGCACAAATGGTGAATCTCGCGGCGGATCTGCTCGACATAAGGCGCCAGCTTGATGCCGGGCGTGCGGCACTTGAAACGGTATTCGACCTGCGCGCCCGGAAAATGATGCAGAACCACCTGCATCATCGTGAACTTGTAGAGGTCGGTGTCGAGGAGCGAGGTGACGATCATCCGCCGGATTGTACCTTTGCCACCTTTGCCCGGACCGGCTCAGACAGCCGCGCGCAGCCCGAAAACCGCATCAAAGACCGAGCAGATCACGCCGCACTGCAGCATCCCGATCGAGCTCGGCCATTGAACCGGCAAATCTGACCTCGCCCTTTTCGAGCACATAGACGCGATCGCAGACCGCCCGTGCAAAGCGCAGATTCTGTTCGGACAGCAGCACCGACAGGCCCTGACGCTTCATCTCGTTGATCGTGCCGGCCATCTGCTCGACGATCAGCGGTGCCACCCCTTCGGAGGGCTCATCGAGCAGCACCAGCCGCGGATTGCCCATGAGCGTGCGGGCCACCGTCAGCATCTGCTGCTCGCCGCCGCTCATCCGTGCGCCCAAGCGATCCGGCATGGCCGCCAGATTGGGGAACAGGGCAAAGAGCGTCTCGCGCGACCAGGTCGGCGCGCCGGCGCGAGGCGCACGCCGTCCGACCTCGAGGTTTTCAAGCACCGTCAGATCGGTGAAGATCCGCCGGTCTTCGGGCACCCAGCCCAGTCCGAGGCGGGCAATCCGGTGCGGCGCGAGCGTCGAGATATCCTGGCCATCGAAGCTGACGATGCCGCTGCGCCGCGGCGCCAGACCGATCATGGCCTTCATCGTGGTGGATTTGCCGGCGCCATTGCGGCCCATCAGCGCAACCACCTCACCCGGCCCGACTTCGAGCGCCACATCGAACAGGATCTGCGCCTGGCCATACCAGGCGCAAAGCCTCTCGACATGCAGCAAGGGCGCCGGCATGTCAGCGTACCGGCGGCAGGTTGGTGCCGACATCGGTGCCACCGTCGGTGCCAAGGCCGGTACCAAAGTACGCCTCGCGCACATGCTCATCGGCGCGCACCTCATCCGGCGAGCCGGCAGCGATCAGCTGCCCTCGGGCCAGCACGATGATCCGATCGGCGTGTGCAAACACCACATCCATGCTGTGCTCGGTAAACAGCACACCGATATGGCGCTCGCGAACCAGCCGCTTGACCAGGGCGACCAGCTCATTGCGTTCGCGCGGCCCCATCCCCGCGGTCGGCTCGTCCATCAGCAGCAGCCGGGGTTGGTTGGACAGGGCCATGGCAAGCTCGACCCGCTTGATGTCGCCGTAAGCCAGTGTGGCGCAGGGCACATCGGCCATGTCGGCCAGACCGACCGATTCGAGCAGCTCGAGCGCCGGTTGGCGAGCCATGTCGGTGGCCCGCCCCCACCATTGCCGCAGTCGCCCCTGATGCGAGAGGATCGCCAGCTGCAGGTTTTCAGCGACGGTCATCGACGACCAGGTCGCGGCGATCTGGAAAGTTCGCCCGACACCCAATCGCCAGATCTCGCGCGGCAGGCAAGCCGTCATGTCTCGACCTGACAGCGTCACCGTGCCGGCATCCGGGCGCAGCTGACCGTTGATGCAGTTGAAACAGGTCGACTTGCCCGCGCCATTCGGCCCGATCAGAGCCAGCAGTTCGCCTGCGGCCAGATCAAAGCTCACCGCATCGAGCGCCTTGACGCCACCGAAGGACTTGCTCAGCGCGCTCACCTGCAACAGCGCGCCAGTATCGGCCTGATGCGAGCGCTGACCGGCGGTGCTCATGCGACCGGCCTGTCGCGGTTGACCTTCGACGCCGATGTGCCTGCGCGCTTGAGAAGTCGCTCGATGCCGGGGCCCAGGGCACCCGCCAGTCCTTGCGGAAACGCCAGCACCAGCACCAGGATGGTCACGCCGAGAACCGCTCGCCAGTAGTCGGTCGAGCGGATGATCAGGTCCTGCAACCAGGTGAACGCGACTGCGCCAACCACCGGTCCGGCAAGTGTCTGGATGCCGCCCAGCAGCACCATCACCAGGCCGTCGATCGAGTGATTCACACCAATGGTCTCGGGCGAAATCGCACCTTTGGCAAACGCATGCAGCGCACCGGCCAAACCGCCGAAGAATCCTGCAATGGCAAAGCCTGCCCAGCGCACTCGCGTCACCGCAATGCCGAGCGCCTCGGCCCGCAGCGGCGAATCGCGACCGGCGCGCATCGCATAGCCGAAAGGCGACAGCAATATCCGGCGCAACACCAGCACCGATGCCACAACCAGCGCGAGCGTCAGCAGGTAATAGGCGCTACGCGAAGCCAGCCAGGCCGATGGCCAGATGCCGACCATGCCGTTGCTGCCCCCGGTCACCTCGTCCCACTGAAAGACCAGCGCCCACACGATCTGGGCAAACGCCAGGGTGAGCATGGCCAGATACACGCCCGACAGCCGAACGGCGAACCAGCCGAACAGCACGGCCGCCGCAAGCGCGAGCAGGGGCGCGCAAAGCAGCGCGGCGACCATCGGCAGGCCAAGGGTCTTGAGGCCGAGTGCCGCACCGTAAGCACCCAGCCCGAAATAGGCCGCGTGGCCAAAGGAATGCATGCCACCCGGTCCCATGATGAAGTGCAGACTCGCGGCAAACAGCACGGCGATCAGGATGTCGATGCCAAGCACCGGCAGATAAGGGAAGGCGCCTGCAGCCAGCGGCACAGTCGCGAGCACCACTATCAGTGCTGTCCAGGCAACGCGCCCCGCTGGCGTCGAGGCTCGCAGCGGCAATTCCGGGGGTGCCGCGCCCCGCGGTTCGGCCGCCGCCTTTCCGAGCAAGCCCCAGGGCCGCAGCACCAATACAAGCGCCATCACCAGAAACTCGACCACCAGAGTCAGCTTCGAAAACGACAGCGACCACTCTCCGATCGCGACCGTTCCGATCGCATAACAGATCGCCTTGATCTCGGCGATCAGCAAGGCGGCGAGATAGGCACCTGGAATACTGCCCATGCCCCCCACGACAACCACCACGAAGGCCTCGCCGATGGTGGTGAGATCCATCGCGAGATTGGCGGGCTCACGAGGAATCTGCAGCGCGCCACCCAGGCCAGCCAGCATCGATCCGAGCGCGAACACGCCGGTAAAGAGCCAGGCCTCGCTCACGCCGAGGGCAGCCACCATCTCGCGATCCTGCGTGGCCGCGCGAATCAGCACGCCGAAACGCGTCCGTTTCAGCAACAGCCACAGGGCCAGCAAGACCGCAGGGCCGACCACCACCAGCAGCAGGTCGTAGACCGGCAGCCGGGCGCCCAGAAGGTCGTAGGCGCCCTTGAGCCCAGGCGCCTTCGGGCCGAACAAGTCTTCGGGACCCCAGCACCAGAGCACGACATCGCGCGCGATCAAGGCCACCGCGAAAGTGGCCAGCAACTGGAAAAGCTCGGGCGCGCGATAGACCCGGCGCAGTACCACCATCTCGATCAGTGCACCGATCGCAGCGCACAGCACAGCGGCCGTCGCAACCCCGCCCCAGAAGCCGAGGCTGCTGCCCGCACCGAATGTCTCGATCAGGGTGTAGGCGAGATAGATGCCGATCATGGTGAGCGAGCCATGCGCGAAGTTGACAATGCGGCTCACACCGAAGATCAATGACAGACCGGCCGCCACGAGAAACAGGGTCGAGGCGCCCGCCAGTCCGTTGATCAGCGCAACCGCCAGGCTTTGCAGCGTCAAGGCCCCACTCTCCTCGCGACTGAACCTGAGCTCAGGCTGCCCTACTGCATCGCATCGGCAGGTCGCAGCTTTCGAACCTCGGCATCGGACGGCATCACCGTCGCGCCATCGATGTATCGAAAGTCCTTCATCACACCGCGACCGAGGTTGACCGCGGTGGTCCCGACATACGCGCCCATCGTGGCCTGCTGATCGATCGCACGATAGGTGACGCGACCAAAGGGGCTGCCAAGCTGCAAGCCGCGCATCGCCTCCACCATTTTTTCGGTGTCGGTCGAGCCGGCCTTGCGGATGCCTTCGGCGATCGACATCATCGACACATAACCCACCACCGAGCCGAGCCGGGGGTATTCCTTCCATCGGCGCTGATAGGCGGTGAGGAACTTGTCATGCTCGGGCGACTTGATGCTGTACCAGGGGTAGCCGGTCACCAGCCAGCCCTCAGGCGCCTCATCGCGAAGCGGATCAAGGTATTCAGGCTCGCCCGACAGCAATGACACCACCGCACGGTCCTTGAAAAGGCCACGGGTCTGACCCTCGCGCACGAAGCGGGCAAGGTCGGTGCCGAAGGTGGCGTTGAAGATCGCATCCGGACGCGCATCGAGCAGCGCCTGCGCCACGGCGCCCGCATCGATTCGACCCAGTGCCGGCGCCTGCTCGGCCACGAATTCAACATCGGGCTGGGCCTTTTTCATCAGCTCCTTGAAGGTCGCCGCCGCCGACTGCCCGTACTCGTAGTTCGGATAGACAATCGCCCAGCGTTTTTTCTTGAGCTTGACTGCTTCGGGCACCAGCATCGACGCCTGCATGTAGGTCGATGGCCGCAGCCGGAAGGTGTAGCGATTGCCGTTTTGCAAGGTGATCTTGTCGGTGAGCGGCTCAGCCGCCAGAAACAGCACCTTGCGCTGCTTGGCGAAATCACTCACCGCCAGCCCGATGTTCGAGAGATAGGTGCCGAAGACCGCGACTGCCCGTTCACGCGAGATCAGCTCCTCGGCCACCCGCACTGCATCGCCCGGATTGGCATTGTCATCGCGCGAGATCACTTCGATCTTCTGGCCAAGCACCCCGCCGCTGGCATTGATTTCTTCGAGTGCCAGCTCCCAGCCCTTTTTGTAGGGCTCAAGAAAGGCCGGCTGCGCCTTGTAGCTGTTGAGCTCGCCGATCCGGATCTGCGCGGCGACCGGCGCGCTGATCAGGCTCAATGACAGCGTCAGCATCGGGGCCAGAACCGCGCCGGCAAGACCCTGCATCCGACCAGATCCGATTGCAAAAACCCGTTTGATCTTCATTCGATTCGCCCGCTCCTGAGGGATCTTGAGCCGCTATTGTCGATCATGTCGGCGCAGCCGCTGCGGGATTGCCACGCCTGGGAACGAGGGTATCGGGCGACCGTGGCTTTGACCCGACGGGAAGCCACGCTAATATCGGCGTCTAATGGTCTGCCTCAGGCAGCCACGCCCTTCCTCCACGCCAACACCCTCTCTTCAGATCCTTATGACCCATATCGTCACCGAGTCCTGCATTCGCTGCAAATACACCGACTGCGTCGACGTCTGCCCGGTCGACTGCTTTCGCGAAGGACCGAACATGCTGGTCATCGACCCGGATGAATGCATCGATTGCGCGGTCTGCATCCCCGAATGTCCGGTTGAAGCGATCAAGGCCGAGGAAGACGTCCCGGCCGATCAGATGCACTTCATCAAGCTCAATATCGAGCTGTCCCGGAACTGGCCGAGCATTACCCGCGCCAAGCCCCAGGCGGCAGATGCCGACACCTGGAAAGACGTGAAGGACAAGCTGAAGTACCTTGAAAAGTGACACCTGACGGCCGCCTGGACGGCCTGGTCCTCGATTTCGGCCTGAGCTTCGAGGACCTGCATCAGCGCGAGGGCCTCAAGCGCCTCGACGAGCGATGGATCGATTGCCTGACGGCAGCCAACCCCAGCCTGGGCGGGCGCTACGCCGACGCGCGCCAGCTGCCCGATGAGATCGACTCGCGCACTGAAGCCGCGCTGCTGATCGAGGTCGGCGCCCATGTCGACGCCTTCATCGCACGGCTCTTCGGCATTGCCGAAGCCTTCGAGCTGCTGAGGGCGGCGCACACCCGGCTCGATCCGCTCTACCGGGTGAAATGGAAATTCGTCAAACGCCAGGCGCTGCTGGGCGTGCCGGCGCAGGCGCTGGTCGGTTTTGATGCGGATGATGCGCGCGCGATGCTTGTCGCGGCGATCACCAGCGGATCGGCCAATCGCGACACGACGGCCGTCCAGACCGACAGTCCCGACGTCTGTCTCAACGTCTATCTCGACGACGATTTCGACGAACTGGCCTTTGCGCGCGCCGTGCTGCGCTGGCAGGCCGATGCATCAACCCACTCAGATCGGCTGGACATTGCCCGCCTCTACAGCGCCTGGGCGGTCACCACCGATGAGGGTCGAAAGCGCCACGGACACGGCGTGCTGTTTCGGCATCCGTCGAACATCGATCCGCTCGATCTGCTCAAGGACACCGTCCGCGATGAACACGATGGCGTGAGCATCACCACGATCCGGCCCGATCAGATCCGGCGCAGGCTCGATCACGATCGCGCGCCGTTTGCGCTCACCGATGCCGGCACCGGCCTGGCCGGCGCGCTTGACGAGTCCCACTATTGCCTGCTGTGCCACAAGCAGGGCACCGACTCGTGTTCGACAGGACTGCGCCAGACCCCGTCCGGCGAGGGTACGGCGCCATGGCGGCGCGACGCCTTCGGAAATCCCCTGTCCGGATGTCCGCTCGAGGAGCGGATCTCGGAGTTTCATACGCTCAAGCGCTCGGGCCTGGCGATCTCGGCGCTGGCGATGATGATGATCGACAATCCGATGGTCGCCGCCACCGGGCATCGCATCTGCAACGACTGCATGAAGGCCTGCATCTATCAGGCGCAGACGCCGGTCGACATTCCCCAGGCCGAGACCCGCACGCTCAAGGATGTGCTCGAGTTGCCCTGGGGACTCGAGATCTACTCGCTGCTGTCGCGGTGGAATCCGCTGAATCTGCGGCGCCCCCTGCCGGCACCGGCCAGCGGCCGCAAGGTGCTCGTGGTCGGCACTGGCCCGGCGGGATTCACGCTGGCTCACCATCTGATGAACGACGGACACACCGTCGTGGCGATCGACGGCCTGAAAATCGAGCCACTGGCGCCGTCGTTGTCGGGTGTTGACCCGCACGGCGCGCGTGTCGCATTTGCGCCGGTGCGCGACATCGACTCCCTGCACGAAGACCTCGATTCCCGCACGATCTCGGGCTTCGGCGGCGTGGCCGAATACGGCATCACGGTGCGCTGGGACAAGAATTTCCTGAAGATCGTGCGACTGCTGCTCGAGCGGCGCGATCAGTTCACGCTGATCGGCGGCGTGCGATTCGGTGGCACATTGGGCGTCGACGACGCCTGGCAGCTCGGCTTTGACCATATCGCTCTGGCCATCGGCGCAGGCAAACCGACCACCCTCGATATTCCGAACGGCCTGGCGCGCGGCGTGCGTACCGCAAGCGACTTCCTGATGGCCTTGCAGCTGACCGGCGCGGCGCAGGCCGACTCGATCGCCAACATGCAGCTGCGCCTGCCTGCGGTCGTGATCGGCGGCGGCCTGACCGCCATCGATACCGCCACCGAGGCGCTGGCTTACTACGTCAGCCAGGTCGACAAATTCCTCGCACGCCATGAGGCGCTGGTCGCCGACATCGGGCCCACCGCGGCGCGTGCCGGCTGGCGCGCCGACGAACACGCGCTGGCCGATGAATTCATCGCGCACGCCCGCGCACTGAAGGCCGAGCGCGACGAGGCACGCAGCCAGGCGCGAGCCGCCCGCTTGGTCGAACTGCTGCAGTCTTGGGGTGGCGTCACGGTGGCCTATCGGCGCCGGCTGATCGACAGCCCGGCCTACACCCTCAATCACGAAGAATTGAACCGGGCGCTTGAAGAAGGCCTGCGCTTTGCCGAGTGCCTGGCGCCTCGACGCATCGACGTCGATGCCGATGCGGCCGTGCGCTCGATTACCTTCAGCCAGCAGCATCGCGATGCCCAGGGTCGGTGGCAAGATGGCCGCGACATCGAGCTGCCGGCACGAACTGTGATCATCGCCGCCGGCACGCAGCCCAATACCGTGCTGGCGCGCGAAGACGGCGAGCATGTCGTCCTGGATGGCCGCTACTTCCGTGCGCTCGACGAATCCGGCCAGCCGGTCGTGCCCGAACGCGGTAACCCCAAACCGGCCGTTGCCAGGGTGCTGATGTCAGGCAGGCCCGGCGAGCGATGGATCTCGTGTTTCGGCGATGTTCATCCGAGCTACGCCGGCAATGTGGTCAAGGCGATGGCGTCGGCCCGCCAAGGCTATCCGGTGGTCTCGCGGGTGCTGGCCACGCGGGAGCCTGAGAGCCGCGAATCGGCGGCCGCCTTTTCAGCGCGCTTGAATCACCTGCTGCGAGCCCGCGTCGCGCGCATCGAGCGGCTGGCACCGGCCATCCTCGAAGTGGTCATCCATGCGCCGCTGGCAGCAAGTCGCTTCATGCCTGGGCAGTTCTATCGCCTGCAGAACTTTTCCTCGCACGCCACGCGGGTCGAACACCCGAACGCCGACAACACGCTGCTCGCGATGGAAGGCCTGGCAATGACCGGCGCCTGGGTCGACAAGGAAAAGGGCCTGGTCTCGACAATCGTGCTCGAGATGGGCGGCTCATCCGATCTGTGCGAGCGGCTGCAGATCGACGAACCGGTCGTGATGATGGGCCCGACCGGCTCGCCCACCGAGATCATCGGCGGGCAGACGGTATTGCTGGCAGGCGGTGGACTGGGCAATGCGGTGCTCTTTTCGATCGGCGCGGCGCTGCGCGCGAGCGGCTCGAGGGTGCTCTATTTCGCGGGCTACAAGAAGGCCGCCGACCGGTTCAAGGTGGCCCAGATCGAGCAGGCCGCTGATGTGGTCGTATGGTGCTGCGATGAAGCGCCGGGCTTTGTCCCCTCGCGGCCTCAGGACCGTGCTTTCATCGGCAATATCGTCCAGGCGATGCAGGCATGGGCCGAGGGTGCGCACCTGCAGGCCCCCGCAGGCATCGTCGGCAACGCAGATCGGCCGATCAGGCTGCAGGAGCTTGATCGACTCATCGTGATCGGGTCCGATCGGATGATGGCCGCGGTCGCCCGTGCCCGCCATCGCGAACTGGCGCAATATCTGAATCCCTCACATACCGCGATCGGTTCAATCAATTCACCGATGCAATGCATGATGAAGGAGATCTGCGCGCAATGCCTTCAATTGCAGATCGACCCGCTCAGCGGCGCAAAACGCTACGTCTTTTCCTGCTTCAATCAGGATCAGCCGCTGGATTCGGTCGATTTTGATGGGCTCGCGCAACGATTGGGGCAGAACTCGCTGCAGGAAAAGCTCACCGCGCGCTGGGTCAAGCGTTGCAAGGCTGCACTGAAGGACGCCTGAGCCAGCGCCCGACTGGATATCGGGCCGGTCCGCAGGGGGGCATTCACACCTCCCGACGGCGCGAGTCGTCCGTCCGGCGTCATGGAATGCCTGCTCAGTTTGCATCGCAGCAGTGAGCCAAGGACAATGAGAGCCTCTGTCAATCGGAGTAAACCGCGTGCTCTATCAACTGCGAGAAGCTCAACGAGCTGTGTTGAACCCTCTGTCGAGCTGGGCCCAGACCCTTGGCAAGCTCTACAGCCATCCTTACAGCCCGTATGCCTATATGCCGTTTGCCCCGCGCGTGGCAGCCGGCTTCGAGCTGATGCACCGTTTGGGCAAGGACTACGACAAACCGAAGTGGGGGCTGGAGACGACCGAGGTCGACGGCGTGACGGTACGGGTGCTCGAGCAGGTCGAGATCGACAAGCCCTTTTGCCGGCTGATTCACTTTGCCAGACAGTTTCCGAAATCTGCCGCGCGCCGGCCCGCCGATCCGACGGTATTGGTCTTTGCGCCCCTGTCTGGTCACCATGCCACGCTGCTGCGCGACACCGTCAGGGGACTGCTGCCGCATCACGATGTCTATGTCACCGACTGGATCGATGCCCGCCAGGTGCCACTGTCCAAGGGCCCCTTCCATCTGCACGACTACATCGGCTATGCCATCGAGTTCATCCGTCATCTCGGACCGAAGGTGCATCTGGTGTCGGTCTGCCAGCCGACTGTGCCTGTGCTGGCGGCGGTCTCGATGATGGCCAGCCTGAACGATCCGAAGCAGGCCCGCACGATGACCATGATGGGCGGGCCGATCGATACCCGTCGCAGCCCGACCTCGGTCAACAACCTCGCCACCGAAAAGCCGTTCAGCTGGTTCGAGCGCAATGTGATCTATCGTGTGCCGGGCCGCCATCAGGGCGTCGGCAGGCTCGTCTATCCCGGATTCCTGCAGCACGCGGGCTTTGTCGCCATGAACCCCGATCGGCATACCGAATCGCACCGCGATTTCTACAACAATCTGGTGCGAGGTGCCGACGAGGATGCCGACAGCCATCGCGCTTTCTACGACGAATACAACGCCGTGCTTGACCTGCCCGCCGAGTACTACCTCGACACCATCAAGGCGGTTTTCCAGGAACATCGGCTGGCGCGAGGCATCTGGAAGGTGCCCTTCGAGGGGCGCATGATGACGGTCACCCCCGAAGACATCACGAAGGTCGCCCTCTTTACCATCGAGGGTGAACTCGACGACATCTCGGGCATCGGTCAGACCAGCGCGGCGCTTGAGCTGTGCAGCAAGCTGCCGGCGCACATGAAGCGCCAGACCATCGTCGAAGGTGCCGGCCATTACGGCATCTTCAGCGGCCGGCGCTGGCGGACCACGGTACGACCCCAGATCAGCGATTTCATCCGAGAACACGCCTGAGCCTGTCGAGCCCGCCACTGCCAACCCCTGCGGCCCCTGCGACCTGCTCGCCTCCGAGCGACCCGCAGCCAGGCAACCCGAACCAGCCTGATCGCGACGAGCAGATCAGGCTGGTCGATCGCCTGTTGCCGCAGACCCAGTGCACGCAATGCGGGTTCAGCGGGTGCAAGCCCTATGCCGAGGCGATCATCGACCAGCGGGCGCCGATCAACCGCTGTCCGCCGGGGGGTACCGTCGGTATCGCCCTGCTGGCGGCTGTCACCGGCCGGGCGATCGTCGCGCTCGATGCGTCCTGCGGCGTCGAGGCGCCACGCAAGATCGCCCGCATCGTGGCCGAACTGTGCATCGGCTGCACGCACTGCATCCGGGCCTGTCCGGTCGATGCGATTGCAGGCGGCCCGAAACGGCTCCACGCGATCATCCCCGAGCTGTGCACCGGCTGCGCGCTGTGTCTGCCGCCCTGCCCGGTCGACTGTATCGAGATGGTCGAGCCGCCCCTCGCACTTGTCGGCTGGACACGCAAGGACGCCGACGCCGCGCGCGAGCGCTTGAACCGGCGCGATGCAAGACTGGCGCGACTGGCTAGATCGGAGCGAAGGCGGCTCGCCGAACACGAGACTCAGGCCACGACGGCCGACATATCGCCGGAAACATCGGCCATCACGTCGTCGGTCACCACGTCTGTCTCCACGGCAGGCATCAATGACGGCGCTATTGCGAACCAGGCAGGCACCGAACGCAAGCGCGCGATGATCGAGGCTGCGGTGGCCCGCGCACGGGCGCGACTGAACCCACCGACATGAAACTCGCCGATCGCCTTGAACTCTTCACGCGGTTTCAGGCGGCTAATCCGACGCCCACCACCGAGCTCGAATTCTCGACCCCCTTCGAACTGCTGGTGGCGGTACTGCTGTCGGCGCAGGCCACCGATCGCAGCGTCAATATCGCCACCCGCAAGCTGTTTGCGGTGGCCCGCACGCCAGCCGCCATCGCGGCGCTTGGCGTCGAGGGGCTGGAGGCGCACATCAGGACCATCGGGCTGTATCACTCGAAAGCCCGCCACCTGATCGAGACCTGCACGATGCTGCAGGCGCTTCATCAGGGCGAGGTACCACGCGAGCGCCAGGCCCTTGAAGCGCTGCCCGGCGTCGGGCGCAAGACGGCCAACGTCGTGCTCAACACTGCCTTCGGCGAGCCGACCATGGCGGTCGACACGCATATTTTCCGGGTCGCAAACCGACTGAAACTGGCGACCGGCAAGACACCGCTTGCAGTCGAACACGGGCTGCTCAAGGCCATTCCAGCGCCTTTTCTGATCGATGCCCACCATTGGCTGATCCTGCATGGGCGCTATGTCTGCAAAGCACGCAAGCCGGAATGCTGGCGATGCCCTGTGGCTGACCTGTGCCCCTACAAACCCAAGACAGCGGCGCCCGGGACTGCCAAAGCCGCGCCCGGCGCCACACGAGCAAAGCGACATGTTCAATCCGAGCCGTGACGAGGTCAGACGCTTCTTTTGCGAAGCCTGGCGCAAACAGCGTGCCGCGCAGCCGATCACACCGATCGAGGCGATTGCCATCGACTGGATCACCCGGCATCCGGAATATCACGCACTGCTCAGTGATCAGCAGGCCGCGCTGAGCACCGACTTCAGCGCCGACGGGCCAGGCGCCAATCCCTTCCTGCATCTGAGCATGCATCTGTCGGTCACCGAGCAGCTGCAGATCGACCAGCCCCCCGGTATCCGGGCCGCCTGGCAGGTCTTGCTGCGCACAACCGGCGACGAACATCAGGCGGCGCATCGCGTGATTGACGCGCTGGCCGAAACGCTCTGGGAAGCCCAACGCGACGGCAAGCCGCCCTCCAACGAGCGTTATCTGGAGCGGGTGCTGCGGGCGGTGTGAGCGACCGTGGCCGCGGTGATAGAGAATCGCTGTCTTGACACAGGAGCAAACCATGAGCGCATGGGACATTCAGGGACCGACCGTCGGCAGGTGCAAGTCATGGCGCGAGGTCTACCCTGAGCTGGGTCGGCAGGTCGAACGAATCACGGCGCCGCGCGGCCGGGGCATCGCCTGGGAAGGGTCCGACATCTGGGTCTACACCGAGCGCGCGGCCAACATCGTCGAGCTGCTCGCGGCCAACGTCACGCGATACCCCGATCGCGAGGCCTATGTGTTTCATCCCGGCGGGCAGCGCCTGACCTGGCGACAGGTTGGCGAGCAGGTGCAGCGCGTGGCGGCAAGACTCAGGCGAGACTTCGGCTTTGAAAAGGGCGACCGGCTTTGCCTGCTCACGCTGGGCTGCCCCGAATACGTCATCAGCTATCTGGCCATCGTATCGCTGGGTGGTATCGCCGTGCCGGTGAACCTGGGTCTGACTGCCGAGGGCCTGGCCGCACAGATCAACAAGGTCGGCGCGAAAGCGATCGTGGTATCGCCCGATCTCTGGCAGGACAAGCTCGCCTCGGTGCGCAACCAGTTGCCGAGTGTCAGGCAGGTGTTCATCACCGAAGGGGAAGCTCCCCCGCAGACGCTGGGCTTTGCCGAACTCAACCGCGAGGGTGCCGAAGCAGCGGTGCACACCGCGATCGACGAATGGGACCTGTGCGCGATCTCGTTTACCTCGGGCACCACCGGCGTCCCGAAGGGAACGATGGCCATGCACATCAACGCTCTGGGATGCGCGCAGAACATCATGCATGCGGCCAAGGGGCTGAGCGTTGATGACATCAACCTCTGCATGCCGCCGCTCTATCACAACACCGCGGTCTACACCGACTTCATGCCGGCGCTGATGACCGGTGGCAAGTGCGTGATCATGCGTGCCTTCGCGCCGCTCGACGCCATCAAGCTGATCGAAACCGAGCGCGCCACCTGGACGGTGGCGGCACCGATCATGCTGTGGATGATGATGAATCATCCCGAGTTCGCTCAGCATGACTGTTCGTCGCTGAAAAAAATCCTTTTTGGCGGCCATGCCGCATCCGAGACCTACATCAACCAGTTGCATCGGTGCTTTTCGCCGGTCGCCATGGTCAATGGCGGCAGTGTCTCGGAGAGCACCGCGCTGGGTTTTGCCCTGCCGACCGAAGACGCGATTCGCAAGATCACCAGTTGCGGGTTGGCCACACCGAACACCGACATCGCGATCTTCGACGACCACGGCAATGAATTGACCGAGCCCAATCAGATCGGCGAAGTGGCCTACCGGGGGCAGCAGACCAACGCCGGCTACTGGGACGAACCCGGCAAGACCGCGGAAGTCTTCCGTCGTGACGGCTTCGTGCTGTCGGGCGACTGGGCCCGGATCGACGAAGAAGGCTACCTCTGGCTGCTCGATCGCAAGAAGGACATGGTGGTGCGCGGCGGCCAGAACGTCTATTGCATCGAGGTCGAGAACAAGCTTTACCTGCATCCGGCGGTGCTGCGCGCGGCGGTCGTTGGCGTGCCCGACCATCTCTTTTCGGAGCGCCTGAAGGCGGTGCTGGTGCTCAAACCGGGCCAGTCGGTGAGTGCGCAGGAGATCCGCGTGCACTGTGCCGCGCAGCTGGCGCCCTACGAGGTGCCTGAATACGTTGTGTTTACGCAGGCGCTGCCCACCAACGCGGCAGGCAAGACGCTCAAGCCGCCATTGATCGACCAGTGGGGCGAGGCCGACGCCGATGTGACCAGCCGCCTGCGCGCCTTTTGCGCAAGCATGCCGGATGCCTTGCTCGACAAACCCCAGTTCAAGCTCGACGACAGCGCCTTGACGCCGCGCGAAGCGCTCGCTGCGGTTGAGGCCAACAATGATCTTGGGCGACGCATCGGCGAGCGGGTGAGCGACGGCGGCGTTGTTGCGCTGACCAAACCGGACGAGGCTCGTTTTCGATAAGCTGCTCTCCTCGTCACCCTTCACTTCATTCCAGCCATGCTCGGCCGTCTGCTGCCCCGCGAAGGGCGTTTCTTCGATCTTTTCAATCAGCACGCCGACCGGATCGTCGACGGTGCTCATCATCTGGTGCATCTGATGGAGCACTACAGCGACCCGGTGCTGCGCGAGCGCGAAATCCAGGCGATCGACGAGATCGAGACTTCAGGCGACAAGGTCACCCGCGAAACCGTGGCACTGCTGCACAAGACCTTCATCACGCCCTTTGATCGCGACGACGTCCACAAGCTGATCACACGCATGGACGACATTCTCGACCTCACCCAGGATGTCGCCGAGTCGGTGATGCTCTACGACATTCAGACCATGACCCCGGAAGCGGTCCAACTCGCCTCGCTCGCACAGATGTGCTGCGAACGTGTGCGTTCGGCGGTCAACCTGCTCTCGGATATGGCCAACGCTGACGCCATCCTGAAGCTGTGCATCGAGATCGACCGTCTCGAATCGGATGCCGATCGGGTCATGCGTTCAGCGATGTCAAAACTCTTTCACGAAGAGCCGGACGTGCGCCAGCTGATCAAGCTCAAAGCGATCTACGAATTGCTCGAGTCACTCACCGATCGCTGCGAAGACGTGGCCAACATCATCGAAGGCGTTGTGCTCGAGAACGCCTGAGCGGCACTCACGAGCACCTTGCGCGCATCTGATTGTCGCCGCCATGCATACCGCCTCGATCAGTCTGAATGCGCTGATATGTCTGGTTGCGCTGGCACTGGTCTTCGATTTCATGAACGGCTTTCACGACGCCGCTAATTCGATTGCGACGGTCGTCTCGACCGGTGCGCTCAAGCCGCATCAGGCGGTTGCCTGGGCCGCGCTCTTCAATCTGCTGGCCATCTCGGTCTTCGGATTTCACGTGGCCAGAACGGTGGGGACCGGCATCGTCGACCCCTATGCCATCGATCATCGGGTGATCTTCGCGGCGCTGCTTGCAGCCATTGCCTGGAATCTGCTCACCTGGTGGATGGGCACGCCCTCGGGTTCCTCCCATGCGCTGATCGGCGGACTGATCGGCGCCACACTCGCCAAAGCCGGCCTGTCGGCGCTGATCGGCGCAGGCATTGTTCGCACCGCCGCTTTCATCGTGCTGTCGCCACTCTTCGGATTCGTGCTTGGCATCGTCCTGATGGTGCTGATGGGATGGGTCCTCAGAGGCACGAGCGTTCGCGGTGCCGATCGCTGGATGCGCCGTCTGCAGATTGTCTCGTCGGCGCTCTACAGTCTGGGACACGGCGGCAACGATGCGCAAAAAACCATGGGCGTGATCTGGCTGCTGCTGATCACAGCCGGCGTCACCGAACCTGATCACCTGCCTGCCTGGGTGGTCATCGCCTGCTATCTCACCATCGCGCTTGGCACCCTCTTCGGCGGTTGGCGAATCGTGCGCACCATGGATCAACGCATCACGCGGCTGCGCCCGGTCGGCGGATTTTGCGCCGAGACCAGTGGCGCCTTCATGCTCTTCATCGCGTCGGCCGCCGGCATACCGGTCTCGAGCACGCACACCATTACGAGCGCCATCGTCGGGGTCGGCGCGGCCAATCGGATCTCGGCAGTCAGATGGGGGGTTGCCGGCAGCCTGATCTGGATCTGGGCGCTCACCCTACCGGCCACCGCGCTGATGGCAGCCATCGGCTGGGCCGTCAGCGGCTGGTTCTTCCAAGCAGGACAACGCCTCTAAGGCTCTCACCGACCACCATGTCCGACACCCCTGATTCCGAGCAGCTGTGGCTCGAACTGCCACCGATTTCACCGAAGGCTCCGCCTCGCCTGCTGATCTTCATTCATCCGGCCGGCTCTTCGCCCGAAGCCTTCGCGCCGGTCGCGATCGCATGGCAACTGAAATTTCCGGGCGCCACCGGCATCGTGCTGCAGGGTCTGCGCCATGTTGGCAGGCACACCGACTGGTTCGATGCCAGCGACCTCGATGGTCAGGGCGCGCAGCGGCTGCAAACCGCCTGCGAACTCATTCTCAGCCGCATCGCCGCGCTCCAGGCCCAGGTCGGTATCGGGCCGCTGCAGACCGTGGTGATCGGGCACGGCCAAGGTGCCACGATCGCGCTCGAATGCGCACGACTGCAGCCTGGCGCCATGTCGATCGTCGCGGCCTATGGCGCGCGACTGATGAAGCCGATCGCCCCCCAGGAACGCCTGTCGACGGTCATTCACCTGATGCATGGTGAGTTCGACAGCATCGTGCCAGTCGTCTACGGCATGCGCGCCTACCGGGGTCTGCTCGCTGTCGGCGCGGATGTCACGCTCGATGTCGTTGAAGGCGAAGCCCATGTGATCGGGCAGAACATGGTCAACCTGGGCACCACACGGGTCATGCAGACCCTCTTTCGAGGGCGCCGCGCCCGCGGCCGCCCGACGATTCACTGAACGCCGACGATCGACCGAGCCCCGACGAGACCTGCGTCGGATCTCGTCAGGACCTGCGTCGGATCTCGTCGGAACGCCCGGCTCAGAGGCCTCTGAAAGCGATCCGGGCCTGCTCGAGCGTGAAGTCGACCTCGGCATCGCCATGAACCGACGAAAAGAAGAAGGCCTCGACCGGAGACGGCGGGAAATAAACACCTGCCTCGAGCATGCGGTGGTAGAAGCGCTTGAAGCGCTCGACATCCTGGGTCATCACCTCGGCATAGCTTTGCGGCACGGTCGGCATCATGTAGATGCCGGCCATGGTGCCGAGTTGCTGCGCGCTGAAGGGCACGCCGGCCGCAGCCGCCGCTTCACGCAGCCCGGCAATCAGGCGCCCAAGACGTGCCACCACCGGTTCGTAAAACCCAGGGGCCGAGATCAGTTCCAGGGTTGCCAGACCAGCGGCCATCGCAATCGGGTTGCCCGACAGCGTGCCGGCCTGATAGACCGGCCCCAGCGGCGCCATCATCTCCATGACGGCCGCCGGACCGCCGATCGCACCAACCGGCATACCGCCGCCGATCACCTTGCCGAAGGCGGTCATGTCGGGAATCACGCCGCTGACTTGCTGCATTCCACCGAGCGCCACGCGAAAACCGGTCATGACCTCATCGAAGATCAGCAGTGCGCCGTCGGCGCTGCACAGTGCGCGCAAGCCTTCCAGAAAGCCCTTTTGCGGCAGGATCAGATTCATGTTGCCCGCAGCCGGCTCGATCATTACGCAGGCAATCTGCCCGGGATGCGCATCGAAGAGCGCCTTCACACTGGGCAGGTCGTTGAACTGGGCTACCAAGGTATGCCGGGCAAGATCCTCGGGCACACCCGCCGAACTCGGCTGCCCGAAGGCGAGCGCGCCGCTGCCGGCCTTGACCAGCAGGCTGTCGGCCGTGCCGTGATAGCAGCCTTCGAATTTGAGAATCTTGGTGCGCCCGGTAAAGCCGCGGGCCAGACGCAGCGCTGACATTGCCGCCTCGGTACCCGAACTGGTGAAGCGCACCCGCTCGACATGCGAAAACAGGCCGCAGATTCGCTCGGCGAGTTCGGTCTCCATGACATTGGGCGCGCCATAGGACAGGCCACGGCCGGCGGCATCGCGAACCCGCTCGAGCACCAGCGGATGCGAGTGGCCAACGATCATCGGCCCCCATGAGCCGAGGTAATCGACATAGCGCTTGCCTTCGACATCCCAGAGGTAGGCGCCGTCGGCACGGGCAATGAAGCGCGGCGTACCGCCAACGGCCCTGAATGCCCTGACGGCCGAATTGACGCCACCGACCAGCACCTTCTGAGCGCGGTCGAATTCCTGTTGATTAGTGCCCGTATTGCTGACCATAACGTCCCCTTCCGGCTGTGTCTGTGCCGGCGCGATGTTGGATGAGCGCCCGCGGATCAGGCGCCCGGATTATTTGGCAAAGAGCCGCGACGGATCGGCAAATGCCTTGAACTCGATCGCATTGCCTGACGGGTCGAGAAAGAACATGGTCGCCTGCTCGCCGACCTCACCCTTGAAGCGCACATGCGGCTCGATGATGAACTTGACCGCTGCAGCGCGCAGTTTGTCGGCCAGCGCAGTCCAGTCCTGCATACCCAGCACAACACCGAAATGCCGCACCGGAACGTTATCGCCGTCGACCGCGTTGGTCGCCCGGTGGCCGGACTGATCGGGCGACAGATGGGCGACGATCTGATGACCATAGAGATCGAAGTCGATCCAGTCAGGTGAACTGCGACCTTCCGGGCACCCGAGCAGTCCGCCATAGAACGCACGGGCCGCCTGCAGGTCGTCGACCGGGAAGGCAAGGTGAAAAGGCTGTGAAACAGCGTATCCGGACACGACTTTTCCTTGAAGTGAGACTACTGGAAGAATTCCTTGACCTTGTCTTTCCAGGACCGGGTCTGCGGGCTGTGTCGCTCATCTTTCAGCGTCGCGTCGAGTTCGCGCAACAGGGTCCGCTGCTTCTCGGTCAGCCGGATCGGTGTCTCGACAATCAGGTGCGCATAAAGGTCGCCCGGATAGCTCGAGCGAACACCCTTGATCCCCTTGCCTCGCAAACGGAAGGTCTTACCGGTCTGAGTTCCTTCGGGCAACTCGATTTCGGCATCGCCCGCGAGCGTGGGCACCTTGATCGTGCCGCCGAGCGCCGCGGTGGTCACTGTCGTCGCAACCTGGCAGTGGAGATCGTCACCGTCGCGTTTGAAGACCGCATGCTCCTTGGTGTGGATCTCGACGTAGAGATCGCCTGAAGGCCCGCCGTTGATGCCGGGCTCGCCATTGCCTGCAGAGCGGATCCGCATGCCATCGTCGATGCCCGCCGGGATCTTGACCTGCAGTGTGCGTGTGCGCTTGATCCGGCCAGCGCCTTCACAGGGTTCGCACGGGTCGGACACGGTCTTGCCGCTGCCGTGGCAAGCCGGACAGGTCTGCTGAATGGAGAAGAACCCCTGTTGCACCCGAACTGCGCCCTGCCCATTGCAGGTACGACAGGTCTGAGGCTTGGTGCCGGGCTTGGCGCCGCTTCCGCTGCAAGTCTCGCAGGCATCCCACGAGGGAACGCGGATCTCGGTCTCGAAGCCTGCCGCGGCCTGCTCGAGCGTGATGTCCATCGCATATCGCAGGTCAGCACCCCGGTAGACGCTGTTGCGCTGCCCACGGCCCCCCTGCTGAGCGCCGAAGATGTCGCCGAAGATATCTCCGAATACATCGCCGAACCCGCCGAAGCCCTGGCCCCCCTGCCCGCCTCCGGCGTTGGGATCGACGCCGGCATGCCCAAAACGGTCGTAGGCCTGTCGTTTGGCGCTGTCGGAAAGCATCTCGTAGGCCTCTTTGGCCTCCTTGAATTTCTCCTCGGATTCCTTGTTATCCGGATTGCGGTCCGGATGAAACTTCATGGCGAGCTTGCGATAGGCCTTCTTGATGTCATCGTCTGATGCGTCCTTGGCCAAACCGAGGATGTCGTAGTAATCACGCTTCGCCATTGCTTAATCCGTTGATCGCCGAAAATGAGCCACGCGGGCGCGAGGCGCCGCAGATTATGACCGGGATTGCCCCGGTTGACCTGCCTGCCCCGCACCCGCGTGCTGAATCACACCTTTACCGAGGTTCAAGCGTCGCGCTTGACCTCTTTGAATTCGGCGTCGACCACATCTTCATCATGAGTCGACCCCTTTGCCGTCGAAGCCTCGGCACCCGCCGGCGCCGCGCCAGCCTGCTGCTCGGCATAAGCCTTTTCACCGAGCTTTTGCGAAGCGGTCATCAATGCTGCCGATGCCGACTCGATCTGCTCCTTGTCTTCGGTCTTGATCGCTTCCTGCGCGGTCTTGATCGCAGCTTCGATCGTGCCCTTCTCATCGGCAGACAGCTTCTCTCCATGCTCGGCAAGCGACTTGCCGACCGTGTGAATCAGGGCCTCGGTCTGATTGCGCGACTCGACCAGTTCACGGCGCTTGTGATCATCTTCGGCATTGGCCTCGGCATCTTTCACCATGCGCTGAATCTCGGCTTCGGTCAGACCCGAATTGGCCTTGATGGTGATCTTGTTCTCCTTGCCGCTGGCCTTATCCTTGGCCGAGACATGCAAAATGCCGTTGGCATCGGTATCGAAGGTCACTTCGATCTGCGGCATGCCACGGGGGGACGGCGGAATGCCCTCGAGATTGAACTCGCCCAGCAACTTGTTGCCGGCGGCCATCTCACGCTCCCCCTGGAACACCTTGATGGTGACCGCCGGCTGATTGTCGTCGGCCGTCGAGAAGGTCTGCGAGAACTTGGTCGGGATGGTGGTGTTCTTGGTGATCATCTTGGTCATGACGCCGCCAAGCGTCTCGATACCGAGCGACAGCGGTGTGACGTCGAGCAGCAGCACGTCCTTGCGCTCACCCGAGAGCACTGAACCCTGAACCGCAGCGCCCACGGCCACCGCTTCATCAGGATTGACATCCTTGCGCGGCTCCTTGCCGAAGAAGGTCTTGACCTGCTCCTGCACCTTGGGCATGCGTGTCATGCCACCCACCAGAATGACATCATCGATCTCGGACACCTTGACGCCGGCATCCTTGATCGCGATACGGCAGGGCTCCATGGTTTTTTCGACCAGCTCGTCGACCAATGCCTCGAACTTCGCCCGCGTGAGCTTGAGGTTGAGGTGCTTCGGGCCGCTCGCATCAGCGGTGATGTAGGGCAGGTTGATCTCGGTCTGCTGAGCCGATGAGAGCTCGATCTTGGCCTTTTCGGCAGCGTCTTTCAGGCGCTGAAGTGCGAGCACATCCTTGCCCAGGTCGATGCCGGACTCTTTCTTGAACTCGGTGATCAGGTGATCAATGATCCGCTGGTCGAAGTCTTCGCCACCGAGAAAGGTATCGCCATTGGTCGAGAGCACTTCGAACTGCATCTCGCCGTCGACGTCGGCGATCTCGATGATCGACACGTCAAAGGTGCCGCCGCCCAGGTCATAGACCGCGATTTTGCGGTCCTTGCCGCCGCCTTTATCCAGACCGAAGGCGAGTGCAGCCGCCGTCGGCTCATTGATGATGCGCTTGACCTCGAGGCCGGCGATTCGACCAGCGTCCTTGGTTGCCTGGCGCTGGGCATCATTGAAGTAGGCCGGCACGGTAATGACCGCCTCGGTCACTTCCTCACCAAGGTAGTCCTCGGCGGTCTTTTTCATCTTGCGAAGCACCTCGGCAGACACCTGCGGGGGGGCGATCTTCTTGTCGCGAACCTGCACCCAGGCGTCGCCGTTATCGGCCTTCGCAATGGTGTAAGGCATCAGCGAGATGTCTTTCTGGACTTCTTTTTCCTGGAATTTTCGTCCGATCAGTCGCTTGACCGCATAGAGGGTGTTGCGCGGATTGGTGACTGCCTGCCGCTTGGCCGGCGCGCCGACCAGCACCTCGCCGTCTTCCATGTAGGCGATGATCGAAGGCGTTGTGCGGGCGCCTTCAGCGTTTTCGATGACTTTGGGCTGGCCGCCCTCCATGACCGCCACGCACGAATTGGTCGTGCCGAGGTCGATTCCAATGATCTTGCCCATTTTTCTGATCCTGTTGAAAAGTTGAATGACTGGCTGATACGTTGGTGTCGGGTCAGTGAAATCAAGTGCCGCTGCTGACGGCCACCATGGCGGGGCGCAGCACGCGATCGTTGATCAGGAACCCCTTCTGCAGAACCGCCACCACATGATTGGCCGGCACATCGGGCGCCGCGACCATCGAGATCGCCTGATGCCGATTGGGGTCGAACTTTTCACCGACCGGGTCGATGGCCAGCAGCTTGTGACGCTCGAAGGCGACCGACATCAGGCGCAATGTGGCCTCGACACCTTCGCGCAAGCTGTCAATCGATGGCGAATCGACCTTGAGCGCCATTTCAAGACTGTCGCGTACCGGGAGCAGGCTCTCGGCAAAGCCTTCGATGGCGAACTTGTGCGCCGATGCCACATCTGCCTGGGCACGTTTGCGCAGGTTTTCGACATCAGCCCGCGAGCGCAGGGCCATATCCATATATTCTGCGGCTTTGGCCTGCGCCTCGAGCAGCTGGGCTTGCAGTGAATCATCGGCTGCGGGCGGGTCCGAGGCAGCGTCAGTGGGGTTTGAGCCGGCCGAGCCTGGCAGACCGGAAGAATCAGCGGAAGAATGGGGAGTTGGATCAGCCATCGATTTATCTTTTTTGATCAGTGACTTGCATTTGATTATCAGGGATTGGAACGAAATCTCCGAACGCAGCTTGGGTCATTTCTCAGGATTTCAAGCGCCTTCGCGAGCAACAGGTAATATCCGGTGCGGTTTGGGCTGACAGGCCTTCAAAGCGCACCACTCAACCATCAAGGAGCATTCATCATGGGTCTGCTGTCTTTCTTCAAGGATGCGGGTGAAAAACTTTTCGGCAAAGGCGAGGCTCAGGCCGCGCAACAGGCTGCCGCAAAAGATCCGAGCCCCGAAAAACTTGCCGCCGCCAACGATGCCGCCGCCAAGGCCATCGAAACGTACATCCGCTCAATGAGTCTCGACGCGACCGGACTGATGGTCGACTATGACGGGACCAACAGCACGGTGACGGTTCGCGGCATCGCGCCCGACCAGGCGACCCGCGAAAAAATCGTCCTGTGCTGCGGCAACGTCGCCGGTGTCGGTTCGGTCAACGATCAACTCACGGTCGAAGTGCCGGTTGACGAGTCGCAGTATTACACCGTCAAGAGCGGCGACTCGCTGTCGAAGATCGCCCAGCAGTTCTATGGCAACGGCAACGCTTACATGCAGATCTTCGAAGCCAACAAGCCGATGCTCTCGAACCCCGACAAGATCTATCCGGGTCAGAACCTTCGCATCCCGCCCAAGGCCTGATCGGCGCTGGCATCTCGGCACTGCGGCCGCAACCCTTCCGCTGCCTGTCGCCCATCGCCTGAAGTGCGATGGGCGGACCCAGCTGTTCAGCTCAGGGCACCAAGCGCCAGTGCACGGTCCCGACGCTTGGTCAGTGCGTCATCTTCGCGTTTCTGGCCGACGGTAGCGGTGGTCGGCCATCCTGACAACTGGGCTTCAACCAGTGAGGCGAGCGCATCGATGAACACCGGAGCCTCGTTGAGGCACGGGATATATCTGAATTGATGGCCGCCGGCCTTCAGAAAAGCTGACTTCGCTTCGATCGAGATTTCTTCGAGTGTCTCGAGGCAATCGACCACGAAGCCCGGGCAAATCACATCGACTTCACGCACTCCGTCGCGGGCTAGCGCTTCAAGGGTCGGCTCGGTATAGGGCTGCAGCCATTGCGCCTTTCCGAAGCGGGACTGAAAAGTCACGACCCACTGATCGCGACTGAGCCCTAATTGCTCGGCCAGCAAGCGTGCCGTGACGAGGCACTCGCAGTGGTAAGGGTCGCCCAATTCGAGGGTCCGCCGCGGAACCCCGTGAAAACTCATCACCAGGCGTTCGCCGCGACCGTCGCGCGCCCAGGCCTCGCGCACCTGCGCGGCAAGCGCCGCGATATAGCCCGGATCATCGTGAAAATTGCGGACCCAGCGCATCTCCGGCAGGTTTCGCCATCCTTGCAGCACCCGAGCGGCCTCATCGAAGACCGTCGCGGTGGTCGAGCCGGCGTATTGCGGATACATCGGCAGCACCAGCAGCCGGGTCATGTTGCGCTCGCGCAGGGCCTCGAGCACGGTGGCAATCGACGGCTCGCCATAGCGCATCGCCAGCATCAGATCGATGTCATGCCCGCGTTCGTTCAGCGTTTGCCGCAGCAGTTCTGTCTGGCGGACCGAATGCACCATCAGCGGCGAGCCTTCGTCCATCCAGACACTGGCGTACTTGTGCGCCGACTTGGCAGGCCGGGTATTGAGAATGATGCCGTGCAGGATCGGCCACCAGATCAGGCGAGGGATTTCGACCACCCGCGGGTCGCCAAGGAACTGCCTGAGAAACGGGCGCAGCGCAGCCGCAGTGGGCGCGGTCGGCGTTCCCAGCTGGACGAGGATGACGGCTGTGCGAGGAGGACTCGCATGATTAAAAGCGCCGGGACTGCTGAAGCGTTCCATCTGCAGAGTCTACCAAGGTCGGCCCGGCGCCGACGCCACCTCAGCGGGTCAGACTGTCGCCGGTTGCAAGATCAAAGACATGCAGCAAGTCGAATTCGGGTGTCAACCTGACCATCGCGCCGGGATCGAAGGACACGCGCTCGCTGAGCAAGACAGTCAGCGGCTGATCCGCGATGACACACTGAAGCGTCGTTTGCGCCCCGGTAAATTCGAGAGTCACCAGCCGAGCCGCAAGCGGGCTGGCACCCGACAGGCTGAAGTGCTGAGGGCGGATACCGAGCAGCACCGGCTGGTTGTCGTGCGCGGCGACCGGCCTGCGCACCGGCACCCGGGCATCCCCGATCAGAACGCCGCCATGCAGCCAGACGCCGCGCAGCATGTTCATCGCGGGTTTGCCGACGAAATTCGCGACATAAGTGTTGGCCGGTCGGTCATAGACCTGCATGGGCGTGGACGACTGCGCCACCCAACCGGCACCCATGACAACCAGCTGGTCGGCCATCGCCATGGCTTCGATCGGATCGCGTGTGGCGTAGATTGAGGTAATGCCGAGCTTTCGGTGCAGGCGGCGGATCTCCTCGCGCAACTGCGCCTGCAACAACTCGTCGAGTCCAATCAGCGGATCATCGAAAAGACAGACCTTCGGCTCGCAGGCAAGTGCCCGCGCGATGGACGTGCGCAGACGATGGTCATCGGAGAGGTTTTGCACCAGTCGGCTCAGGAAGGGCTCGATACCGAGCAGTCCGGCAACCGCGCGCACTCGCTGATCGATGTCGCCGCTGGGGCGTGCTGCGGCCCTGACGCCGAAAGCAATATTTTCGCCAGCGCTCAGATGCCCGAAAAGACTGTCGCCTGGCAGCACCATCGCAATACCGTGTCGGGTCGGCCTGCGCGTTTCGAGGACCTGGCCGCCAATCGAGACCTGCCCGGCGCTCGGCGACTCCAGCCCGGCCACCAGTTTGAGGAGACTTGATTTCCCGCAGGCTGCAGGACCGGTCATTGCGCAGAAGCTGCCATCGTCGATCACCAGATCGATGCCGTGAATGACGCGACGCTGGTCGTAGGCCTGCTCGATACCCTCGAATTCAACCGATGCCACGGGCTCTCTTTCCTGCTGCGAACAACATGGCCCGGCTTGATTCAGCCGTGGCTCAAGGCGCTGGTTACCAGTCGCGCTGTGATGTCGACAATCTGGATCACTCGGTCGTAGGCCATCCGGGTTGGGCCGATGACGCCCAGGGTACCGACGATCTTGCCGTCGGCCTCATAGGGGGCCACCACGACCGAGAGCTGATCCATTGGCACGAGCTGCGACTCGCCGCCGATGAAAATCTGCACGCCCTCGGCATGACTGCCAGCATCGAAAAGCTGGATCAAACCGGTTTTCTGCTCGAAAAGCCCGAAAAGCTGACGCAGACGATCAAGGTTGTCCGACAGTTCATGGACCGCCACCAGGTTGCGCTCGCCGCTGATCATCACCGTCTCGGCATGCTCGCTCGCGGCCTGACTGCCAGCCGAGACGGCCTTGTGAAGCAGCTGCGTGATGTCGTCGCGCAGACTCAGCAGCTCGCCCTTGAGGCGGTTGAGGATGGCGCCGAACTCGAGCCCTGCAAAATTCTGATTGATGTAGTTGGAGGCCTCGATGAGCTCGGTCGGGGTGTATTCGCGCTCGACATGCATGATGCGATTCTGGACGTCGCCCTCGGGGGTGACGATGATCATCAGCACGCGACGGTCTGACAGGCGCATGAATTCGAGCTGCCGGAAGGTCGCGCTGCGCCGGGGCGTCATGACCACGCCGGCAAAGTGGGACAGGCTCGAGAGCAATTGCGCCGCCTGCGACAGGACCCTCTGAGGCTCTTCGGCGAGCAGTTGCCCTTGCATGAGCTCGGCCTGTTCGAGCTCAAGCGGCCTGACCGTGATGAGTGAGTCGACAAACATGCGATAACCGCGAGGCGTCGGAATGCGACCGGCCGACGTGTGAGGGCTGGTGATCAGTCCGAGGTCTTCAAGGTCGGCCATGACGTTGCGGATCGTCGCAGGCGACAGTTCGAGGCCGGAATGGCGCGAAAGCGTGCGCGAACCCACCGGCTGGCCGTCTGCGACGTACCGTTCGATCAGGGTCTTGAGCAGCATCCTGGCGCGCGAATCGAGCATGTGACAAGTTATAGACTGAATCGCGCAGGATGCCAAACCGGACACGGTCGATCTTGCGGGCAGTGCGGGCAGCCGAAGACCGGATATCGACTCGGCTTTTCGACATAGGCCACACGCCGCATTCGCGACCGCTGAAGTGTGGTGAAATGCCGCGATGACTTCATCCTTCAAGACCGTCGCCCTGTTCGGCAAACAGCCCTCGGAGGCTGTCGCACAGACCCTGCTCGAAATCCGCCAATTCCTCACGATGCGGGGATTCACGGTTTTGTTCGAACCGAGCGTCGCGCAGGCAGGCGGTCGCACCGAGCTCTCAGCAGCCGACATTGCTCGCATCGGCAGCCAGGCCGACCTTGCGGTGATCGTCGGCGGTGACGGCACGATGCTGGGCATCGCGCGCGAGCTGGCGCCTCACGGTGTGCCACTGGTCGGCATCAATTTCGGGCGCCTGGGCTTCATCACCGATATCCCGCTGCTTCGTTGGCCGGAAGCGCTTGCCGCGGTGCTCGAAGGTCATTACGTCGCCGAAAACCGCGCCATCCTGAAGGCACGGGTCAGTCGCGACTCTCAGGTGATCTTCGAATCAAGCGCGGTCAACGACGTCGTCATCAGCCGCAGCTCGCGGGCCGGCATGATCGATGTGCAGGTCCATGTCGATGGCATCTACATGTACAGCCAGCGGGCCGATGGCCTGATCGTGGCCACGCCCACCGGCTCAACCGCCTACGCCTTGTCGTGCAATGGTCCGATCCTGCATCCGTCACTCGAAGGCATCGTGCTCGTCCCGGTGGCGCCTCAGGCGCTGTCGAATCGGCCGATCGTTCTTCCGGCCACATCGGTGATCAGCATGAGCGTGGCCGAAGGCCGTGAAACCCGCGTCAACTGCGACATGCAGACCTTTGCCGATCTGCAGCTGGGCGATCTGCTCGAAGTCAGTCGGGCCGATTACACCTGCCGCTTTCTGCACCCAAGCGGCTACAGCTACTACGCGACCTTGCGCTCGAAACTCAACTGGCACGAGATGCCGAGCCTCGCGCCGCGACACTGATTTCGCCATGCTGACCGCCCTTCGACTGCGGGATTTCGTTATCGTCGAGGCCATCGACCTCGAATTCGGCCCCGGTTTTTCGGTGCTGTCGGGCGAAACCGGGGCGGGCAAGTCGATCCTCATCGATGCGCTCGGACTGGCGCTCGGCGCACGCGCCGATCAGAGCGTGGTTCGCGAAGGCGCGGGTCGCGCCGACATCACCGCCAGTTTCGCGGTTGATGCCCGCGTCGAAGCCTGGCTGAGCGAGCGCGAACTGGCCGGCGACCCCGGCTCGGTCATGGCACGTCGACTGGTCGAGGCCGACGGACGATCCCGGGCACTGATCAACGGCCACCCTGCGACCGCGGCGCAACTGCGCGAGCTCGGCGATATGCTGGTCGAAGTGCATGGACAGCATGCCTCGCAGGCGATGCTGCGTGCCGATGGTCAACGTGCACTGCTTGATCGCTACGCCGGCTCAGCGACCGACCTCGCCGCGCTGGGGCAGTTGCATGCGCGCTGGCGCGGCATCGAACGCGAAATCGAACAGATCGAAGGTGGCGAACGCGAGATGGCCCTCGAACGCGATCGTCTGAGCTGGCAAGTCGACGAGCTGTCGCGGGTTGGCCCGATCGAGGGCGAATGGGAGGCACTCGAACAGGAGCAAAAGCGACTCGCTCATGCGGCAACGCTGATCGACGGCAGCCGAGTTGTCGCCGACGCCCTGAGCGAGGCCGATGACGCGGTCTGCTCGCAACTGCAGCAGCTGGCGCAACGCCTGCGCAATCTGGCCGCACTCGATGAACGCCTGAAGCCTGCGATCGAGATGCTCGAGTCGGCCTCGATCCAGGTCGATGAAGCCGCCACGACGCTCAGCAATTATGCCGAGCGCGGCGAACTCGACCCCGAGCGTCTGGCAAGCGTCGAACAGCGAATCGGCCTTCTCTTTGCTGCCGGACGTAAATTCAGACTGGCGCCGGCACAACTCCCCGGCGAGCTCGAGATGCTGCAAAACCGGCTCAGCAGCCTGACCCGCGCGGTCGATGCCGAGGCCCTGTTGAAACAGCGCGACGAAGCACGCGCCGATTACGAGCGGCTCGCGGCAAGCATCTCGGCCCGGCGAGCCAAGGCCGCAACAGCCCTCTCGAAAGGCGTGTCGCAACGCATCGGCCGGATGGGCATGCAGGGCGGGCGCTTCGAGATCATTCTTGATCGCGGCGAGCCCACCACCCATGGCATCGATCGAGTCGAGTTTCGCGTGGCCGGCCATGCCGGTGCCACGCCACGGGCACTCGGGAAGGTCGCCTCAGGAGGCGAGTTGTCGCGCATCAGCCTGGCAATCAGCGAACTGGCCGCGCAGGCAAATCCTGTTCCGACCCTGATTTTCGATGAGGCCGATGCCGGCGTGGGCGGTGCAGTCGCCGAAGTGGTGGGCGAACTGATGCGTCGTCTTGGCGAAGACCGTCAGGTGCTGTGCGTGACCCATCTGCCGCAGGTGGCCGCCAAAGCCAACGAGCACTTTTCGGTTGCCAAAGTGCAGCATGCCGATCGCACCACCAGCCTGATCGAGCACCTTGACCGCAACCGGCGGATCGAAGAAATCGCCCGGATGCTGGGCGGCAAAGAGATCACCGCAACCACCCGCAAGCACGCTCGCGAACTGCTCGGCTGAGCCAAGCCTCAGTCGAAGCGAAACCTCAGTCGAAGCGAAACCAGTCGGGGGACGGCAACTCGTTGAAGACCTTCTTCAGGCCCTGACTCCATCCCTGGCGCAAGGATCCGAAATAGGCATCGTCGGTATCGACCCGATGCCGAAAGGTGACGGCCAGCGCATCGGTACCCACCAGCGCGATATCGAGCGGCAGACCGACCGACAGATTCGAGCGCATCGTCGAATCGAAGGACACCAGTGCGCACTTGAGCGCCTCAGCCACGCTGGTCTCGGTTTTCACGACGCGATCGATGATCGGTTTGCCATATTTGCTTTCACCGATCTGGAAGAACGGGGTGTCGTCGGTCGCCTCGATGAAATTGCCTTCGGGATAGACCAGAAACAGGCGCGGACGCTCGCCGGCGATCTGCCCGCC
>CAIVAS010000133.1 GCA_903903975.1 uncultured Burkholderiales bacterium
CGAGGTCGCCGGCCTGCAATTCATTGCCGGTCAGCAGACGCATTTCGGCGAGCTGGTTCATCACCACGATCGAGATCCGCCGATTGATCGGTGCATCCGGGTTAGCCGGTTCGTAAGGGACCATTGCCGCCAGGCCAACCACGCGCAGAATCTTGTTCTCGGCGATGCCGCCGGCCACCAGCTCGCGACGCGAGGCATTGGCCCGATCAGTCGACAGTTCCCAGTTCGAATAGCCACGGTCACCACCCGAAAACGGTGACGAATCGGTGTGACCCGACAAGGTGATCTTCGAATCGACGTCATTGAGCACCTTGGCGATTTCGCCCAGCAGCTCGCGCATGTAAGGTTTGACCACCGTCGAGCCCGAATCGAACATCGGCCGGTTCTTGTCATCGACGATCTGGATACGCAGGCCATCCGAGGTCACATCCATCTTGACCTGACTCTTCACATCCCGAAGCCGTGGATTTCGTTCGAGCGACTGCTCGAGCCGCTTCTTGGTGAGCTTGGCTTCCTCGTCGGCAATCCGCTGCATATCGGCGGCCATGGCCTTGACGGTATAGGTCTTCCTTTCGCCGTCGTTGCTGCCGCGCTTGACCTGACCGACGGTGCGCGTGAGGTCCTCGCCGCCGCCACGCAGCACGCTCGAGCTGTCACCCGAGCCCGAGCCGCCCCCCATTGCGACCTGCAATGGCGTATTGAAATAGTCGGCGATGCCGCGCAGATCGCCCTTGGTGGTCGAGCCCAGAAGCCACATCAGCAAAAAGAAGGCCATCATCGCGGTCACGAAGTCGGCGTAGGCAATCTTCCAGGCGCCGCCATGGTGGCCATGACCACCCTTCTTGATCTTCTTGATGATGATCGGCTGGAGCTTCTTTTCAGCGCCGGCCATCGCTCAGGCCTTCTTCTGCTTGACGTGTGCTTCGAGTTCCTGGAACGACGGTCGTTCGGTCGAAAAGAGCACCTTGCGCCCGAACTCGACGGCAATCGCAGGGGCGTAGCCCTGCAGGCTGGCCAGCAGCGTGATCTTCACGCACTGCAGCTCCTTGTGACCTTCATCGGCCTTTTGCTCAAGCAGCTTGGCCAGCGGACTCACGAAACCATAGGCCAGCAAAATCCCGAGAAAGGTACCGACCAGGGCGCCGGCAATCATCTGCCCGAGCACTGCCGGCGGCTGACCGACCGAGGCCATCGTCTTGACCACACCCAGCACTGCCGCAACGATGCCGAAAGCCGGCAAACCGTCACCGACACCCTGGATCGCGTTCATCGGCGCATGGGCTTCGTGGTGATGCGTTTCGATCTCGCCATCCATGAGGTTCTCGATCTCGTGCGAGTTCATGTTCCCCGACACCATCATGCGCAGATAGTCGGTAATGAACTCCACCAGATGATGGTCCGCAGAAATATTCGGGAACTTCTGAAAAAGCGGTGAATCGTGGGGGTTTTCGACGTCTCCCTCGATCGACATCAGGCCTTCCTTGCGCGCCTTGGCAAGAATTTCGTAAAGCAGCGCCATCAGCTCCATATAGCGGGGCTTGGTGTATTTGGAG
>CAIVAS010000134.1 GCA_903903975.1 uncultured Burkholderiales bacterium
CGCTCGGCTTCCGCGCGCTGGATCCAGCGCCGGCCGAGGCGCCGCTCGCCGATCATCACGTAAAGCACCGCCCCGACCATCGGCACCAGCAGAATCACCAGGATCCAGGCCATCGCCACGCCGGGAGGATTGCGCCGCGACAGGATGCGCAGGGTCATCGCGAGGCAGACCGCGACATGAGACAGAACGGACAGCGGGACTGCGATTGGCATGTCCGGGGAGTCTAAGCCAATCTCCGCGGCCAGGTTGGCTGACATCAATCGCCTCAGGCTGAACGCAATTGGCGATAATCGCCGGATGCCAGGACCGACGCATTCCGCCCCGCACGACCATGATCACGACCACGGCCATGCCCACGATCATGGCCAGGCTGACGGCCAGACTCATCGCGGCCATGTCGATCGCCACCCGGTTCATGGCGGGCATGCGCATGCCGGCCATACTCACGCCGGCGGTCATGGGCATCACCCGTCGCCTGACGGGCACGGCCGGCTGTTCCTCGCAGCCATCGTCCTGAATACCGGCTTTGTTGTCATCGAAGCGGCTGCCGGCTGGCGCGCCGACTCGATGGCGCTGCTGTCGGACGCCGGACACAACCTGGGCGACGTGCTGGCGCTGGCGCTGGCCTGGCTTGGTGCCTGGGCCGCCCGCCAGCCGACGAGTCCGCGCTTTACCTGGGGCTGGCGACGCGCTGCCCTGCTGGCCGCCCTGGTCAATGCCGCGCTGCTGCTGGCCGCAGCCGGCGCGATTGCGGTCGAATCGATCACCCGACTGGCCGCGCCGGTGGCGATCGACTCGACGCTGGTCACCGTGGTGGCAGGCACCGGCATCCTGATCAATGGCCTGACCGCCTGGCTCTTCATGCGCGGCCAGCGTGATGACGTCAATCTGCGCGGCGCCTTCCTGCACATGCTGGGCGATGCCGCGATCTCGGCTGCGGTGGTCATCGGCGCACTCGCCGTGTCGGCCACCGGATGGCTGCGCATCGACCCGGCGCTGAGCCTTGCGGTCTCGCTCTTCATCGGATGGAGTGCGTACCGGCTGCTGCGCGATGCGCTGTCGGCAGCGCTCGATGGCGTGCCGGCCGGCATCGATCCTGACGCAGTCCGCCAGCATCTGCTGTCGATGCCCGGTGTGGCCGGATTGCATGACCTGCACATCTGGCCGGTCGGCTCGAGTGGCGCCAGCCTGAGCGCCCACCTGGTGCTTCCGCAGGGCCATCCGGGCGATGCCTTTCTGGTCAGCGCCCATGCCACGCTGCGCAGCCGTTTCGGTATCGAGCACACCACGCTGCAGATCGAAACCGGCGACGCCACGCACGCCTGCCTGCAGGACTGTTCAAGCAGCCACTGACCCGAGCGGGGCGCTGTCGGACAGGGAGCGGATGCTATGCTCGTCTGATCTCCACCCTCGATCGCCTCAATGGATCTGTTGCTTTTGCTGCTGCTCGTCTTGCTGAACGCCCTGTTCGCAATGTCCGAGATGGCAGTGGTCTCGGCCCGCAAGGCCCGACTCCAGCGTATGGCCGACGACGGCTACCCCGGATCGACTGCAGCCCTGGCGCTCAGTGAAGAACCCGGCGGATTCCTCTCGACGATCCAGGTCGGCATCACGACCATCGGCATCCTCAGCGGTATCGTCGGCGAAGGACTGATTGCCGCGCCCATCGCGCGCTGGTTGTCGCAATTCGATCTGTCCGAGCCCTATGTGAAAGGCTTCTCGGTGGCGATTGCGGTCGCGATCATCACCTATCTGTCGGTGGTGATCGGCGAGCTGGTGCCCAAGCGGCTGGCATTGCGCGCACCCGAGCGGATTGCCTCGGCCGTGGCGCGCCCGATGGGCTGGTTCTCGCGGGTCACCCGTCCGCTGGTCTGGTCGCTTTCATCGTCGAGCAACATGCTGCTGCGACTGCTCGGCGCACGCGGGACCGGCGAGCCACCGGTGACCGACGACGAGATCAAGGTCCTGATGGGACAAGGCGCCGAGGCCGGCATCTTCCATGAGAGCGAGCAGGCAATCGTCTCGAACGTGCTGCGCCTGGATGAGCAGCGCATCGGCGCGATCATGACGCCGCGCATGGATATCTATGCCATCGATCTGGAGGACGGCGATGCGGCCGTGCGCATCCAGATTGCCGAAAGTCAGCACACCCGGGTGGTGGTATGCCGGGGCGGGCTCGAGCACATCCTGGGCGTGCTGCGCCTGGTCGATCTGCTGCGACCGGCACTGCAGGGCGAGCCGCTGGAGGTCGAGCGGCATCTGAGCCCGGCGCTCTATCTGCCCGAGACCATCAGCACCACGCAGCTGCTCGAGAGCTTTCGCCGCGAGCGGGTTCAGTTCGGTCTGATCGTCGATGAATACGGTGACCTCAAGGGCCTGGTGTCGCTGACCGATGTGCTGACCTCGATCGTCGGCGAACTGCCGGAGCACGACTCGACCACCGACACCGACGTGGTTCGACGCGAAGACGGTTCGCTGCTGGTGGATGGCTCGATCGGTCTTGAGCGGCTCAAGGCCGTGCTCGATATCGACGAGTTGCCCGCCGAGGAAGAGCGCAGCTTTCATACCGTCGGCGGCTTCGCGATGCATTGCCTCGGCCGTATTCCGTCGGTGGCCGATCATTTCGATGCCCAGGGTTATCGCTTTGAAGTGGTCGACATGGACCGCAACCGCGTCGACAAGGTGCTGATCGCGAAGCTGCCCGAGCAGCCGGCGGCGACGAATTCACGCGACTGAGCGCACGGCAAGACCCGCGCGACGGCTCCGCGTGAAGGATCAGTGCAACCGAGCGCGCGACGCGGTCTCGACGTATCATCACCGCCACCTCGACCATTCGATAAAGACCGCCATGCTGCAGCGCATTGTTCGATCCCTTGGCAGACTCGACGCATTCCGAACAGAATCGGGCGGAGCGTTCCGGCCGTCAGCGTTTGCGAACCGGCGCCAGGCGATCGCAGCCAGCCTCGTCTCCCTTGCCGCGCTGCTTGCCGCAGCACCCGCAGCGGCTCAGATCGATACCCTCAAAATGATGATCGGCGCCAACCCGGGCGGTGGCTTCGATCAGACCGGCCGCAGCATCGCCGCCGCCATGCAGGCCGCGGGCTCGGTGCGCAATGCCACCTTCGAAAACAAGGGCGGCGCCGGCGGCACGATCGGGCTGGCGCAATTCGTGAACACCGAAAAGGGCAATCCGAATGCCCTGATCGTGACCGGTGCGGTGATGGTCGGCGCGATCGAAATGAGTCATCCGCCGGTGACCCTGAAAAACGGCACGCCGATTGCACGTCTCTTTGCCGATGCCATGGTGCTGGTGGTGCCAACCAGCTCGAAGATCCAGTCGATGGCCGATCTGATCGCGATGCTCAAGGCGAATCCGGGGTCGGTATCGTGGGCCGGCGGCTCGCGCGGATCGACTGACCACATGCTTGCCGGGCTGATTGCCAAGGAGTCGGGCGTCGAGCCGGCCAAGGTCAATTACATCCCGTTTGCCGGTGGCGGCGAAGCCACCGCGGCCATTCTGGGCAATCAGGTCACCGTCGGCATCGCCGGTGTTTCCGAATTTCTGCCTTTCGTCAAAGACGGCAAGATGCGCGCACTCGCGGTGTCATCGAGCTTTCCGGTGCAGGGCATCAAGTCGCTCAAGGATCTCGGCGTGAATGTCGAGATGTACAACTGGCGCGGTGTCTGGGGCCCGCCGGGCATCACGCCCGAGCAGCAGAAAGTGATGATCGATGCAGTGGTCAAGGGCACCCAGACCCCGCAGTGGAAAGACACGCTGGCGCGCAACGAATGGGCGCCCTTCCTGCAGACCGGCGCCGAATTCGGCAGCTATGTCGAGTCGGAGTCCAAGCGTCTGGGCGGCATCCTTCGCGATCTCGGCCTGGCCAAGTAATCCCGGTCATTGCTGCGCTGACGGTTCAGAGTCGATCCGCTTGAAACACGGTATTGCGATCGGCGTGGCGGTCATCGGACTGTCGGTCGCCTTCGGCATCGGGCTGATCGACATCGACGGCGCCGGTGGCTACTCGGGACTGTCGCCCCGCTTCATGCCGACCCTGGTCGCCCTCGGCCTGCTGGTCTGCGGCGTGATGATCCTGGTGAATGCCGTGCGCGGCCGCTTTGTGGCCGGTGACGACGAGCTCGAGGCGTCGGGCGAAGCCCTGCCGCTGTCGCCCTCCGCCGGTATCGACCTGCTCTGGCTGATCGCCGGCCTGCTGTTGCACATGATCCTGATCGGCTGGGTGGGGTTCATTGCCGCCAGCACGCTGCTGATGGTGTTTGTTGCGCGCGGCTACGGCAGTCGCAAACCGATTCGTGACGCGCTGGTCGCGCTGGCGGTGACCGTGCCGATCTGGGCGCTCTTCTCGCAGGTCATGGGCATCTCCTTGCCGCTGCTGCCGCTGCTGAAAACATGATCGACACCCTCACCGCGCTGATGGGTGGTTTTGCGGCGGCGGTCTCGCCGGTCAACCTTGCCTGGGCGCTGGTCGGCTGCTTCATCGGTACGGCCATCGGGGTGCTGCCGGGAATCGGGCCGGCGCTGACGGTGGCGATGCTGCTGCCGATCACCGCCAAGGTCGACCCGTCGTCCGCGCTGATCATGTTCGCCGGCGTCTACTACGGCGCGATGTTCGGCGGCTCGACGACCTCGATCCTGATGAACACACCGGGCGAGTCGGCCACCATGGTCACCGCCATGGAAGGCAACGCCATGGCGCGCAGCGGCCGCGCGGGGCCGGCGCTGGCCACCGCTGCCATCGGCTCATTCGTTGCGGGCACCATCGCCACGCTGCTGCTGACGCTGTTTGCGCCGCTGCTGGCAGGCTTTGCGCTCAATTTCGGGCCGGCCGAATACTTCATGATCATGGCGCTCGCCTTCACGACGGTATCGGCAGTGATCGGCCAGTCGGTTCTCAAGGGCATGACCAGCCTCTTCGTGGGCCTGGGCATCGGGCTGATCGGCATCGATGCGGTGTCGGGCATCACCCGCTATACGCTGGGTGTGCCCGAACTCTTCGACGGCATCGATGTCGTGGTGGTCGCGGTGGGCCTCTTTGCGGTCGGCGAAGCGCTTTATGGGGTGATCTATCGCGGCGCCGATGCCACCATGAACCGCATGAGCTCGACCCACATGAGCCGGGACGACTGGCGCCGTTCGATTCCGGCCTGGCTGCGCGGCACGCTGATCGGCTTTCCCTTCGGACTGATCCCGGCCGGCGGCGCCGAAATTCCCACGTTTCTTTCCTATGCCGCCGAGAAAAAACTCTCGAAGCATCCCGACGAGTTCTCGCCCAATGGCGGACCGGGCGCCATCGAAGGCGTGGCCGGTCCTGAGGCCGCCAACAACGCCACCGTCACCGCCGCGCTCGCACCGCTGCTGACACTCGGCATCCCGACCTCGGCCACCACCGCGATCCTGCTGGCGGCTTTCCAGAACTACAACCTGCAGCCCGGACCGGCGCTGCTGCAGACATCGGGCCCGCTGGTCTGGACGCTGATCGCCTCGCTCTACATCGGCAATGTCATGCTGCTGGTGCTCAACCTGCCTCTGGTCGGCCTATGGGTGCGCGTGCTGCGCATTCCAACGCCGCTGCTCTATGGCGGCATCCTGATCTTCTCGACGCTCGGCGCCTACAGCCTGCGCCAGTCAACCTTCGACCTGATGCTGCTCGGCATCATCGGGCTGATGGGATTGGCCATGCGTCGCTATGGCTTTCCGGTGGCGCCGGTCATCGTCGGCATGATCCTGGGGCCGATGGCCGAAAAGCAGCTGCGCAATGCGCTCTCGATTTCGCAGGGCGACTGGTCGGTCTTCCTGACCCGGCCGCTGTCGCTGACACTGCTGTGCGTAATGCTTGCGGTGCTGGTGATTCCGCGGTTCCTCAGGCGCCGGGCGACGGCGTCAGCGCCGGGCTGATCAAGGTCGATGACGCAGCGATTCACCGCCCGCGCGTGGGGGCTGATCAAGCCTTATTTCACCAGCGATATGCGCTGGCAGGCGATCGGACTGCTGACTGCAGTGGTCGCCCTCAACCTGATCACGGTCTATGTCGACGTGCTGCTCAACGAGTTCCAGCGCGAATTCTTCAACTCGCTCGAATCGCGCGACTATGCCGAATTCAGGCACCAGCTATGGCGATTCAGCGCGCTGGCCGCAGCCTTCATCGTCGTGGCGGCTTACAAGTTCTATCTCACCCAGCTCTTCGAGATGCGCTGGCGCGCCTGGCTGACCGCGCGCTACATCGACGGGTGGTTCTCGCAACGCGCTTATTACCGCCTGGAGCTTGCCGCCACTGGCAATGCCTCAACTAACGCACCGGCGGACAATCCCGATCAGCGCATCGCAGAAGACGTGCGCCTGTTCACCGAATTCACGGTGTTTCTGTCGATGGGGCTGCTCAACGCGGTGGTGACGCTGGGTTCTTTCATCGCGATCCTGTGGACGGTCTCCGGGCCGCTCACGGTCATGCTGGGCGCCAGCGAATTCACGATTCCGGGCTATATGGTCTGGGTGGCGGTGCTCTATGCGATTGCCGGCAGCTGGCTCACCCATGCGATCGGCCGCCCGCTGATCGGGCTGAACTTCCAGCAGCAAAAGCTCGAGGCCGATCTGCGTTACGGCATGGTGCGGGTGCGCGAAAACGCCGAGAGCATCGCGCTCTACCACGGCGAAGGCACCGAACGCACAAGCCTGCTCGATCGCTTCGGCAGGGTCATCACCAACTACTGGACGCTGATCCGGGCGCAGAAAAAACTGATCTGGGCGCAAAGTTTCTACGGGCAGCTGGCGGTGATCTTCCCGTTCGTGGTGGCCGCGCCGCGCTACTTCAACGGGCCGCTCAAGCTCGGTGATCTGATGCAGATCTCCAATGCCTTCGGTCAGGTGCAAAGCGCGCTCTCATGGTTTGTCGATGCCTATTCGAGCGTGGCGATCTGGAAAGCGACCACCGATCGACTCCTGAGCTTTGACGACTCGCTGCAGCACCTGCATGGCGAAGCCGGCACGCTGCTGCATGCGGTCGAGGGCGCATCGCCGGCACTTCGTGGCGTGCGCCTCGATACACCGGGTGGCGTACCGATCGTGGCCGACGCGACGCTGGTTGTTGCCGCCGGCGACCGGCTGCTGCTGACCGGCCCATCGGGCAGCGGCAAGAGCACGCTGTTCAGGGCGCTGGCCGGGATCTGGCCCTATGGCAGCGGGGTGATCGAGCAGCCGCAAGGCAAGCTGCTCTTTCTGCCGCAAAAGCCCTATCTGCCGATCGGCACCCTTCGGGCCTGCGTGAGCTATCCGGCGCCGCCCGGCGAATTCAGCGATGACGCGATCAGAACTGCGCTTCGCGAGTGCCGGCTGCCGCAGCTGGTCGAGCAGCTCGATGAATCGAGTGCCTGGGACCGGCGCCTGTCACCCGGCGAACAGCAAAGACTCGGGTTTGCCCGGGCGCTGCTGAACCGTCCGCAATGGCTCTTCCTGGACGAAGCGACCTCGGCACTCGACGAGGCGACCGGCAAGGCGCTCTATCAGCTGCTGATCGAGCGTCTGCCGGATGCCGCGGTGATCAGCATCGCCCACGATCCGTCGGTCGCACCCTTCCATCAAATTCGTCGCCATCTGACGCCGGCCGAAGGCGGCGCGCATCTTGGCGCTGCAGTGAGCATTTCGTTGAGCGATCCGGTTCAGCCGCCTGCCCCCTGACAGCCATCGGGCGGCTGCGCGCCCGTACAATCGAGCGGATGAATCAACGCGGCCAGACCCTTCATGACGAACGCAGCGAGCATGTCGTGCTGGCCGGCGACGTGGGCGGCACCTTCGTTCGGCTGGTACTGGCTCGCAACGGGACGCTGCTCGGTGTGCCCCAGGAACTCGCCCGCGAGCGCTTTACCGATCTGGCCGACGCCTGCGGCGATTTTCTCGATCGGCATGCCGCCGGGCTGCGGGTCGATGGCGTCTCGTTCGGTGCCGCAGGACGCCTGCAGCAGGGCCAGATCGCACTCACCAACGGCAACTGGCTGATCGATCCGCAGGCGCTCGCCGATGCGCTCGGCTTGCGCCCGGGGCGGGTTCATCTGCTCAATGATTTTGCTGCGCTGGCCTGGGCCCTGCCCACCCTGCAGGCGGATGAACTCATCGCCGCACCCGGCAGTGCGGCAGAGCTTGCCGGCCGCGGGCGCCCGGTGGGCCCGACCGATGGCAATCGGGTCGTGGTCGGCCCGGGCACCGGGCTGGGGGTGGCCGCGATGATCCGCTCGACGGGCAGCTGGCATCCGCTGGCCACCGAGGGCGGGCATGTCACCTTCGCTCCCGAGACGCCCTTCGAAAGCGCCGCAGCGCAGCTTGCGGCAGCGCGCTTCGGACATGTCTCATGGGAGCGGCTGTTGAGCGGGCCGGGCCTGGCGCTTTTGCGCGATGCGGCCCTGATCGAGGCAGGCATGGCACCCGATACCATCGATTCGGCCATGGTCATCGACACCATCGGCCGGGCAGACGCCGCCTCGATCAAGGCCGCCCGCAGCTTCATTGATTTGCTCGGCGCCTTTGCCGGTGATCTGGCCCTGCTCTATGAGGCCAGCGGCGGCGTCGTGATTGCCGGCGGGATCATGCCCCGGCTTGCCCGCGTTTTGCCGCTCGAGGGCCTGCGAACTCGCTTCGAGGCCAAGGGCCGTTACCGCGCCTGGCTTGCCGGCGTGCCGCTCGATCTGATGGCGTCGCCCTGGGCGGCATTGCGAGGCGCGGCCGCAGCCTATATCGGCTCAGCGCCACACGATCAGAAAAGCCCTACCGCCTGATTGGTTGCGCTCCTGACGGCGTGGGAGAATCGCCCCGCCGCCGTCCGGGCGTGCGCGACCCTCACTGGTAACCATCTGCCTCAGCCGTGTCCGAGTCCCTCCTTCTCCTGCTGATCCTGCTGCTGGTAGCCCTCCTGGTGGCAGCCTATGTGCTGCGCCCCCTGATCGCCAGACCCGCCTCGCGGGCCGAGCCCGATGCCGCCGCCGTCGCGCTGGCGGTCCTGCGCGAGCGCCGCAGCGAGCTTGAGGCCGCGCTCGTGCATCTGCCGGCCGATTCGCCCGAGCGGCGCGCAGCGCTGGCCGAATTCGCGATGCAGGCCGAATCCGAGCTGCCAGGCGAAGCCGTCGATCCGGATCCGGCGCAAGCAAAACCCTCGCGCCAGCCGATGCTGGCGGCACTGGTCGCGCTGTTGCTGGTCGTGCCGACCTTCGGGCTCTATCTGCTTGTCGGCCTGCCCGAAGCGGCATCGCCCGAGCTCAGAGCCATGCGCGAACCGGCGAGCATGGAAGAACTCATCGACCGGCTGCGCACCCGCCTGCGCGACTCGCCCGCCGACCTCGAAGGCTGGCAGATGCTGGGGCGCGCCGAACTGGCGCAGGGAAAGGCGCAAGCGGCGCGCGAGGCCTTCGACAAGGCGCTTTTGCTCGCACCTGATAATGCCCAGATCAAGGTCGACCTTGCCGACGCGATCGCACAGAGCCAGGGTTCGGTGCTGGATGGTCGTCCGATCGCGCTGATCCGCGAAGCCCTCGTCAAAGAGCCGCGCAATCCCAAGGCGCTCGCGCTGGCGGGCGCCTATGAGGTTCGACAGGGCAATACCGCCGGGGCACTGAGCCACTGGAAGACCCTGCTGACGGTGCTGCCGCCCGACTCCGATCAGGCGCGCCAGATCGTCGGTCTGATTGCCGACCTCGAAGCCGGCCGCGCGCCGCGTGTCGGCCCGGCCGCGGCAACGCCGTCCGCCCCGGCCAACGCAGCCGCCCAGGCACCGTCGGCCAGCACCGCATCCGCCGATCCCGCGGCCAGCGCACTGAGCGGTCGCATCGAACTCGATGCAACACTTGCTGGCAAGCTGCGCCCGGATGACACGCTCTTCGTCGTGGCCCGCAGCCTTGATGCGCAGGGCCAGGCGTCCGGGCCGCCCCTGGCGGTGTTGCGGGCACGCGGCGCCGATCTGCCACTGGCCTTCACGCTCGACGACCGGCTTGCGATGAGCCCCATGGCCAAACTGTCCACTGTGGCGCCGGGCGCTCAGGTAAGAGTGATCGCCCGGCTCTCGCGGTCCGGCGAGGCGGCCACCCGCAGCGGCGATCTGCTGGGCAACTCCGATCCGGTCAAACCCGGCACCAGCGGCATGAAGGTCGTGATCGGCAAGGAAGCGCCGTGAGATCTGGCGCCACACCGATTGGCGTCGAGTCATTCGGTGGCCTCAAGGCAGCCTCGCTCGCGCTCGTCAGGGGTGAGCGCACGCTCTTCGTCGATCTGTCTTTCAGACTGGCGCCCGGCGAACTGCTGCGGCTCCTGGGCCCCAATGGCTCGGGCAAGAGCAGCCTGCTGCGAGCCCTGCTCGGCCTGACGCCGCTGGCCCGCGGGCAGCTGTTTGCCGGGCCCGCCGATTCGCCGGTCCTGCCTCGTGAGCTGTGCGAACAGGCGCTCTATCAGGGCCATGCCCATGGCGCCAAAGGCGAGCTGACCGCCATCGAAAACCTTACGCTTGCGGCCACGCTCGATGGCAGTCTGACCGCCGATGACGCCGGGCCGATCCTTGAGGCTGCGCTCGACGAGGTCGGCCTCACACGTCAGCGCCATATCGACACCCGACGCCTGTCGCAGGGTCAGAAGCAGCGGCTCAATCTGGCACGCTTTGCGATCGCGCTGCGTGCCGCAGATCGGCCGCTGTGGCTGATGGATGAGCCGAGTGCCGCGCTCGATGCAAGCGGGCTGGCGGTGCTCGAAGCGCTGCTCGGCCGTCACCTTGCCCGCGGCGGCGCGGCAATCGTCGCCACCCACCTGCCGATCGCGCCGCACCAGGGCGTTGTGCGCGACCTGCACCTCGACGCCTTCGCGCCGCGCCGCGTGCGGGAGGGTCTGGCCGAGCTCGCGCAATGACCGAGTTTGGCGCCATCGCCTGGGCGCTGCGGCGAGATCTCACGCTCGCGATGCGACGCCGCGGCGACATCCTCAACGTGCTCGGCTTTTTCGTGCTGGCCTGCTCGATGTTTCCACTGGCCATCGGCCCGCAGCGCGAATGGCTGCAACGCATCGGGCCCGGGGTGATCTGGGTGGCCGCGCTGCTGTCGGTCATGCTCGCACTGCCGAGGCTCTTCGAGCACGACCATGCCGACGGCACCCTCGATGCCATGGTGGCCAGCGGCCGCCCCCTGTGGGCGCTTGTCGCGGGCAAGATGATCGCCGCCTGGCTGGTCACCGCCCTGCCGCTGCTCGCCCTGTCGCCCGCGCTCGCGCTGGCCTTCAACCTGCCGACCTCGACCCTGTCGGTGCTGGTGGGCTCGCTGCTGCTGGGCACGCCGGTGCTGATCGGCATCGGGGCGATCACCGGCGCGCTGGCACTCGGCCTGAAGTCGGGTCCGGTCCTGATGACCCTGCTGTGCCTGCCGCTCTATGTCCCGGTGCTGGTCTTCGGTGCCGGCGCGGTCGAAGCCCAGGCGGCCGGACTGTCGCCACTGGCCCATCTCGCGCTGCTGGGCGCTGGTATGCTGGCGGTCCTGCTGCTGGCACCGTTCGTTGCCGCGCTGGCCCTGCGTATCTCGGTCGAATGACCCTGCCCGGATGAACCCCTTTCGATTCGCCGCCCCGCCTGTTTTCTATCCGCTCGCCGGACGTCTGCTGCCCTGGTTCACGGCGGCCGCGGTATTGCTGGCGGTGGCCGGTCTTTACGTCGGATTCGGCATCGCACCGACCGACTTCCAGCAGGGTGAGGTCTATCGGATCATCTTCATCCATGTGCCGACCGCCTGGATGGCGATGTTCATCTATGTGGTGATGGCCGGCTACGCGGTGCTGACCCTGGTCTGGCGCTCGAAGCTGTCGGCGATGATGTGCCGGGCACTGGCACCCACCGGCGCAATCATGGCGGTGATCGCCCTGCTCACCGGCGCGATCTGGGGCAAGCCCACCTGGGGCGCCTGGTGGGTCTGGGACGCCCGACTGACCTCGACCCTGATCCTGCTCTTTCTCTACCTCGGCTACATGGCGCTGGTGGCGGCCATCGACGACACCACCCGCGCCGACCGTGCCGGCGCGCTGCTGCTGCTGGTCGGTGTGGTCAATGTGCCGATCATCTATTTTTCGGTGCGCTGGTGGAACACCTTGCATCAGGGGGCAAGCGTCAGCCTGACCACCTCGCCCAAGATGGCCAGCACCATGCTGACCGGCATGCTGCTGATGAGCCTGGCCGCCTGGATGTACTCGATCGCCGCAGCGCTGCACCGGGTGCGCTCGATCATCCTTCAACGTGAGCGTCACACCCGCTGGGTGCGGCAGCTCTTTGCCTGAGCCGCACATCCCGATATGTCCGACTCGCATCTGAGCTATCTTGCGGTGGCCTACGGCTTTACCGCCCTGGCGATTGCGATCGAGTGCGTGGCCTTGCTGCGCACCCGGCGCCAGTCCATCGACCAGGTCCAACGCGAGCGCGATCTTGATCTTGACGATCACGAGTCGATCGCCGACCCACGCAACGAGGCAGCCAAATCATGAGTGCCATCCAGGCAAAACTCCCGTCCGGCCCGACGATCCGCCGCAAGCGCCTGGTGTGGATTGCCATCGGGCTGGCGGTTCTGGCGGTTGCCATCGGGCTGGTGCTCTATGCCCTGAAGTCGAACATCGTCTTTTTCTTCACACCCACCCAGATCGCTGCCAATGAGGCGCCGCAGGGTCGCGCGTTCCGGGTCGGCGGCATGGTCGAAACCGGCAGTGTGGTGCGCGATGGCCTCGAGGTGCGCTTTCGGGTGACCGATACCGTCAAGACCATCCCGGTGATCTATCGCGGCACCCTGCCCGACCTGTTTCGCGAAGGCAAAGGTGTCGTGGCGCAGGGTAAGGTCGGTCCGGACGGCGTGTTCAAGGCCGATGAGGTGCTGGCCAAGCACGACGAAAACTACATGCCCCCGGAAGCCGCCGAGGCGCTCAAGCGCGCCGGCAAGCCGATCGGCGCCGGCACGGTCTCGCAGCCATGATCGCCGAGCTCGGTCACTTCGCGCTCTGGCTGGCGATGGCGCTCGCCCTGGTGCAGGCGGCAGGCGGCCTCGCGGGCGCTGCGCGGGCTGATGCCGCCTGGATGCGCGCCGGCGGCAATGCGGCCAATGCCCAGTGCCTGATGGTGGTGCTCGCCTTCGCGGCGCTCGCCACCTCGTTCATCGACAACGATTTCTCGCTGGTCAATGTCGCCAGCAACTCCAACTCGCAGCTCCCAGTCCCTTACCGCTTTGCGGCCACCTGGGGCTCGCACGAAGGCTCGCTGCTGCTGTGGGCACTGATGCTGGCCGGCTGGACGGCCGCAGTCAACGCCTTCGGCACGGCCTTGCCGACCGTGTTTCGGGCGCGGGTGGTCGGTGTGCTGGGTCTGGTAGCCACCGGCTTTCTGGCCTTCATGCTCTTTACCTCCAATCCCTTCATGCGCCAGCTGCCCGGGCCGGCCGATGGTCGCGACCTCAATCCGCTGCTGCAGGACCCGGGCATGGTCATCCATCCGCCCATGCTCTACATGGGGTATGTCGGTTTCTCTGTGGCCTTCGCCTTTGCGGTGGCCGCGATGCTGGGCGGTCGGGTCGATGCCGCCTGGACCCGCTGGGCGCGCCCCTGGACCACCGCCGCCTGGTGTTTCCTCACGATCGGCATCGCGCTGGGCAGCGCCTGGGCCTACTACGAACTAGGCTGGGGCGGCTGGTGGTTCTGGGACCCGGTTGAAAACGCCTCGTTCATGCCCTGGCTGGTCGGCACGGCGCTGATCCACTCGCTCATCGTGACCGAGCGGCGCGGCGGTTTTCGCGCCTGGACCATGCTGCTGGCAATTGCCGCCTTCAGCCTGTCGCTGCTTGGCACCTTTCTCGTTCGCTCGGGCGTGCTCACCTCGGTCCATGCCTTTGCCAGCGACCCGACCCGCGGGATCTTCATTCTGGCCTTTCTGGTGGCGGTGGTCGGCGGCTCGCTGATCCTCTTTGCGCTGCGCGGCCCCGGCATCGCCGGCAACCAGACACCAGTGAGCTTCGCGCCAAGTTCGCGCGAAGGCTATCTGCTGGCCAACAACCTGCTGATGGTGACCGCAGCCGGGTCGGTCCTGCTCGGCACGCTCTATCCGCTGGTGCTCGATACCCTGGGCCTGGGCAAGATCTCGGTCGGACCACCCTATTTCGAAGCGGTGTTCTTTCCGCTGATGGCGCCTGCCGCCTTCCTGATGGGCATCGGGCCGATTTCGCGCTGGCGCGAATCGCCGCTGCCACAGCTGGCAGCACGCCTGAAATGGGCCTTCGGCATCGCGGTGGCCGCGGCCGTGCTGATCACCGTCACCAGCGGTCGGCTCGGGTCCCAGACCTCGGTGCTGGGTGGCCTCGGATTTGCGATCGGCCTCTTTCTCGGCCTGTGGCTGATCGCGGCAAGCGGCGTCGCGATCTATGAGCGGGCCGGGCAGGTCAAGGCCGCGAGCTGGCCGGCGCGCCTGCGGTCGATGCCCGGCGGTTTCTGGGGCATGATCCTCGCCCACACCGGAGTCGGCGTCTTTTGCATCGGCGTGGCCTGCGTCAAGGCCCTCGACCTCGAGGTCGACGCCGCGCTCGGTGCCAATCAGTCGGTCGAGGTCGGCGACTACACGCTCACGCTGCGCGACATCCGCGAGATCACCGGCCCCAACTATCGGGGCGTGCAGGGCGTCGTGCAGGTCTCGCGCGACGGCAAGCAGGTGCTCGAACTCAATCCCGAAAAGCGCTTCTATCCGACCACCCAATCGGTCATGACCGAAGCCGCGATTGATTCCGGCCTGACCCGTGACCTCTATGTTGCACTCGGCGAACAACTGCCCGACGGTCGCTGGACGCTCAAGACCTGGGTCAAACCCTTCATCGACTGGATCTGGGGGGGCTGCTTCATGATGGCGCTTGGCGGATTCGTTGCGATCAGCGATCGCCGCTATCGTGCCGCCCGGCGCTCGGCGGTCGATGACCGCAAGGTCACGGCCTCGGCCTGAACCACACCGGCATGCGCTCGCTTCGTTTCATTCTGCCGGCGCTCGCTTTTGCGGTCATCGCCGCCTTCCTGCTGCTCGGGCTCAAGCCCGGACGCGATCCGCGCGAAATTCCCTCGCCGCTGATCGACAAGCCGGCGCCAGCGTTCAATCTGCCCCTGCTTGCGCAGACCGATCAAACCTGGTCGCCCGACAAGATGCGCGGCCAGGTCTGGCTGCTCAATGTCTGGGCCTCGTGGTGTGCACCCTGCCTGGTCGAGCATCCCGAACTGCTCAAGCTCGCGCGGACCAAGGCCTTGCCGGTGGTCGGATTCAACTACAAGGACGAGCCGGGCGCGGCCACGGCCTGGCTCGACAAACACGGCAATCCCTATGCCACGGTCGTCGCTGACCGCAATGGTCGGATCGCTTTCGATTACGGCGTCTATGGTGTGCCCGAGACCTTTCTGATCGATCGCAATGGCACGATCCGCTACAAGCATGTCGGCCCGCTCACTCCCGAGGTGATTGCCGACAAGCTCCTGCCGCTGGCACAGGCACTCGCCCGATGACGACCCGCCTCGCCATCATTGCCGAGCAATCACGAGCTGCCGGCAAGTGGCTCGCCCGGCAGTGCACGGCAGCGCTGATCGCCGGATTGCTGACCTGCAGCCTTGCGAGCGCGGCCCCAGCGACTGCCCAAGCGACTGCCCAAGCGGGTGCAATACCGGGTTCTTCAGTGGCCGATGCCCCAAGCAGCACCCTCGCCGACCCGTCGCCCGAGCAGGCCCGCGAGCTGCTGCAAAGCGACCGCTTCCGGCGACTGGCGTCAGAGTTGCGCTGCCTGGTTTGCCAGAATCAGACGCTGGCCGACTCAAACGCCGACCTGGCCACCGATCTGCGCAACGAAGTCCTGCGCCAGATGGCAGCAGGCCGGGACGACACGCAGATCAAGGACAACCTTGTCGCACGCTACGGCGAATTCGTGCTCTATCGGCCGACCTATTCGGGCCGCAATCTGGCGCTGTGGGCAGGCCCTGCGGTTCTGCTCGCGCTGGGCGCGTTCATGGTGTGGCGAATCAGCCGCACGCGGCGGACATCGGCGACCGTCGCCGTCGACGAGGCGCAACTGAAACGCGTCGACGAACGACTCAACGATCGCTGATCGATCGCTTGGAAAAAAAGATTTTCTGACCCTGAAAATACAAACGCCCCGATTCACGGGGCGTTGCTGGCGAGACGACTGAGGTCGACCCGGCGAGATCATTGTCCTGATGCGCGGCCAGTCAGTTCTGGCACACGCCCGGGCAGAATGCTTACTTCGCTTTCTTCTTGTTGACCGAGGCCTTGAAGGCGGCGCCCGCAGAGAACTTGGGAACCGTGGCAGCTGCGATCTTGATCTTTTCGCCGGTACGAGGATTTTTTCCGACTCGCGCCAGACGCTTGCTCGAAAAGAAGGTGCCGAACCCGACCAGGGTCACGCGATCGCCCTTGGTCACAGCCTTGGTCACAGTCTCGATGATCGAATTGAGGGCGCGTTCAGCAGCAGCCTTGCTGATATCAGCCTCCGTTGAAACGGTTTCGATCAGTTCACTCTTATTCATGCAGTCACCTCCTGGTGTTCGAACGTTATCTGGCGATGGTTTTGAACTTTGACCTGTTCGGGCTGCAACACAGAGCGCAATCACAATCTCTGGGAGCCCGACCTGCCGAATTTTACTAAGTCAGCTGACCCAGCGGACGGCGGATCGGGCATTCTGTCATAAAGACGCCCGCACAGCGGGCATTCCAGGGCGATGAGGCAAAAGAAACACAGCCCCTTAACGCCCTCGTCCTAGTCCCCATGAGTCATGTCCTCCAAACCGCCACTTCATCTCGATTCACGCCTGCTGCACGCCGATGACGCACTGCACGAAGGCAGCTCACTCACGCCGCCAATCCCATGGTCAGCCACCTTTCTGGCCGACGATGCGAGCGCCTTCGCGCAGATGGCGTCAACGCCGATGCATCAGCGCTACTACACCCGCTACGGTAATCCCTTGCATCAGCGGGTGGCTCGCATCGTGGCCGACCTCGAAGGTGCTGCCACCGGACTGGTCACCGCAAGCGGCATGGGAGCCATCTCGACAACGCTGCTCGGACTGCTTCGCGCTGGTGACCATGTTGTGGCGCAACGCAATCACTACATGGGCACCACCCGCCTGCTGTCCGATCTGCTCGAACGCTTTGCGGTCACTTGCGAGTTCGTCGATCAGACCGACAACCAGGCCTTCGCGCGGGCGCTGCAACGCCCCACCGCGGTGGTCATGCTGGAGAGTCCGACGAATCCCGACTGCAGCCTGACCGACATCGCGACAGCCGCCCGTCTGGCGCATGCCGCAGGCGCGCTGGTGGTGGTCGACAACACCTTTGCCACACCCCTGAACCAGCAGCCGCTTTCCATCGGTGCCGATCTGGTGGTGCACAGCGCGACCAAATACCTCGGTGGCCATCATGATCTGACTGCGGGCGTGGTCGTCGGCAGCCAAGCACTCATCGAACGCCTGTGGTCAACGCAGATCGTGATGGGTGCCACCCTGTCGCCGATGGATGCCTGGCTGCTGCTGCGAGGACTGCGCACCCTGTCGGTGAGAATGGCGCGCATCAATGCCTCGGCCCTGACGGTCGCGCGCGCACTGGCGGCCCACCCTGCGGTGGCATCCGTGTCTTATCCGGGTCTGTCCGATCATCCGCAACATGCGCTCGCGCTCGAGCAGATGACCGGCTTCGGTGGCGTGATGGGAGTGAGGCTGACGTTTGACTATGCAGGCACCGCGGCATTCGTGAGCAAGCTCGCGCTCGCCCAGCAGGCGGTCAGCCTGGGCGGCGTCGATACGCTGGTGGTCCATGCTGCCGCCATGTGGGCCGGCAGTCTCGATGACGCGCAGATGCGCCAGTCGGGCATCGAGCCCAACCTCGTCAGGTTGTCGATCGGGCTCGAACACCCTGATGACCTGATTGCCGACCTGCAGCACGCCCTTGATGCCGGCATGAGCTCATTGCATTCCGGTTAAACTGCACTCCGACATGAATTGCCGCAAACGGAGGTCCCTGTTTTGCTGATGCGTCCGGGCGCCGCACTGCGCGCCGTTGTGCTGCCCGGTCTGATCACCTTGCTGGCGATCACCCTGGTGGGCTGCAGCAACAGCAGCAACAGCAGTGCGCCATCGAGCACCATCTCGGCCGGCAAGAATTGCGACCTGAGCTACAGCCTCACGCAAAGCCCGGTGCTCACCGGGCCTGACCCGCTGCTCGGCGATCAGTGGCACCTCACCAATACCGGACAAAACGGCGGAACACCCGGCGAGGACTTGCGCGCAGCGGGTGCCTGGCCGGTGACCCGCGGCAGCGGGGTGAGGGTGGCCGTGATCGACGACGCCGTCGAAGTCACGCATCCCGATCTCTACCCCAACCTGGTCGAGGGCGCGAGTCGCAGCTATCGCAACGGCAATCGCGGCAGCGTGTGGCCGGTGCCCTGCATCAAGGCCGACGACGATCACGGCACTGCGGTCGCCGGCCTGGTGCTCGCACGAGACGGCAATGCGATCGGTGTCGTAGGCGTGGCGTCGCGCGCGTCGCTGGTGGCCTACGATGCCTTGTCGACCTCCTACGATATCGACATCGCCGATGCACTGACGCGCGACAGTCAACTCAACTCGATCTACCAGAACAGCTGGGGGTCCCCCGACGACGGGCATCTGCATACAGCCGACGCGGCTTTCACCGCCGCCATCACCAGCGGACTCGTCACCGGTCGCCAGGGCAAGGGCTCGGTCTATGTCTTTGCCGGCGGCAACGGCGGCTGCTACCTGATCGATTCGGCGACACAGAAATGTCAGGTCGACAATTCGAACTTCGATGGCTATGTCAATCAGCGCGGCATCGTGACGGTCTGCGCGGTCGACAACAAAGGCGTGAGCCCCTGGTATGGCGAGCCCGGCGCGACGCTGACGGTGTGTGCGCCGTCGTCTGGCTCGAACCCGGTGGGCGTGACCACCACCGCGCTCAATGGCAGCTACGAATCGACCTTCAGCGGCACATCGGCCAGCACGCCGATGGTCTCGGGCGTGATCGCCCTGATGCTGTCGGTCAACCCAGCCCTCACCTGGCGTGATGTGCGGATCATCCTCGCCCAGTCGGCACGACGCAACGACCCGACCGACGCCGGCTGGCTGCCGGCTGCAGACGGGCTGAAGTTCAACCACAAATACGGCTTCGGTGTTGCCAATGCCCAGGCCGCGGTCGCCATGGCCGGCACCTGGGCCTCAGTCGGCGGTAGCGCGAGCTTAAAGACTTGCGATTCTCCGCTGCGCGCCCCCAATCTGCCGCTACCCGATACCAGGTCAGACGGCACGTCGACGCCGGTCTCGGACAGCCTGTCGATGGCAGGCTGCAACATCACCAGCATCGAGTTCGTCGAAATCTTTTTTACTGCCTCGCATACCTACAGTGGCGATCTGAAAGTGACTGTCACCAGCCCGGCAGCCGCGGTCAGTCAGCTCGCCAATGCGCGCATCTGCAAGGGCGCCGGCGATGCCTGCGGGGCCTACAGCAATTGGCGATTCGGCTCGATGCGGCATCTGGGCGAAGCGGCCAATGGCAACTGGACCATGACCGTGACCGACATGGGGCCGGGCGACACCGGTCGATTCGATGCATGGAGCCTGAAAATCTATGGCCACTGATCGAATCACGGTGTGTGACGCTTCCCGAACGCGCACACCGGGTGTGATGTCGCGGATTACAGCCTTTTTTGCCGCCCTCGCAGTGGCGGGTGTCGTGGCCCTCCTCGGCGCGGCGTCGACAGCGCTCGCCCAGCCTGCACCAGGCCCGATCGACACCTCGCGCATCGAAACCGCCAGCAAGCGTTCATCGATCGCCGTGAAGTCAGTGCAAGCAACTCATGTCTGGCACGACGGCGCCTCCGCTCGCATGCTGACCCTCGACGAGACACTCGAGGCGCACTTCCCGGGCGGACTTCTGCCTGAAGGCAAGGTACTGCGCCCCGCGGGCAGCACCGACCGCGGGCAGGCCGCACAGATCTCCCCGGTGCTGCGCGACGAATCGGGCCGACCGCGCAGCCTGCCCGGTGGCGTGGTGGTGGTGCTTAAAGCCCCAATGGACGAGACCAGTGCGCGAGCGCTGATCGGCCAGGCAGGCGCCACACCGCTGCAAGCGCTGACTGACAGGCTCTGGCTGGTCCAGGGACCGATCGGCCTGGGGTCGCTCAGACTCGCCAACCAGTTGCAGGCGGCAGGGGTCTTCGAGTCGGCACAACCCAATTGGTGGATGCCCCGAACCCGCAAGTAGGGTTTGGTCAACCCGGCAAGCTGTGCCGCAACGCGACATTCGTCGCGCGGGTCGCGTAGCGCGGCGGACTACAATCGACGGCTCGCCGACTGCAGGACCATCGATCATGCGCACCGACCAGCCGGTCACGCTTCAACGTCTCGACTACACGCCCCCGGCCCACACGGTCGATACGATCGCGCTGGCCTTCGACCTCGACCCGCAGCGCACCCGCGTCACCGCCACGATGCAGTTGCGGCGCCTGCCTCATGCCGCTGCCGATGCGCCGCTCTGGCTGGATGGCGACGGCCTGACATTGCTGAGCGCCTCGATCGACGGTCAGCCGGTCGACGCACAGCGGCTCCATGCCGATGCCCACGGACTGCGCATCGACGCGCCGCCGGCAGCCTTCACGCTGGTCACCGAAGTGATGTTCTGCCCGGCCGACAACACCGCGCTCAACGGACTGTATGTGTCCAATGGCAGCTTCTACACCCAGTGCGAGGCGCATGGCTTTCGGCGCATCACCTATTTTCCCGACCGCCCCGATGTCATGGCGCGCTACACCGTCGACATCATTGCGGACGCCTCCCGATGGCCGGTGCTGCTGTCCAACGGCAATCTGATCGAGACGCTCACCCTGCCCGATGGCCGCCAGCGCGTGCGATGGGTCGATCCGTTTCCGAAGCCGAGCTATCTGTTCGCCCTGGTCGGCGCCAATCTGCAGGCCCGTGAAGAGCGCATCCAGACCGCCTCGGGGCGCGACGCCCTGCTGCAGGTCTGGGTCGAACCCGGCAACCTCGATCGCACCGAACACGCCATGGCCTCGCTGATCCGCTCGATCCGATGGGATGAGGAGCGCTACGGCCTGGAGCTCGATCTCGACCGCTTCATGATCGTGGCGGTCGGCGACTTCAACATGGGCGCGATGGAGAACAAGGGTCTGAACATCTTCAACACGAAATACGTGTTCGCCCATCCGCATATCGCCACCGATGCCGATTTCGTCCATGTCGAATCAGTCGTGGCTCACGAGTATTTTCACAACTGGACCGGCAACCGGGTGACCTGTCGCGACTGGTTTCAGCTCACGCTCAAGGAGGGCCTGACGGTCTTTCGCGACCAGGAGTTCTCGGCCGATGTCATGGCTGCGGCCTGCCCCGATGAGGCCAGCGCGCAAAGCGCACGGGCGGTCAAGCGAATCGCCGATGTCCGCGTCCTGCGTGCCATGCAGTTCGCGGAAGACGCCGGCCCGATGGCCCATCCGATCCGCCCCGACAGCTATCAGGAAATCAACAACTTCTACACCGTCACCGTCTACGAGAAAGGCGCCGAGGTCATCCGGATGCTGCAGACGCTGGTCGGCCGTGAAGGCTTCAGACGTGCGATGGCGCTCTATTTCGAGCGCCATGACGGGCAGGCAGTGACCTGCGACGACTTCGTCGCCTGCGTGGCCGATGCCAACGGCCGAGACCTGGATCAGTTCAAGCGCTGGTATTCGCAGGCCGGCACGCCACGGGTCCATGCCCAGGGACGCTACGACGCACAAAACCGGCGCTATACCCTGACGCTTCGCCAGTGGTGTCCGCCCTCACCCGGCCAGCCCGACAAGCTGCCCTTTCACATCCCTGTGGCGGTCGGCCTGATGGGCGGGGACGGCGCCGAACTCGCGCAAGTCACCCTCGAACTCACCGACGCGTCGCAGACCTTCGTGTTCGACGATATCGTGCCGCGCGCCGATGCCGACGGTCAGGTCCGGGTGGTCGCCTCGCTGCTGCGCGATTTCAGCGCGCCGGTCATCCTCGACTACCAGACCGACGATGCCACGCTCGCCTTCCAGATTGCCCACGACACCGATGCCTTCAATCGCTGGGAGGCGGCTCAGCGGCTGGCCATCTCGGCAATCCTGCGCGTACTCGAAGGCATGCCGGTGACTGAGGCAAGCGCCGGGCTCAATCGCGCGCTCGCCCGTGCCATCGCGGACCAGAGTCTGAACCCTGCCCTGCGTGCGCAATTGCTGGCGCTGCCCTCCGAGGGCTTCATCGCCGAGCAGCTTGAGGTTGTCGAACCGGTGGCCTTGCGCAGGGCGCGCAACGCGGTGCGCGATGCGATGGCGCGGGCACTCGCCACCGAGCTGCGAAAGCTGCTCGACGCGCCGCACCTGCGGGCCCCCTATTCACCCGACCCGGTCTCGGCAGGCCGGCGCAGCCTGCACAATGCCGCGCTCGCCTTGCTGGTCGAAGCCGGCATCGAAGGCGCCGACCGACTGGCACAGGATCAGATCGACCATGCCGACAACATGACCGACCGGCTCGGTGCGATCTCGGCGCTGGTGCAAAGTGCCTCGCCGCTACGCGAGCCGGGGCTGGCCGCCTTTGCAAGCCTCTTTGATGCCGAGCCGCTGGCCATGGATAAATGGTTCACGCTGCAGGCCACCATGCACCGGCAACCGGGCGATGCACCGGTACTCGAACGGGTGCGCTCGCTGATGACCCACCCCCTGTTTTCGCTGCGCAATCCCAATCGGATCCGCTCGCTGATCACCAGTTTTTGCGGCGGCAATCTGGCCGAATTCCATGCGGCAGACGGTTCGGGCTATCAGTTCTGGGCCGAGCAGGTGGTGGCGCTCGATGCGGTCAATCCGCAGATCGCAGCCCGCCTTGCGCGGGCCCTCGACCGCTGGCGCAAGTTCGATGCGACACGCCAGCCATTGATGCGGGCCGCACTCGAACAGGTCGCAGCCAACGCCCAATCACCCGACGTTCTTGAAGTCGTCGGCAAGGCACTCGCCTGATGGCGCCCACAAGGAAACCAAGATGAAAAAACAGATCAGCCTCACGCAATACCTGGTCGAGAAACAGCGCGAAAAGAACCTGATCCCGGCCGAATTGCGGCTCTTGCTCGAGGTGGTGGCCCGCGCCTGCAAGCGGATCAGCTATGGCGTGGGCAAGGGTGACCTGGCCGGCATCCTGGGCGAGGCCGGCTCCGAGAACATTCAGGGCGAAGTGCAGAAAAAGCTCGATGTGATCGCCAACGAGACCCTGCTTGAGGCCAACGAATGGGGCGGCCATCTGGCCGCGATGGCCTCCGAAGAAATGGACCATCCCTACACCATCCCTAACCGCTATCCGAAGGGCGAATTTCTGCTGCTCTTCGATCCGCTCGATGGCTCGTCCAACATCGACGTGAATGTCTCGATCGGCACGATCTTCTCGGTGCTGCGCCTGCCCGAGGGGGTGCATGTGCCTGAAGAAAAATCTTTTTTGCAGACCGGCTCGCATCAGCTTGCCGCCGGCTATGCGGTTTATGGCCCCTCGACGCTCCTGGTGCTGACCGTGGGCGACGGCGTGGCGTGCTTTACCCTCGATCGCGAAACCGGCTCCTGGTGGCTGACCACCGACGCCATGATGATTCCGCATGACACCAAGGAATATGCGATCAATGCGTCGAACGCGCGGCATTGGCATGAGCCGGTCAAGCAGTATGTCGCCGATCTGAACGCCGGCCGCGACGGCCCGCTCGGCAAGGACTACAACATGCGATGGGTCGCGTCGATGGTCGCCGACATCCATCGGATCATGACCCGCGGTGGCATCTTCATGTATCCGGCCGACGGCCGCGAGCCGGGCAAACCCGGCAAGCTTCGCCTGCTCTACGAGGCCAATCCGATGGGCTTTCTGGTGGAGCAGGCTGGCGGCATGGCCACCAACGGGCGGGAGCGGATTCTCGACATCCAGCCGGCCGCCCTGCACGAACGGGTGGCGGTGTTCATGGGCTCACGCAATGAGGTCGAGCGCGTGACCGGCTATCACAGCCGGAAGCCCTAAGCCCTAAGCCCTAGGCTCTGGACTTAGGCCATCCCCCGCCGCCGCACCAGCGCGACTGCCAGTAAGGCGCCACCGGCCACCAGCGGCAGCGTGCCCGACACCGGCAAGGTCTCTGCCGCGACCCGCTGCAGCATCAGCGCCTGCGATGAAGTGATTCCCAGATCCCTGGCGGCCTGCTCGTTGGCACCGAGCATCATCGGGTTCAGGCCGGTCAGGGAACCGAAGAGTGTCAGTGCACTGAGATAGGAGCCAAAGAGGCTTGCGTGGGTGCGATCGAGCCACCACAGATCGATGGTTCCGTCGGGCGGTGCGCGATAGACACCATTGGCATCGTAAAAGCCGCTGCCCAGCACCAGCCCCTGATCGACCGCCCGCTGAAAGGCATCACCGACCGGTACCACGCCAGTAAAACCGCTGTTGCTGGCCGCCTTGTTGTAGAACGAGTTATGCAGGTCGGTGGTCATGCCAGAGAGCTTGTTGTAGTAGAGCGTCGCCTGGCCGCCTGCGGCACTGGTATCGACGATCGGCGCACCATTGGCGGTGGTCTTGTCGGGCGTGGTGATTTTGTGCGCCTCGACCATGTCGGGCCTGGCCCAGGACTGCTCGAGATAGACCTGGGTTTTCGCGCTGGCATAGGGGTTGGCCGCAATCACACGGGAGGTATTGCAACTCGTCTTCGTCAGTCCGGTGGCCATGCAGTTCGACTCACTGCCGAACAGCTGGGTCTCGGTATAAGTTTGCGCGGCGCCGTTATGAATGAAACGCTCGAACTTGTCGGCATAGGCATTGAAAGTGGCCAGATTGGCGTTCTTTCCCATACCCGGGGGCAAGGCCGCATCGCTTTGCTCCTGCAGGACCACCTTGTCCCAGGTCTGGGTTGCCACGTTTTCACGCAGTTTCCAGTCGCTGTTGGCGGTATTGAGGAATTGCCCGCGCAACGATGCGGCATTGCGGGTCGACATCGCCACGTCGTAATTCAGACCGACCTCATCGGTCATCTTCTTGAAGATGCCGGCTACACCGCCCCAGGGATGCGGCTCGAAGTAACCTTGCCCGGCGGTGCCGGTCGGGTAGCTGTTGGTACCCGTGGGGTTGGTGGCATTGAAGCCCGCCGTCAGGTCGCGGACATTGGCGCTGTTGTAGCTCAGCACCGGATCGACCCGGCCAAAGGTGTAGCTGTTGCCGACAAAGAGCACCGAGGTCGGTTCGGCGTTGGCGGACAGACAGGCCAGCGCCAGACATGGCACGGCCAACAGGGCAAAACGGTTCATGAGGTCTCCGGCAGAAAGTCGCTTACTTTTCGCGCTTGTCTTTCGGGCCCGGGGTGTCGGTCGGAGCCGCACGACCTCGAAAAACGTGACGAAAGTCACATCTGTCGACTATAGCAGTGCTGCCGATTCAAGGCATGGCACGCCGCAGCATCGCCTCCACCGCCCAGGCTGCGGCAGCCAGTCCCATCGCAGCCGTCACCATGACGGTCGAGCCATAGCCCGAGCAGGCCAGCGGTGCGCCGGGCGCAGTGCCGGCCTGCCCCTCGCCTTCGACACGGACCTCGCGGCCCGACGCCCCAGGCGGCGACGGCGACCAGATCGCCTCGACACCAAAGCGATTGGCCTTTTCGCGGGTGAAGCCATGCTCGCGTCGCAGGCGCGCGCGCACCGATGACACCAGCGGATCGCCGCGCACTTCGGTGAGGTCTGCCCGCCGAAGCGCCAGCGGATCAACGCGTCCACCGGCCGCACCGCACACGATGATCGGCTGGGCGCGCGCCGCGCACAGCGCGATAACAGCCGCCTTGGCGCGCGGCGCATCGATCGCATCGATCACCACATCGGCATCGGGTGAGACCATCGCCTGCGCAGTCTCGACCGTCACGAAGTCGTCGATCAGATCGACCCGGATATCGGCCGAAATATCGGCGATTCGCGCGGCCATCACCGCAATCTTCGAAGCGCCGAGCGTCGACCCCAGGGCATGCACCTGGCGATTGACATTCGACTCGGCGACATGGTCCATGTCGATCAGGGTCAGGCGACCCACGCCGCAGCGGGCGAGCGCCTCGGCGGCCCAGGAGCCCACCCCGCCGATGCCGATGACGACAACATGGGCAGCCCGAATCCGGTCGGCCGCCGCATCGCCATACAGGCGAGCCACGCCGCCGAAGCGGCGAGCCGACTCGCCGGTTGAGTCAGACAAGGCTCAGTGCAGCAGGACCGTCGATCCGGTGGTCTTGCGACCTTCGAGATCGCGGTGGGCCTGGACCACATCGGCGAGCTTGTAGCGCTGATCGATCTCGATGCTGACCTTGCCCGACGACACCATCTTCATCAGGTCGCCGGCAATCTCGAGCAGGTTTTCGCGCTTTTCGGTGTGCGGCGCCAGCGACGGCCGGGTGATGTAGAGCGTGCCCTTGAGCGCGGTCAGCGGCAGCGGCGGCACCGGACCCGAGGCGTTGCCAAAGCTCACCATCAGGCCGAAGGGCTGCAGGCAATCGAGCGAGGCCGCAAAGGTGTCCTTGCCCACCGAGTCATAGACCACCGGCACCATCGCGCCCTTGGTGATCTCGCGCACCCGCTCGACGATGTTTTCCTTCTTGTAGAGGATCACATGGTCGGCACCGTACTTGCGTGCCAGCGCGGCTTTTTCGGGCGAACCCACCGTGCCGATCACGGTCACGCCAAGCGCCTTGGCCCACTGCATCGCGATCAGGCCGACACCGCCGGCGGCCGCATGAAACAGGATGGTCTGGCCTTTTTGCAGCTTGTAGGTGCGACGAAACAGGTATTGCACCGTCATGCCCTTGAGCATCATCGCCGCGCCGGTCTCGTAGCTGATCTTGCCGGGCAGCTTGACCAGACGGTTGGCCGGCATGTTGCGGATTTCGGCGTAGGAGCCGGCCGCACCGCCGGCATACGCCACCCGGTCACCGACCTTGACGTCGGTCACGCCGGCGCCGACTGCCACCACATCGCCCGCGCCTTCCTGGCCCAGACCGGAGGGCAGCGCCATCGGATAAAGGCCGCTGCGAAAGTAGCAGTCGATGAAGTTGACGCCGATCGCCTGATGGCGCACCTGGGCCTCGCCGGGGCCGGGTGCACCGACCTCGACGTCGACATACTCCATGACTTCGGGACCGCCGTTCTTCTGGATTCGGATGGCTTTTGACATGACAACTCCAATGCGAGGTGGGGTAAGAGGAATCAAAAAAGGGGCTGCCTGAAACGCGACAGCGGGGTCAGCAGGAACCGGGATCAGTAGGTACCAGGATAGGCGCCGCCATCGAGCAGCACATTCTGGCCGGTGAAATAGGAGGCCTGTTCGCTGCACAGGTAGGCGCACATCTGGCCAAATTCGAGCGCATTGCCGAAGCGCTTTGCCGGAATCAGCTGGCGACGCTGCGCGGCAATATCGTCAGGCGACTTGCCAAGACTTTTTGCAGTGGCCGCGGTGGTGTTGCGCAGCCGATCGGTGTCGAACTGGCCGGGCAGCAGGTTGTTGATGGTCACATTGTGTTCGACGGTCTTGCGGGCCAGCCCGGCGACAAAACCAGTGAGGCCGCTGCGTGCACCGTTGGACAGGCCGAGGATCTCGATCGGGGCCTTCACCGAACTCGAGGTGATATTGACGATGCGCCCGAAACCCCGGGCGATCATCGGGTCGACGGTCGCCTTGATCAGCTCGATCGGGGTGAGCATGTTGGCATCGAGTGCCGCGATCCAGTGCTCGCGCGTCCAGTTGCGAAAGTCACCCGGCGGCGGTCCACCGGCATTGTTGACCAGGATGTCGACCTGCGGGCAGGCGGCCAGCGCCGCGATGCGCCCGGCCTCGGTGGTGATGTCGCAGGCGACTGTCCTGACCTCGACGCCGGTCTCGGCCCTGATCGCCGCACCCGCCGCAGTGAGCGCCTCGGCGGTGCGGGCATTGATCACCAGATTGACGCCTTCGCGCGCCAAAGCCAGCGCGCACCCGTAGCCCAAGCCCTTGCTTGCGCCGCAGACCAGCGCCCATTTACCCGCTATGCCCAAATCCATGAATCGTCTCCGGTGAGGGTCAGTTCAGCGCAGTCGCGCTGTCAGGACGAAGATCCCTGCAATCACGATGGCGGTGCCGATCAGTTGCACCGGATCGACCGCTTCGCCCAGAAACATCGCGCCCATGCCGATGGTAGCAGCCGGTCCGATCATGCCGAGTTGCGAGGCCACCGGCGTGCCGATCCGCTCGACGCCCATCATCGTGAGAAAGACCGGCATGACGGTACACAGCACCGCATTCATCATCGACAGTTGGTACACAGCTGCCGGCTGGGAAAACAGCACCGCAGGCGCCAGGATCAGTGCCTGCGCGATGCAGGCGATGCACGAGACGATCATGGCCCAGGCCATCAGCCGGATCGCGCCCAGGCGCCTGACCATCTCGCCACACGACACCAGGTAGATCGAGTAGGCGACGGTGCTGCCGAAGACCAGCGCGCTGCCCAGCGGCACATCGGCGCCACTTGCCGACAGGTCGTGCCAGAAGACCAGGATCACGCCGCAGTAGGCGATCGACATGGCCAGCCATTGGCGCCGGCTGATCGGGCGTCGCAAGGCGATGGCCGAGATCAGCAGCACCAGGGTCGGATTCAGATACAGGATCACCCGCTCGAGCCCGACGCTGACATATTGCAGACCGAGAAAGTCGAGATAGCTGGCGAGGTAATAACCGAGCAGTCCCAGGCCGATCACCCGCCAGACGTCATTGGTCTGCCAGGGCGATTGGCTGGCCACCCCGTCGGCCGGCGTGCGATGGCCGACCCAGGCTGCAGCGATCAGAAAAAACGGCAGCGAAAAGACCATCCGCAAAGCGATGAGGGTCTGCGCATCCACCCCATGCCGGTAAATGAGCTTGGCCACGATGCCCTTGCCGGCAAAGAGCACCGCGCCGCTAGTGGCCAGCGCGACCCCGGCCAGCCAGGTGGCACGCGCCGACAGGTCTGCCGCTGTTGCGGCTCGCACGTCGGTCATCGGCGCACCGCCGCAGAATCAGCGTCGACGTGAGCCCCCGCCCAGCAGCGTGCCGAGCACACCGCGCAGCAGTTCGCGCCCGGCAGCCGAGCCGATCGAGCGCGCCGCGCTCTTGGCCATCGCCTCGACAATCGAATCCTTGCGCCCGGTCGATTTCGACAGGTCATTGAGCGAGCCGCGCAGCGATTCGGTCCAGTTGCTCTCATCCGGCACCGGGGCTGTTGCCGCAGGCCCGCCGCGACCGGCACCGGCACCCGTGCGGCCCGCACTCGGTGCAGAGGCTGCGGATCGCGCGGTCAGCAATTCATAGGCCGATTCGCGATCCTCGACCGTATCGTAGACCCCCGCCACCACCGACGAGGCGATCAGCGCCTTGCGCTCAGCGGCATCGATCGGACCGATGCGCGAGCCGGGTGACACAACGAAGCCGCGCTCGACCATCGAGGGCCGACCCTTTTCGTCGAGCATCGACACCAGCGCCTCGCCCACGCCCAGCTCTGAAATCGCGGTCTCGACATTGAATGCCGGATTGGCGCGCATGGTCTGCGCGGCCGCCTTGACCGCCTTCTGATCGCGCGGCGTGAAGGCTCGCAGCGCATGCTGAACGCGGTTGCCGAGTTGCCCGAGCACCGAGTCAGGAATATCCAGCGGATTCTGGGTCACGAAATAAACGCCCACGCCTTTGGAGCGAACCAGCCTGACCACCTGCTCGACTTTTTCGAGGAGCGGGCGCGGTGCTTCGGCAAACAGCAGATGCGCCTCGTCAAAGAAAAAGACCAGCTTGGGTTTGTCGCGATCACCGACCTCCGGCAGTTTTTCGAAGAGATCGGACAGCAGCCACAACAAGAAGGCGGCGTACAGCCTGGGCGCGTTCAGCAGCCGGTCAGCCGCCAGGATGTTGACGATGCCCCGGCCATTCGCGTCGGTCTGCATCAGGTCATCGAAATTGAGCATCGGCTCGCCGAAGAAGCGATCAGCGCCCTGCTGATCAAGCGAGACCAGCCCGCGCTGGATCGCACCGATCGAGGCCGCCGAAATGTTGCCGTACTCGGTGGTGAACTGCTTGGCGTTGTCGCCCACATGCTGAAGCATCGCGCGCAGATCCTTGGCATCGAGCAGCAGCAGGCCACGATCATCGGCAATCTTGAAGACCAGGTTGAGCACGCCCTCCTGAGTCTCATTGAGGCTGAGCATGCGTGACAGCAGCATCGGCCCCATGTCGGAGACCGTGGCTCGCAGCGGATGACCCGACTCGCCATAGACATCCCACAGCGTCACCGGACTGGCCGCGAAGCTCGGCTCGGGAAGCCCGTGGGCGGCAATATGCTTGGTGAGCCGCTCGGTCGCCAGGCCTTTTTGCGAAATGCCGACCAGGTCGCCCTTGACGTCGGCCATGAAGACCGGCACGCCGATCGACGAGAAGCGTTCGGCCATGACCTGCAGGGTCACGGTCTTGCCGGTCCCGGTCGCGCCGGTGATCAGACCGTGCCGATTGGCCAGGGCCGGCAGGAGGCACAGATCGGTGTCGGCGGTGCGGGCAATCAATAAGGGATCGGGCATGGCAGCTCTGATGGGGGGAGGTCGACGAAACCGGCGATGGTAAGATCCGGACGCTTGTCGCTCGCGCATTGCAACATGATTGCCGCAGCAGCGGCAAGCCGCCTGCGCCAATTGCGCAGCCCGATGTCGGCATCTGGCTCGCAGCGCACGACAGCCATCAGCATGAGGTCTCAATCGTTATGGCCGGTCATTCCAAATGGGCCAACATCCAGCACCGCAAGAACCGCCAGGACGAAAAGCGGGGCAAGCTCTTCACGCGCCTGATCAAGGAGATCACCGTAGCAGCGCGCATGGGCGGGGGTGATATATCGGCCAATCCGCGGCTGCGCCTGGCCATCGAGAAGGGCTCCGACGCCAATATGGCCAAGGACACCGTGCAGCGCGCGATCCAGAAAGGCATCGGCGGGCTTGATGGCGTCAACTACGAAGAAATCCGCTACGAGGGCTATGGCATTGCCGGCGCGTCGGTCATCGTCGACACCCTGACCGACAACCGCGTCCGAACCGTTGCCGAAGTTCGCCATGCCTTCTCGAAATACGGCGGCAATCTGGGCACTGATGGCTCGGTGGCCTTCATGTTCCGGCACTGCGGGCAATTTTTGTTTGCCCCCGGCACCTCCGAAGACAAGGTGATGGAAGTTGCGATCGAGGCCGGCGCCGATGATGTGATGACCGACGATGAAGGCGGCATCGAAGTGCTGTGTGAGCCGCCGGTCTATGCGCAGGTCAGAGCGGCGCTCGAGCAGGCCGGCCTGAAAGCCGAGGTCGCCGAAATCACCATGAAGCCGATGAACGAGATTGTTCTCGAAGGTGACGACGCCGCCCGCATGCAAAAGCTGCTCGATGCCATCGAAAATCTCGATGATGTCCAGCAGGTCTTCACCAGCGCCGTGATCGACGAATGAAAATCCTGGTCGTCGGTTCGGGAGGACGCGAACACGCCATTGCCTGGCGAATCGCACAATCGGGTCGGGTGCAGACGGTGTTCGTGGCCCCCGGCAACGGTGGCACGGCGCGCGAGCGCGGCCTGCAGAATTTTCCGGTGACTGATATCGAAGTGCTGGCGGCGTTTGCCGAGCGCGAATCGATTGCCTTCACTGTGGTCGGCCCCGAAACGCCCTTGTCGGAAGGCATCGTCGACCTGTTTCGCAGCCGCGGGCTCAAGATCTTCGGCCCCACGCAGGCTGCGGCCCAGCTCGAATCGTCGAAGGATTTCGCCAAGGCCTTCATGACGCGCCATGGCATTCCGACCGCGCAGTACAGCACCTTCACCGATGCGACGGCCGCTCACGACTATGTGAACCAGCGCGGTGCACCGATCGTCGTGAAAGCCGACGGACTGGCGGCCGGCAAAGGCGTGGTCGTGGCGCAGACCCTCGATGAGGCGCATGCCGCCATCGACATGATGCTGCTCGACAACCGCATGGGTGCCGCCGGCGCGCGCGTGGTCATCGAAGATTTCCTGGCCGGCGAAGAAGCCAGCTTCATCGTGATGTGTGATGGCCGCAATGTGCTGGCACTGGCCTCGAGCCAGGATCACAAGCGCCTGGGCGACGACGATACCGGCCCGAACACCGGCGGCATGGGCGCGTATTCGCCGGCGCCGGTGGTGACCCCCGAAGTGCATGCCCGGGTGCTGCGCGAAATCATCATGCCGACCGTGCAGGGCATGGCCGCCGAGGGCATCATTTACACCGGCTTTCTCTATGCCGGGCTGATGATCGACCCGCAGGGCAATGTCAAGGCGCTCGAATTCAACTGCCGCATGGGCGACCCCGAAACCCAGCCGATCATGGCGCGCGTCAAGAGCGACCTCACCGAGGTGTTCGAGCACGCGATCGCCGGCACCCTTGACCAGATCGAGATCGACTGGGACCGACGCACCGCGCTCGGTGTCGTACTGGCCGCCCACGGCTATCCCGATGCACCGCGCAAAGGCGACGTCATTGACGGGCTGAGTGCGCGCACCGCACCGAACGACGACTGCCTGGTTTTTCATGCCGGCACGCAATTGAACGATGGTGTGGTCACGACTGCCGGCGGGCGCGTGCTGTGCGTCACCGCCATGGGCGACTCGGTCAAGGTCGCCCAGTCGCGGGCTTACGCCATGATCGACACCATCCGGTTCGACGGCATGCAATACCGGCACGACATCGGTCACCGTGCGATTGCGCGCCGGCGCCCGTCAAAGAAAGCCTGAGCTGCACGCCAGGTTTCAGGAGGCCTCATGAATCACCCGACACCCTCATCGGCCGAATCGGTCGATACCGCCGCCGTCCGTCACTACCTGCAAGGACTGCAGCAGCAGATCGTCGCCGGCCTCGAGTCCGTTGACGGTGGCAGCTTCATCACCGACGCCTGGGAGCGCGCAGAAGGCGGTGGTGGCATCAGCCGTGTGATCGAAGACGGCCATGTCTTCGAGCGCGCCGGCGTCCTTTTTTCGCATGTGACCGGCAATCATCTGCCACCCACCGCCTCGGCGACCCGCCCCGGCATGGCCGGACGCTCCTTCGAAGCGATGGGCGTGTCGCTGGTGCTGCATCCGCGCAATCCGCATGTCCCGACCGTGCATCTGAACGTGCGCTGTTTCATTGCCGCACCGCGTGCCGGTGCCGCGCCCGACAGCCCAGATGGCCAGCCGGTCTGGTGGTTCGGCGGCGGCATGGACCTCACGCCCTATTACGGCGTCGAGGACGATGCGGTCCATTTCCATGCCACCTGCAAATCGGCACTCGCGCCTTTCGGGCCTGACTACCACCCGCGCTTCAAGAAGGCCTGCGATCAGTACTTCTTTCTGAAGCATCGGGGCGAGGCGCGCGGCATCGGCGGCATCTTCTTCGATGACTTCTCGGAGCTTGGCTTCGAGAAGTCCTTCGCATTGACCCGCAGCGTGGGCGACGCGTTTCTCGAGGCCTATCTGCCGCTCGTGCGTCGCAATGTCGATCGGCCTTACACCGAGCGCGAGCGCGATTTCCAGGCCTATCGCCGCGGGCGCTATGTCGAATTCAATCTGGTCTTCGACCGCGGCACCCTCTTCGGGCTTCAGTCGGGCGGGCGCACCGAATCGATCCTGGTCTCGATGCCGCCGATCGTGAAATGGCGTTACAGCTGGCAGCCTGAGGCCGGGTCGCCCGAAGCCCGGCTCTATGAGCATTTTTTGCCGGCACGCGAATGGGTCTGAGCCTGCCGGTGACAACCGACGACAAGGCAGCGACGCGTCGATTGGTGAGTCATGAGCTCCGATAGGCGCAGGCGGATCGGCATACTGGGTGGCACCTTCGACCCTCCGCATGTCGGCCACCTTGCGCTGGCCCGGTCGGCCCGCATTGCGCTGCAGCTTGATGAAGTGCGCCTGATGCCCACCGGCCATTCATGGCAAAAGAGCGCGACCGGCGTCAGTGCGCAGCAGCGGCTCGAGATGGTCCGGCTCGCGCTGCGTGATGTCAGTCCGGCTGAAGGACTCGCGGTCGACGACCGCGAAGTGGTCCGCGGCGGCCAGACCTATACCGTCGACACGCTTTGCGCCCTGCGCGACGAGCTTGGCCCCGATGTCATGCTGGTGCTGATCGTTGGCAGCGATCAGCTGCGCAACCTGGCCACCTGGCGACACTGGCAAGGGCTCTTCGATCTGGCCCATCTTGCGGCGACTCAACGCGAGTTGATCGCCCTCGATGATCTGCCCCCCGAGGTGGAGGCCGAGGTCGCCAGGCGCGGCCGTGATGCCCTGCCCGATGCGCCGGCCGGCAGCATCGTCTTTTTCAGAATGCCCGCGGTGGCCGTGTCGGCCACCGGACTTCGTGCCCAACTGGCCGCAGGCGAGCGCCCCGATGCGCTGTCACCCCCTGCGGTTCTCGACTATATTCAATCGCACCGCCTCTATCGACGGTCGCCACGGAACTGACAATGGATCTCACCAAACAGCAACGCCTGGTCGTCGACGCACTCGAGGATGTCAAAGCCCATGACATCAAGGTCTTCGACACCACGAAACTCACCGGTCTCTTTGACCGGGTCATCATCGTCAGCGCCACCTCCAACCGGCAGAGCAGAGCGCTTGCGGCAAGCGTTCGGGACAAGGTCAGGGACCATGGCGGCCATGTGATTTCGGTCGAAGGCGAAGACACCGGCGAATGGGTGCTGGTCGATCTGGGCGACATCGTCGTCCACATCATGCAACCGGCAGTCAGGGCCTACTACAACCTCGAAGAACTCTGGGGCGGTAAACCGGTGCGGGTCAAACTCGCCACCGCGAGCATTGCCCGCGCCAGCACCTGATTGCCAGCACCTGATTGCCAGCACCTGATTGCCAAACCTGATTGCCAAACCTGATTGCCGCTGTCGGCACGCTTTCACCCGGCTCACACTGACATGCTGCTGCGGGTGATCGCTGTCGGCACCCGGATGCCGGCCTGGGTCGATCAGGCGGTTGACGATTTTTCTCGCCGTATGCCCGCCGAGTTGCGCATCGACTGGAAACCGGTCAAGGCCGAGCCGCGTGCCGCCGGCGGCAGTGCGGCCCAGTGGAAAAGCCGCGAGGCCCAGCGCATCCAGGACGCCCTGCCCTCAGGTGCCCGGATGGTGCTGCTCGATGAGCGCGGTGCCGATCTCGACAGCACCCGACTGGCCGCAAGGCTGACCGCCTGGCAGCGCGACGGCCAGCCGGTGGCCATCGTGATCGGCGGCCCGGACGGTGTCGACGACGCGATCCGGTCGCAGGCCGCCGAGACACTGCGCCTGTCATCGCTGACGCTGCCGCATGCGCTCGCCCGGGTGCTGCTGGCCGAGCAGCTCTATCGGGCCTGGTCGATCAATGCCGGCCATCCCTATCACCGCGAATGAGACCGGCCCGATGACCTGCGTCGACACCTCTGCCAACACAGCCCTTGAAGCGCGATCGCCAGGCTTCGTCTGGCTTGCGTCTCAAAGCCCTCGCCGCCAGGAACTGCTGCGCCAGATCGGTGTGCGCTTCGAGCTGCTGGCGCCCGGCCCGGACGAAGACGCCGAATCCCTCGAAGCGTTTCGGGTCGGCGAGTCGCCAACGCAATACGTCGAACGGGTGGTGCTGGCCAAGGCCGCTGCCGCAAGTGAGCGGCTGGCGCGTCGCCGCGGCGAACCGGCAGCAGGGCCTGCAGCACCGATCCTGGTGGCCGACACGACGGTGGCCATCGGCGGCAGGATGCTCGGCAAACCAGCCGACGATACCGAGGCGCGCGCCACGCTCGAGGCCCTGTCAGGTCGCAGCCATCGGGTCCTGACCGCGGTGGCGGTGGTGCGGGGCGGTCGTCTGGAGCACACCATCAGTGTGTCGCGGGTGCGCTTCGAGCGCCTGGCGCCGGCGGTCATCGATGCCTATGTCGCCAGCAAGGAGCCCTTCGGCAAAGCCGGCGGCTATGGCATCCAGGGCATGGCGGCCGCCTTCATCAGGCGCATCGAGGGCAGCTACTCCGGGATCATGGGGCTGCCGCTGCACGAGACCGCCAGACTGCTCAAGCGGGCAGGACTTGCCAGCGGCGCGACCGCGTTATGATCGACCGCACGGTGGGTTGGCGACGACCTCCTGGCATTTGAAATTTCCAACGACCGCGACAGATGCTTCCGGACGACTGCCAGCCATGACCGAAGAGATCCTCGTCAACGTCACCCCTTTCGAAGTTCGCGTCGCGCTGGTGCAGCAGGGCGCGGTCCAGGAATTTCATCTCGAGCGCGAGGTGACCCGCGGGCTGGCCGGCAACATCTACCTCGGCAAGGTGTCGCGCGTCCTGCCGGGCATGCAGTCGGCGTTCATTGACATCGGTCTTGATCGGGCAGCCTTTCTGCATGTGGCTGATCTCTGGCAATCGCGCGGCGGCGGCCAGCCGGTGCCGATCGAAAAAACCTTGTATGAAGGCCAGTCACTGCTGGTACAGGTGATCAAGGACCCGATCGGCACCAAGGGCGCACGCCTGTCGAGCCAGGTCAGCATCGCCGGCCGAATGCTGGTCTACCTGCCGCAGGATCCGCACATCGGTGTGTCGCAGCGGATTGCCAGCGAAAGCGAACGCACGATGCTGCGAGAGCGCATCCGACAGCTGATGCCGCCCGATGAGAAGGGCGGCTTCATTGTCAGGACGATGGCCGAAGAAGCCGATGACAACGCGCTTGCCGCCGACATCGGTTATCTGGGCACGCGCTGGCGGCAGATCCTTGAGGCGAGCAAATCAAAATCCGCCCCCTCGCTGCTTTATCAGGAGCTC
>CAIVAS010000135.1 GCA_903903975.1 uncultured Burkholderiales bacterium
CCGATCTCGCGCTTCGTTTCGGCGCGCTGGCGGCCGATTCGACCCGCGATCCGATCGATGCCGGTCCGGTCGGTGAACCGGTGGCAAGGCTGACCCGTGCGCTCGCCTCGATTCCGATCATGGGTGGCCACAAGGTCGAGTTGCTCTCCGATACCGAGCGCATCCTGCGCGGCCTGATCGACGATATCGATGCCTGTCGTGAACGCTGCTCGTTCGAGTTCTATATCTGGCATCAGGGCGGTCTGGTTGATGAGCTGGTCGAGGCGCTGATCCGCGCGGCCAGGCGCGGCGTGAAGGTCACCGCGCTGATGGATGGTCTGGGCAGCCGCCCTTTCATCCGACAAGGCCATGCCGCGCGGATGCGTGCCGCCGGAATCGTCGTGGTGGTGGTGCTGCCGGCCAATGCGCTGCGCATGCTGGTGGCCCGGGTCGACCTTCGCAATCACCGGAAAATCGCGGTCTTCGATGACCGCATCGCCTGGACCGGCAGCTGCAACCTGGCCGATCCGCTTTATTTCAAGAAGGATGCGGGCGTCGGACAATGGGTCGATGCCATGGTGCGCATCGAGGGTCCGGCCAGTGCGCTGCTCGGGGCAATCTCGAATGCGATGGCCGTGCTGCAGGCGGGCCGTCGCCTGCGCGATGCCCGCACGCCTGCGGTTTGTCCGCCCGCCGGGACGGTGGCGCTGCAGGCCTTGCCCTCAGGGCCGGGCTTTGCCTTTCAGCATGTCGAGTCGGTGATCCTGACCGCGATCTACAGCGCGCGCCACGAGCTGATCCTGACGACGCCTTACTTCGTGCCGGGCGAGGCGGTGGTCACCGCCTTGCGGTCGGCGGCGCGTCGCGGCGTCGAGGTGGTGATGGTCGTGCCCTGGCGCTGCGACTCACGCATGGTCCAGTACGCGAGCGCCTCGTATTTCGACGAGCTGCTGTCGGCCGGTGTGCGCATCCATCGGTTTCGCGGCGGTTTGCTGCATACCAAGAGCATGGTGGTCGACCGTGAACTCGCGGTCTTCGGGACGGTCAATTTTGATCTGCGCAGTTTTCATCTGAACTTCGAGCTTTCGATGCTGCTCTATGACCGCGTCTTTGCCGAGTTGCTGATCAGGCTGCACCACGACTATCTGGCCCAGTGCGAGCCGATGGACCTGGAGATCTGGCGGACCCGGCCCTTTCGCCATCGGGTGATCGAAAACGCCGCCCAGATTGCCTCGCCGCTGCTCTGATGCGCATGGCGCGTTGACCGAGTCGATCGCGTTCGGTGCTTGAACCGTCGTGCCCGATCAGCCGCCGCGGCTGGTGAGTCCGGCATAGATCTCGCCGAGCGCGGCCGGCAGTGCTGCCACGTCGTCGATCACCCGGTAGCGCTCGGGTGCGCACATCCGACGCAGATAATCATGGCCTCCCGGATCGATGGTCACGCAAAAGGTCGCAATGCCGGCGCGCTCGGCCTCACGCAGCGCCTGCGCGGTGTCCTGGATGCCGTACTCCTCGCTGTTGCGGTCGGGGCCGTAGTCGGTGTCCTGCGGATAGCCGTCCGAGACCAGGATCAGCAGACGCAGCGGTGAGGGCTGGCGTGCCAGCTTGGCCGCGGCATGCCGGATGGCCGGACCCATGCGGGTCGAGCCACGCGGCTCGATCGCCGCGAGCGCGGCCCACACTGCGCGTCTGACCGGTTCGCCGAATTCCTTGGCGATATGGAATTCGACGTTGTCGCGCCCGCTCCCCGAAAATCCATAGATCGCGTGCGCGTCGCCCAGCGTGGCCAGCCCTTCGGCCATCAGTGCGAGCGAATCCTTGGCGACATCGATGACGCGGCGCCGCTTGACCAGATTGCCGGCATCGGGGGGACTGCCGTAGACCCCGTAGAGCAGCGTGCCGGCATCGACCACCGGGGGCGCATTGTCGTCGTCGCGCGAGCGCTCGGCCGAGGTCGGCGCCTCGGGCAGGGCCAGAGAGGTCGATGCGCTCATATCGAGCAGGAAGGCCGCCGCGACATCGCGCTCCAGCGGATCGCGTCGGACATGGAGCCGATCATCCGAGGCGCTGCCGCTGCGGCGATCGATCACCGCAGCCACCATGCCTTCGAGATCGATGTCGTCGCCGCTTGCCACACCGCGCACCCGGCGCGGCGCCATCGGACGCAGCTGCGCGAAGCGATGGCGGATATCGCGCATCAGATCGGGATAGCGTTGGCGCACCGCCTGCGCAAAGTCGAAGTCGGTGCCGCGCAGACGATGTTCGTGAACCCGGCACCAGGCGCGCAGGTAGCTGCGCTCCAGGTGGTGCCATTCGTCATACAGGAAGCTGCCGGTGGTGGTGCGTGCACCGGCTCGCCAACGTGCCGGTGCGTCCGCCCCGGGCAGGGGCTCGTCCTCGCTGGCCTCGCCATCATCGAGGTCATCGAGGGCATCGGCTGGCGTGGTGTCCGAGGCGGCAGGCGCACCGCCCGCTGCCGACTCGCTCGCCGCCCTTGACTTGCCCCCAGCGGGTTTCAGTGCGGCGTCGTCGGCGGACTCCGGGGTGGTTCTGCCGCGACCGCGCTCCGGCTTGTCATCGCTGTCGTCCTCGTCCTCATCGGCACCCTGGCCGCCTCGGCGGGTCAGGCCCGGGCGATCGCCGGGGGTCTGAGGTCCCGGCTCGCGATGCATCGCACCGGTGACGGTGAAAGTCTTGCGAGCCGGCCTCGGTCGGGTTGCAAAGCCATCGAGCAGCGCGGCGATGCGGCGGGCGGTCTCGGCGCAATCTCGGGCGCTCGCGCCGGGTCGTCGCACGGTGTCGGCAAGCAAGATCATCCTGCCCAGGAGGCTGTCGTCTGCACGACCGCGTCTGATGGCCTCGCCCAGCGAGGCGCGCGCCAGGCCATCGATCAGCGCGGCGAGCGCACTGCGCGGCTCATACGATCCGCGCAGTGCCAGTCCGCAGGCCTGCACGCGGGCCAGATCGGCGCGTGCGCCCGGATAGTGGCGCCCGATGACAGCGTCGACCCGCATGCGTTCGAGCAGGCCGAAGAGCCGCCGCTCGATACGCCGGGGGGTGTCAGGGGCGGGTGGTGGCGGTCGCAGCGGATGGCGGGGGCGCGGCGGGGCTGCGGCCGATGAGAAGCCCGGCACGTCGCCGCGCAGCGTCTCGCGCATCACCGCGATGCGCAGTGCCGCACGATGGTCGCCAGGCCTGTCCAGCCCGCGCAGTGCGGTGGCAATGCGCAGCGTGACCGCATCGGCAGGCATCGGCCGCAGCCAGGCCGAGGCGGCGCTTGCCGGTGAAGGCGCGAGGCGCATCGGCCGCTGGCCGATCGCCTGCGCAAAGAGCGCCAGCGCACGGTGGGCCGCATCAAAGCGCGCTCTGCCCGGATCGACCTCG
>CAIVAS010000136.1 GCA_903903975.1 uncultured Burkholderiales bacterium
CCGGCGCCGGGCGCAAACACCACGAAGGGATTGACGTCGATGCTGTCGAGCGTGCCGCGCGAATCCATCGCCAGCTGCGACAGGGCCATCAGGGCATCGGCGATCGCCCCGAGGTCGCAGGGCGCATGTCCGCGCGCGCCATCGAGCAGCGCGAAGGCCTTGACCTCGCGGATCATCGCTACCGCATCGGCACGGGTCAGTGGTGCCACGCGGATCGAGACATCCCGCAGCACCTCGACGAAGGTGCCGCCCAGCCCGAACATCACGACCGGCCCGAAGACCTCATCGTTGCGCACGCCGAGAATGCATTCGACCCCGCCTGAGACCATCGGTGCGAGCAGGGCGCCGTCGATGCGTGCAGCCGGTTTGGCCGCACGAGCGCCGGCGGTCACCGCGTCGAAGGCTTCGATGGCGTGGCGCGTGCCAATGACACCCAGCCGCACACCACCGACCTCGGTCTTGTGCAGGATGTCGGGCGAGACCACTTTGACCGCAAACGCCGCACCCGGCGAGGCGGCAGCGATCGCGCCCGCCTCGGGGGCACTGCGCGCCAGGCTGACCGGCACGGTCGGCACGCCTGCCTCGGCGAGCAAGGTCAATGAGGCGATCTCATCGAGTGCGCCCGGCGCGAGGATGCGCGACGGCGCGGCGCAGTCCGACAGCGCAGGCGGCACCGGCGCATCGAAGGCACGACCGATCCGCGCCAGCGCCCCGATGGTTCGCACCGCACTCGAGGGCTCGGCAAAACTGAGACACCCCATCTCGGCCAGACGGTCGCGGCGCGCTGCCGACAGCAGCGTGCTGATGACCAGCAGGGTGTCGGGATAGTCGCGGCGCAGACCGATCACCAGCGACTCGAGCACCGGCCAGAAACCGTCGCCGGCACCGGCCGCGGCCATGAAGCCGATCCAGGCACCGTAGTCGCCGGCATCGAGCACGATGCGCGTGGCGCGGTCGATAAGGGTGCGGTCGTTGCTTATCTGACCGGTGATGTCGATCGGATTGCGGGGTGCTGCAAACGGCACCAGCGACAGGATCTCCTGTTGCGCCGGCATCGGCAGCTCTGCCACATCCAGGCCGATCGACGAAGCCTCATCGGCCATGAAGGCACCGACGCCGCCGGAGACGGTAAAGAGCGCAAGTCGGTCATTGCGCGCCAGGCCGGCCAGCGCCGCACCCTGGGCGACATTGAAGAACTCTTCGATGTCACGCGCCCGATAGACGCCGTATTGGCGAAAGAGCGCGTCATAGACCGCATCGTCGCCGGCGAGTGCCGCGGTATGCGAGCGGGCAGCCTGGGCGCCGAGCGCAGTTCGCCCGACCTTGACCACCACCACCGGCTTGCGGGCAGCATGCGCCAGCGCCAGCGCGCGGCGCAATCGCTCGCCATCACGGCATCCTTCCATATAGACCATGATCACCCGGGTATCCGGATCCTTGGCCATCCAGGCGATGACATCGGCAAGCTGCACGTCGGCCTCATTGCCGGTGGAGGCCCAGACCGACAGCCCGACACCGCGATCGCGCGCCAGCGAATAGGCATAGGCCGCAAAGGCACCGCTCTGGCTGACCATGCCGATCGAGCCGGCCTTGGCCAGGCCGATGCCCGGCGCCGGACTGAAGGTGGCATAGACACCGCGCCGCAGGTTCATCACGCCCAGACAGTTGGGGCCGACCAGCCGCAGCCCGGCTGCAGCCGCCCGTTCGGCGATGCCGCGCTGCGCGGCCTCACCCTCGGCGCCCACCTCGGCGAATCCGGCGGTGAAGACCACGCCGGTCTTGACGCCGGCGGCGATCGCATCGTCGATGGCTGCATCGAGCGCCACCTGCGGGACCGCAAAGATCGCCAGATCGATCGGTTCGCCGATCGCACTGAGCGTGGGCCAGGCGGGCAGCCCCTGGATCTCTTCGGATTTGGGATTGACCGGCAGGATGCGTCCGGCATAGCCCAGCCGCTTGAGCAGGTCGACCGGCACACCGCCGATGCGGTGGGCCGACGAGGACGCTCCGACGATCGCAATCGATCGCGGATTGAAGAGCGCATCGAGGCTTTCGGTATTCATCTGGCATCCTGAAAAAACAGTCAGAAGGGATCGGATCGATCGCGAACAGCTCAGTC
>CAIVAS010000137.1 GCA_903903975.1 uncultured Burkholderiales bacterium
ATTGGCGCCGGATCGGCCCTGCACCGATATCGGTCGCCCCACCGGCGGCGCCGGCCAACCCCGCGCTGGCCCGCCTCCAGGCGGCCTTCGTGCGCTGATGATGCCTTTATCGCGAACCGCTTTCTGACGATCCCCTTGAACCCTGCCCTCATGACGAGACCGACTCCATGACACTCAACCCCAGGCTCCTGAAAACCTCCCTTCTCGCACTGGCCCTGACCTGTGCCGGCATTGCACCGGCCAGCGCCCAGAGCACGCTGCGTATCGGCCTGGCCGAGGATCCCGATCTGCTCGATCCGACCATGGCGCGGACCTATGTCGGGCGGATCGTGTTTGCCTCGATCTGCGACAAGCTCTTCGACATCGACGAGAAGCTCAATTTCGTGCCGCAGCTGGCGCTGTCGCACCAGACCTCGGCCGACGGCAAGACCGTGACGATCAAGCTGCGCCCGAACGTCAAGTTCCATGATGGCGAGCCCTTCGATGCCGAGGCGGCAAAGTTCAGCCTCGAGCGCCACCTGACCCTGCCCGGGTCGTTCCGGCGGGCCGAGATCGCCCCGATCGACAAGGTCGAGGTGGTCGACCCCCTCACCGTGCGAATCCTGCTCAAAGCGCCGTTTTCGCCGCTGATGGCCCAGCTCACCGACCGCGCCGGCATGATGGTCTCGCCCAAGGCCGCGAAAGCGCTGGGTGACAAGTTCGGCATCGCGCCGGTCTGCGCCGGTCCCTACAAGTTCGTCGAGCGGGTCGCCCAGGACCGCATCGTGGTCGAGCGTTTCCCCGACTACTGGGACAAATCCCGCGTCAATATCGACCGCATCATCTACCGGCCGATCCAGGACTCGACCGTGCGACTGGCCAACCTGAAATCGGGCCAGCTCGATCTGCTCGAGCGGCTGCTCGCCACCGACATCGCCGAGGTGAAAAAGGATTCCAGGCTGCGCCTGGCGACCGGCTTCGAGCTCGGTTATCAGGGCGTGACCATGAATGTGGCCAACGGCGAGAAGGCCAATAACCCGCTTGGCAAAAGTGCCAAGGTGCGACAGGCATTCGAGCTGTCGATCGACCGCGAGGCACTCGACACCGTGGTCTTCAACGGCGTGCAAAACCCGGACAACCAGTGGGTGACCGCCACCAATCCCTATTACCAGTCCAAGTTTCCGATGCCCAAGCGCGATGTCGCAAAGGCTCGCGCGCTGATCAAGGAGGCCGGCGTGGCCACGCCGATCGTCCTCGACTTCATGGTGCCGAACAATCCCGAGACCAAGGCGGTGGCCGAGGTGATGCAGTCGATGGCGGCCGAGGCCGGCTTCGAGCTCAAGCTGCGGGTCACCGAGTTCGCCACCTCGCTCGACGAGGCCGAGAAGGGCAACTTCCAGCTTTATCTGCTGGCCTGGAGCGGGCGCACTGACCCTGACGGCAACATCTTTTCGTTTGCCTCCTGCAAGGGTCCGCTCAACTACGGCAAGTATTGCGATCCGGCGCTCGACGCCCTGCTCGAGAAGGCCCGCACGGTGACTGCGCAGGCCGAGCGCAAGGCGATCTACGAGCAGGTCGCGGCCAAGTGGCTGACCGAGGGCTCGGTGCTCTATCTCTATCACCGCGCGCTGCTCTTTGCGCACACCCCGAGGCTTGAGGGGTTCAAGGTCCTGCCCGATGGGCTGATCCGCGTGACCGACCTCAAGCTCAAGCCCTGACCTCTGAGCACGGAGCCCTGAGTACCGCCCGCCCCGCCTTGAGCTGACCTGAGCTGACCGCCCCGCCCGATGCTGCATTTCCTGCCCCGCCGCCTGCTGCAGCTGCTGCCGACTGTCTTTCTGGTGTCGGTGCTGATCTTCTCGCTGCAGCAGCTGCTGCCGGGCGACCCGGCGCTGGTCATGGCGGGCGAGGAAAAGGATCCGCAGGTCATCGAACAGATCCGCCGTCAATATCACCTCGATGAACCGCTGCCGATGCAGTACGGCCGCTGGATCGCCGGCGTGCTGCAGGGCGACCTCGGCGAATCGATGCGCATCAAGCAGCCGGTGGCCCAGCTGGTGGCCGAAAAGCTCCCGGTGACGCTTCAGCTTGCCACCATGGCCATGCTGATCGCATTGGTCATCGGCATTCCGGCGGGCATCCTGTCGGCGGTCAAAAAGGGCAGCGCCTGGGATGTCGGCGCCAATGTCTTCGCCCTGTGGGGCCTGTCCACTCCGAATTTCTGGCTGGGCATCATGTTCATCTTTCTTTTCTCGGTGAAGCTGGGCTGGCTGCCGGCCTCGGGCTACGTGAGTCCCCGCGAAGACCTGATGCAGTCGCTGGCCGCGACCATCATGCCGGCCTTTGTGCTTGGCAATGCGATTGCGGCAGTGCTGATGCGCCACACCCGCTCGGCGATGCTGCAGTCGATGAACGCCGACTATGTGCGCACGGCGCGGGCCAAGGGGCTTTACGAACCCGCGGTGGTGTTGCGCCATGCCCTGCGCAATGCGCTCACGCCGGTGATCACGCTGGGTGCGCTCGAATTCGGCACCCTGCTGTCGGGGGCAGTGCTGACCGAGCAGGTCTTCTCGATTCCGGGCTTTGGCAAGCTGATCGTCGATGCGGTCTTCAACCGCGATTACGCAGTGGTCCAGGGCGTGGTGCTGGTGACCGCCACGGTCTACATCCTCCTCAATCTGCTGGCCGACGTGCTCTACGTGCTGGTCAACCCGAGGCTGCGCACATGAGCGTGGTGGCCGCCGGCGCGGTGCCTCCCGGCAATGGTCGCATCGACAGCCCCGGGCGCCTCGCGCTTCGTGCGCTGCTGAGCCGCCCGACCGCGGTCTTCGGTGGCGTGGTGCTGATCGGCATGATGGGGCTGGCACTGTTCGCGCCCTGGATTGCGCCCTATGACCCACTGGCCACCAGCTGGACGCTGGTGCGCAAGGCGCCGAGTGCCGCCCACTGGTTCGGCACCGACGAGGTCGGCCGCGACCTGCTGTCGCGCATCATCTGGGGTGCGAGAGCGTCGCTGTCGGCCGGCGTGATCGCCGTGGCGATCGCGGTCGGTGTCGGTGTGCCCACCGGCATGGTCGCCGGTTATGTTGGCGGCTGGACCGATGGGCTGATCAGCCGTCTCACCGACGCGATGCTTGCCATCCCGTTTCTGATCCTGGCGATCGCACTGGCCGCCTTTCTGGGCCCGAGCCTTGGCAACGCGATGATCGCCATCGGCGTCACCGCCACCCCGATCTTCGTGCGTCTGGCCCGCGGGCAGGTGCTGGCCGCGCGTGCCGAGGACTATGTCGAGGCCGCTCGCGCCGTGGGCAATCCGCCGATCCGCATCCTGCTGCGGCACATCCTGCCCAATATCCTGCCGCCGGTGATGGTTCAGGCCACGCTCGCGGTGGCCGCCGCGATCATCGCCGAGGCCAGCCTGTCGTTTCTCGGCCTGGGTCAGCAGCCGCCTGCGCCGAGCTGGGGGTCGATGCTCAACACCGCGCAGCGTTTTCTGACGCAGGCGCCGTGGATGGCGATTTTTCCGGGTCTGGCCATCTTCCTGACGGTGCTGGCCTTCAACCTCTTCGGCGATGGCCTGCGTGACGCGATGGATCCGCGCCGCTGACGCTGCATCAGGGCGGCGCGCTGCCGACCGCATGGTCGACCGCGATTCCGACGCAGATTCCGACGCAGATTCCGACGCAGATTCCGACGCAGATTCCGACGCAGATTCCGGCCAGGCCCGGCTTCAGCCGCCCAGCATGTTCACCGGTATCCGCAGATAGCTCACGCCGTTGTCGTCAGCCGGCGGCAGATGCCCGGCCCTCACATTCACCTGGATCGACGGCACCAGCAGCATCGGCACGTCGAGCGTGGCATCACGGGCCGTGCGCATTGCCACGAAGGCTTCTTCGTCGATGCCGTCTCGCACATGGATATTGCCCTTGCGCTGGTCGCCTACCGTCGTGCGCCAGGCCGGCTCGCGCCCGGCCGGCGGATAGTCGTGACACACATAGATCGCGGTGTCGGCCGGGAAATCGAGCAGACGACGAATCGAGTGATAGAGCGCCCGCGCATCCCCGCCCGGGAAATCGGCGCGAGCGGTGCCGACATCCGGCAAAAAGAGCGTATCGCCGACATAGAGCCCGCCGTCGATCAGAAACGCCATGTCGGCCGGTGTATGACCCGGCACCCAGAGCGCGCTTGCTTCGGTCTCGCCGATCCGGAAGGTCTCGTTGTCGGCAAACAGGTGGTCGAACTGATGGCCGTCGGGCACAAACGCCGACTCGAAATGAAAGAGCTTGCCGAAGGTGTCCTGCACGGCGCGGATGTGCGCGCCGATCGCGACCTTCCCGCTGGCCTTGCTTTTGAGGTATTGCGCGGCCGAGAGGTGATCGGCATGGGCATGGGTCTCGAGGATCCAGTCGAGATGCAGATCATGGTCGCGCAGGTAGGCCAGGATCAGATCGGCCGAGCCGGTGCTGGTGCGCCCCGACCGGAAGGCGTAATCAAGGACCGGGTCGATGACCGCGGCCCGGCGGCTGGCATGGTCCCAGACCACATACGACACGGTGGAGGTGCCCGGGTCGAAAAACGCCTGACTGGTCGTCTTGCCGCTCGCGCCGGGCATGGCAGACGCGCTGCTCGGGCCTGACGGGGTCGATGCGCTGGATGCGGTGGTCATGGTGGTCTCCCTCAAGATCAAAACATTATATTGATTTATAGTTTATTCGCAAGTATAGTGAAGCCATGACCTCCTCCATGACCTCCAAAACTCACGCGCCTGCCATCAAGCCGATGCCCTTCGGTACGCCACCCCCGTCTGCCATGGCGCCGCCTGCCGGGGCGATCGACACGCAGCGCCTGCGTCAGGCAGCCGGCCGCGCGGTGGCCGCCCTCAAGCTGCTCGGCAACGAGGACCGCCTTTTGCTTCTCTGTCAGATGTCGCAATCCGAGTGCTGTGTGGGCGACCTTGAAACGCTGCTCGGCATCCGTCAGCCCACGCTCTCTCAGCAACTTGCGGTCCTGCGCGCCGAAGGCGTCGTGCAGACCCGCCGTGACGGCAAGAAGATTTTTTATCGCATCGCCGACCCCGCCATCCTCGAGGTTCTGGTGGTGCTTTACCGGCTCTATTGCCCAGAGGACGAATCATCATGACCATCGACTGGACCGCTTTCACCCCCGGCAGCGCATTGACAGGCGGCGCGCTCATCGGCTTGGCCGCGGCGATCTTCGTGCTCTTCAATGGCCGCATCGCCGGCATCAGCGGCATCCTTGGCGGCCTGCTTCGACCGGTGGCCGGCGATATCGGCTGGCGCGTCGCTTTCGTGGCCGGTCTGCTCGCCGCCCCGCTCGCCTGGCGCCTCTTTGCAGCAGTGCCCACGCCGCATATCGATGCCGGCACCGGTGCGCTGGTGCTGTCGGGCCTGCTGGTTGGCGTCGGGACCCGCTTTGGCGGCGGCTGCACCAGCGGACACGGCGTCTGCGGCATCTCCCGCCTGTCGCCACGGTCGCTTGCCGCGACCGCCAGCTTCATGGCGGCCGGGTTTGTCACCGTTTATGTCCTTCGCCACTGGCTGGCGGCCTGACCCGCCCTGTCGACAGCCGTCGTCATTCCAGGAGCACCACCATGCAGATCCTCACCTCACTGATCACCGGGCTTGTCTTCGGCATCGGCCTGATCGTCTCCGGCATGGCTGACCCCGCCAAGGTGCTCGGCTTTCTCGACCTCGCCGGGCGGTGGGACCCCTCGCTTGCGTTGGTCATGGCCGGCGCCATCGGCGTCGGGGCGCTGGCCTTTGCGATCGCCGGGCGCCGCACGACCTCCCTCATCGGTCTGGACATGAAGCTGCCGACGTCCCGCGAACTCGATCGCCGCTTGCTGGCAGGCAGTGTCGTCTTCGGTGTGGGCTGGGGCGTCGCCGGCTTTTGCCCGGGTCCGGGGTTGGTGGCGCTGGGCATGGGTGAGACCAAAGCGCTGATCTTCGTGGCCGCCATGATTGCCGGCATGGGGCTCTTCGAAGTGATCGAGCGTCGCCGCCAGGCCGGCTTGCTGCAGTCCTCGCAGTCCGCGCAGTCCGCCGTCTCGGCGCAATGACGACCGTCGGCGTCTGGCTGGCCGTCCTCACGACGGTCGTGGCGCTGGTTGCGTACGAACTGTCGCTCGCGCTGGCGCAGCGCCGCGATCCGCTTGGCCTTGCACGCACTGCCCACGCCACGATGCGCGAGGAGTGGTTCATCGCCGTCTCGCATCAGCCGGGCTCCGAGATTCTGGCGGTCCAGACCCTGCGCAACTCGATGATGTCGGCCACCATGATTGCCTCGACGGCAGCGCTCGCCCTGATGGGCACGGCGGCACTGAGCGTGCCCTCACTGCATATCGGCCTGCACGGCGCAAACACCGACCCCCTCGCGATCGAGCCGCGAACCGTCCTCGACCTCATGCTGATGACCATGCTCTTCGCGTCGCTGCTGTCGTCGGCCATGGCAATGCGCTATTACAACCATGCCGGCTATATCGGTGCGATGCCAGTGGGCAGCGATACCCGCGCCCGCTGGCTTGCCGTGGGAGTGCGCTATGTCAGGGCGGCCGGCACGCTCTACAGCTGGGGCCTGCGCCATCTGATCATGGTGGTTCCGATCGTCGCCGCGATCGCCTACCCGCTCGCCGGGCCGATCATGGCCGTCGCGCTGATCACGATATTGCGTCGCTTCGACCGCGTCGGTGTGGCGGTCCCATCGATCGAATGAGGCTGCAACCGGCAACAAGCATGCTGCGGCGCGACAAACTCCTCACTGCGCCTCACGATCCTTTTTGACCGGTCCAGTCTGATCGCCTATACTTCGCCGTCTTTGCCGGCCGGCTGTCCGACTGCACTTCAAGAATGTTTATCGCAGTCGGTCTGCAAGTCGCCACAGTCGCGGTACTCGGTCTTCTGACCGGCATCGTCTTCGACTGGCACAGTGCCGAATTTCTGGTGCTGGGCGGCGTGGCAGCAATTATCCCGAACGGCCTGTTCGCTTTGCGACTGGCAGCCAATCGGGGACGAACCGCCGAGTCGTATCCGGCTGTGTTCTTCCTCGGCGAGTTCGCGAAGATCGGCCTGACGGTCGCGCTGATTGCGCTGATCGCCAGACTGTCCGAGTCGCTGAACTGGCTGCCAATGCTGATCGGTCTGATTGCTGCATTGCAGGCACCGCTGTTCGCGCTCCTCTGGGCGCGTGAAAAAAAGAAGTAATGCATCAAGAGCACCTCGACGAACCGAAACGCCTCATCGACCGATTTAGCGACCGACTTAGCAGACCATGGCCGACGCCGCGCACGCTCCCTCCGCTTCCGAGTACATCGTCCATCACCTGACGCACTTCAATACCTCGGGCCATCCCCAGGAAAAGGTGATCGATTTTTCGCTCGTGAACCTCGACACCGTGTTCTGGGCGGTGCTGATGGGCCTGATCAGCTGCTTCCTGATGTACCGCGCCGCCAAATCAGTCACCTCGGGCGTGCCGAGCCGCTTCGTCGGCGCGATCGAATCGGTCGTCGAGTTCGTCCATGAGCAAGCGCGCTCGATCGTCAAGGGCGACATCACCTACATCGCTCCGCTGGCGCTGGTGTCGTTCGTCTGGATCTTCTTCATGAACGCCATGGACTTCATTCCCCTCGATCTGATTCCCAAGATCTGGGAGAGCATCCACGGTGCTGCCGGTGGCGATCCCGAGCATGCCTACATGCGGGTCGTCCCCACCGCCGACCTGAACGCCACGCTGGCAATGTCGCTGGTGGTGCTGGGTGCATCGATCTATTACGGCATCAAGGCCAAGGGTTCAGGTGGCTTCTTCCATGAACTGGTCTCAGCACCCTTCGGCTCTGGCGTGCTGCTGGCCCCGATCAACCTGCTGATGCAGCTCATCGAATATCTCGCCAAGACCATTTCGCTCGGCATGCGACTGTTCGGCAACATGTTCGCCGGCGAACTCATCTTCATGCTGATTGCCCTGCTCGGCGCGTCGGCCACCTGGTGGGGAACGGGTCTGCACATCCTCACCGGTCTGGGCTGGGCCATCTTTCACATTCTGATCGTGGCGCTGCAGGCTTTCATCTTCATGATGCTGACGCTGGTTTATATCGGGCAGGCTCACGAACACCACTGACACAGCGCGAGGCCTGTTTCAACATGCAGGCCAGACGCACATCACGTTCCTTTTCACACTTTCACTTTTTCACATCAACCTCAACCGCTGGACCTCGGTTCAACCTTAAGGAGTCGTCATGACCAACGTAGCTTTCGTCGCGATCGCCGCCGGCCTGATCATCGGGCTGGGTGCTCTGGGTGCCTGTATCGGCATCGGCATGATGGGCGGCAAATACATCGAGGGCGCAGCGCGCCAGCCCGAACTCATGGACAAGCTGCAGACCAAGATGTTCCTGCTCGCTGGTCTGATCGACGCCGCCTTCCTGATCGGTGTTGGTATCGCCATGATGTTTGCCTTCGCCAACCCCTTCAAGTGATCCGGGCCAAGCGCATCGCCATGCCCGTCACCGGACTGTCGTACCAGGTCCCCTTCGGAGGAAACCGTTCGTGAACATCAACGCGACGCTTTTCGTCCAGATCGCCGTTTTCCTGGCGCTCTGGTGGTTTACTGCCAGGTTCGTCTGGCCGCCGATCGTCAAGGCACTCGACGAACGAAGCAAGAAGATCGCCGACGGTCTGGCTGCGGCCGATAAGGCCAAGTCCGAACTCGCCGCCGCTGAAAAGCGCGTCGAGGCCGAGATCAAACAGGCTCGCGCCAGTGCTGCCGAAGTTCGCGCTTCCGGCGAGAAGCAGGCCGCGCATCTGGTTGAAGAGGCGCGTGCCGAGGCGGCCCGTATCGTTACCGAAGCCCGCAAGGCTGCCGAGGGCGAAGCCGCTCTGGCCGCTCAGCGCGCCAAGGATCAGCTTCGCGAACAGGTCGCGCTGCTGGCGGTGTCGGGTGCCGAACGCATCCTTCGTCGTGAGATCGATTCTTCGGCTCACGCGCAGTTGCTGACCGGCCTCAAAGCCGAGCTTCGCTAGGACGCTGCCCTGCCATGGCCGAATCGCTCACCATCGCCCGTCCTTACGCCGAAGCCGCTTTCAAGCTGGCTCAGGGTTCTCAAGCACTGGCGCATTGGTCCGATGCGCTGTCGCGCCTGGCTGCGGTGATTGCCAGCCCGGCGGCTCATGACCTGCTCGGTAACCCGCGCATCAAGCCTGAGCAGGTTGCACAGATGGTCAGCGAAGTCGCCGGCGACCTGTCGACCGACCAGCTTGGTTTCCTGAAGCTGCTGGCGCAAAACCAACGGCTGACGGTTCTGCCCGAAATCGTCGGTCACTTCGAGCGCCTCAAGAACGACGCCGACGGCGTGCTCGATGCCCGCATCGACTCCGCCTATCCGCTGACCGAGCAGCAGTCGGCTGAGGTGGTTGCGGCACTCGAAACCAAATACGGCCGCAAGGTCAAGGCAACTGTCTCAGTCGTCCCCGAACTGATCGGCGGCATCTCGATTCGCATTGGTGATGAGGTGCTCGACACCTCCGTGCGCGGCAAGCTCGCGCAGCTTGCCGATGCGCTGATGAAGTAAGCGCTGAACAAAACTCCACGAGAGAAACGAATGCAGCTCAATCCGGCCGAAATCAGCGAACTGCTGAAGAGCAAGATCCAGAACCTCGACGTTGCCGCCGACGCGCGCAACCAGGGGTCTGTCGTGTCTGTCACCGACGGCATCTGCCGCATCCACGGTCTGTCCGATGTGATGCAGGGCGAGATGATCGAATTCCCCGGCAACGTGTTCGGCCTGGCGCTCAATCTCGAGCGCGACTCGGTCGGCGCGGTGGTGCTCGGCGAATACGAGCAGATCTCCGAGGGCGACGTCGTCAAGGCGACCGGCAAGATTCTGTCGGTGCCAGTCGGCCCCGAACTGATCGGCCGTGTCGTCAATTCGCTTGGTCAGCCGATCGATGGCAAGGGCCCGATCAACGCCAAGATGACCGACATCATTGAAAAAGTCGCCCCGGGCGTGATCGCCCGTAAATCGGTGTCGCAGCCTGTCCAGACCGGCCTGAAGGCCATCGACTCGATGGTCCCGATCGGCCGCGGCCAGCGCGAACTGATCATCGGCGACCGCCAGACCGGCAAGACCGCGGTCGCGGTCGACACCATCATCAACCAGAAGGGCAAGGGCGTCTTCTGCGTCTATGTCGCGATCGGCCAGAAGGCCTCCACCGTGGCCAACGTCGTGCGCAAGCTCGAGGAAACCGGCGCGATGGCCTACACCATCGTCGTGGCCTCGACCGCGTCCGAATCAGCGGCCATGCAGTTCATCGCCGCCTACTCGGGCTGCACGATGGGCGAATACTTCCGCGATCGCGGCGAAGACGCTCTGATCATCTATGACGACCTGACCAAGCAGGCGGTTGCCTATCGTCAGGTCTCGCTGCTGCTGCGCCGCCCGCCGGGTCGCGAAGCCTATCCCGGCGACGTCTTCTATCTCCACTCGCGTCTGCTCGAGCGCGCTGCCCGCGTCAACGAGGAATACGTCGAGAAATTCACCAACGGTGAAGTCAAGGGCAAGACCGGATCACTGACTGCCCTGCCGATCATCGAGACCCAGGCAGGCGACGTGTCGGCCTTCGTGCCGACCAACGTCATCTCGATTACCGACGGCCAGATCTTCCTCGAGACCGACCTCTTCAACGCCGGTATCCGCCCTGCCATCAACGCCGGTATTTCGGTGTCGCGCGTCGGTGGTGCTGCGCAGACCAAGATCATCAAGAAGCTGTCGGGCGGTATCCGGACCGACCTCGCGCAATATCGTGAGCTCGCCGCTTTTGCGCAGTTCGCCTCCGACCTCGACGACGCAACCCGTCGCCAACTCGAGCGCGGTCGTCGCACGGTCGAAATCCTGAAGCAGCCCCAGTATCAGCCGCTGCAGGTCTGGCAGCTTGCGGTGTCGCTGTTTGCGGTCACCCGTGGCTACCTTGACGATCTGCCGGTCGAAAAAGTGCTGCCCTTCGAGACCGCGCTTCACGACCACATGAAAACCCAGCACGCTGCCTGGGTCGATCGTGTCGAGGCCTCCAAGGACCTGTCGAAAGAAGATGAAGACGCGCTCAAAGGCGTGGTCGAGTCCTTCCTCAAGACCGGCGCATTCTGATCGCCCTCCCGCGCAAGCGACCACCGCAGACGAAGGCATAGGCCGCCATGGCTGGCTCCAGAGAAATCCGCAACAAGATCAAGAGCGTGCAAAACACGCGCAAGATCACCAAGGCGATGGAAATGGTCGCCGCGTCCAAGATGCGCAAGGCGCAGGAGCGGATGCGGCGTTCCCGCCCCTACGGCGAGAAAGTGCGCAATATTGCTGCCCACCTCGCCCATGCCAATCCCGAATATCGGCATCCGTTTCTGGTCCGCCGCGAAACCGTCAAGGCGGCCGGCCTGGTGCTGATCACCACCGACAAGGGACTGTGCGGTGGCCTGAACACCAACATCCTGAGGATGACGGTACAGCGGCTGCGCGATCTCGAGAAATCGGGCGCCAAGGTGCAGATCACCGCCATCGGCAACAAGGGGCTGGGCTTCATGCAGCGCATCGGCGCCAAGGTGGTGTCGCAGGCGGTTCATCTCGGCGATTCGCCGCAACTCGACAAACTCATCGGCCCGATCAAGCTGCAGCTCGATGCCTATGCTGCCGGCGAAATCGATGCGGTTTACATTGCCTTCACCCGCTTCATCAACACCATGAAGCAGGAATCGGTGATCGAGCAGTTGCTGCCTCTCGACGCCAAGCATCTCGAAGAGACCAGCCGCGACTACTCGTGGGACTACATTTACGAGCCCGATGCTCAGGCGGTCCTTGATGACCTCCTGCTGCGTTATGTCGAGGCGCTGGTCTATCAGGCGGTGGCCGAGAACATGGCCTCCGAGCAATCGGCTCGCATGGTGGCCATGAAGTCGGCCTCCGACAATGCCAAGAAAGTGATCGGCGAGCTGCAGCTGTCCTATAACAAGGCGCGGCAGGCAGCGATCACCAAAGAACTCAGCGAGATCGTCAGTGGAGCGGCCGCCGTCTAGGCAGCCGCGATACCGACGATCCGAATCCGAACCCTATCAAAGCGAATCAACGAGGTCCCGACATGCAGCAAGGCCATATCGTTCAGTGCATCGGCGCGGTGGTTGACATCCAGTTCCCGCGCGACTCGATGCCCCGGGTCTATGACGCGCTGGTGCTGGAAGACGCCGGCAACAGTCTGGCCGAGGTCGGCCTGACTTTCGAGGTGCAGCAGCAGCTCGGCGACGGCGTCGTGCGCACCATTGCCCTTGGCTCGTCCGACGGCCTGCGTCGCGGCATGCCGGTGACCAATACCGGCAAAGGCATCGAAGTGCCGGTGGGTGAAGCCACCCTCGGTCGAATCATGGACGTGCTCGGTCGCCCGATCGATGAAGCCGGCCCGATCAAGACCGACGAGCGCCGCGCGATCCACCAGTCCGCGCCCAAGTTCGCCGACCTCTCGCCGTCGGTCGAGCTGCTGCCCACCGGCATCAAGGTGATCGATCTGGTCTGCCCGTTTGCCAAGGGCGGCAAGATCGGCCTGTTCGGCGGCGCCGGTGTCGGCAAGACCGTCAACATGATGGAGCTGATCAACAACATCGCGAAGCAGTACTCGGGCTACTCGGTGTTTGCCGGCGTGGGCGAGCGCACTCGCGAAGGCAACGACTTCTATCACGAGATGGACGAGTCGAACGTTCTCGACAAGGTCGCCATGGTGTTCGGCCAGATGAACGAGCCCCCGGGCAACCGTCTGCGCGTGGCACTCACCGGCCTGACCATGGCCGAGCGCTTCCGCGATGAAGGCAAGGACATTCTCTTCTTCGTCGACAACATCTATCGCTACACCCTGGCCGGTACCGAAGTCTCGGCGCTGTTGGGTCGTATGCCTTCGGCCGTGGGCTACCAGCCGACGCTGGCCGAAGAGATGGGCCGCCTGCAGGAGCGCATCACCTCGACCAAGACCGGCTCGATCACCTCGATCCAGGCGGTGTATGTGCCTGCCGACGACTTGACCGACCCGTCGCCTGCCACCACCTTCGCCCACCTTGACGCCACCGTCGTGCTGTCGCGTGACATCGCAGCGCTCGGCATCTACCCGGCGGTCGACCCGCTCGACTCGACCTCGCGTCAGGTCGATCCCTACATCATCGGTGAAGAGCACTACACCATTACCCGCCGCGTTCAGACGACGTTGCAGCGCTACAAAGAGCTGCGCGACATCATCGCGATTCTGGGTATGGATGAGCTCTCGCCCGACGACAAGCTTGCTGTGTCGCGCGCCCGCAAGATCCAGCGCTTCCTGTCGCAGCCTTTCCACGTCGCCGAAGTCTTCACCGGTTCGCCCGGCAAGTTCGTGCCGCTCAATGAGACGCTGCGCGGCTTCAAGATGATCGTCGACGGCGAGTGCGATGCACTGCCCGAGCAGGCCTTCTACATGGTCGGCACCATCGACGAGGCCTTCGAAAAGGCGAAGACCATCAAATGAGCACCATCCACGTCGACGTCGTCAGCGCTGAAGAGTCGATCTTCGAAGGCGAGGCCGAGTTCGTCGCGCTGCCGGGCGAGTCGGGTGAGCTGGGCATCTATCCCCAGCACATCCCGCTCATTACCCGCATCAAGCCGGGAGCAGTCCGCATCAAGCTGGTCGGCAAGGCAGAGGAGACCTTCGTCTTCGTGGCCGGCGGCATCCTTGAAGTGCAGCCGGGGCGCGTGACCGTGCTGGCCGACACCGCGATCCGCGGCCACGACCTCGATGAGGCCAAGGCCGAAGAAGCGCGCAAGAAAGCCGAAGAGGCCCTGCTCAACCGCTCGGCCGATATCGACTACGCCAAGGCTCAAGCCGAGCTGGCCGAAGCGATTGCTCAGATCCAGGCGATCCGCAAGCTCAGAGGGAAGTAAGACTCCTTGCAGGATCGGGGCAGAACCCCGATCCGGTCGCTTGCAGTTCTTCGCAACGCTGGCATCGCACTGCCGCACCACCCGGCAACAGTAACATCCGGTACCGCACCACCCGGCACGGCACTCCTGCGGGATCTTCATGGTACCCAGGCCGCTGGCTGCGCTGAGAAACAACCATAACAACGACTTCAGGAGACTTCCATGCTCTACGAGATGCGCATCTACCATTGCATGCCCGGCCGGTTGCCCGACCTCAACAAACGCTTCGACACCATCACCCTGACGCTCTGGCAGAAACACGGCATCGTGCCGGTAGGCTTCTGGACCAATGTCATCGGTGACAGCAACAGCACCTTGACCTACATGCTGCAGTGGGAAAGTCTCGCCGAGCGCGAGCAGAAATGGGCGGCCTTTGGCGCCGATCCGGAGTGGCTCGCCGCGCGGGCAGAGACCGAAAGGAATGGCCCACTTCTCACGCATTTCAGCAATGCGATCATGGCGCCGACGGCCTATTCCCCGATGAAGTGAAAAGGAGCCAGATCGGCCTTGCTGATTCAATTGTCGGAGATCGACTCACGAGCCCGAGCCTGAACGCCGCAAATAGGCCGACAGTACTAGCCAAGATGTAAATGTATGTCCCTTGCGGCGCAGGTATTTGCTGCGCCGGAGCATAATAACGGCAGGTCGATCATAAAACTCAAGCGTCGACCGATCCGAATTTCGAATCAATCCCGAATCAAATACTCATCAAAGTAAAGCGAGTCAAATCATGCGCTTCAACCGCCGCCTCATCAGTGTCGCTATCGCCTCGTCGCTGGCATTTCTCAGTGTTGCCAACACGGCCAGCGCTGCCGACCCGATGGTCGATCAGCGTACCGCGCTGACCAAAGTCGACCAGGACTATAAAGCCAAGACCAAGGCCCTTCGTACCGAGCGCAGCGATGCGATCAAGGCGGCCGGTGACAAGGCTGCTGCCGATGCAAGCGCAGCCGGCAAAGATCCTCTGACCGCACGCCGCGCCGCCGAAAGTGAAGTCAAAGCCAGCTACAAGCCGAAGATGGATGCGATGTCAAAAGAGTTCAAAGACGCGCGCGCCGGTGTGAAATCGCAGTACTCGGCTTCGGTGAAGGCCGAAGCCAAGAGCCTCAAGCCGGCCCAGCCCTGATCGCCTTGCAGTGAATGTCGTCTGCTTTCCCTTGCCTGCGGGCAAGTCGGTTAGCCTGCGAAAGCAATCACTGCAAATTGAGATGAGCCCCGCCACCGGGATCGCCGGCGGCGGGGCTTTTTATTCTGCGCCGTGTGCTGTTTGGCTGGAAACACCGCTATTTGACTGGCGTCGCCGATTTTTCATTCGGCAAGCGCCTTTAGCTCGTCCTGCCGATCACGGCGACGCCACGCACCGCAGTGGCTCAGGCCCGGGCGCGCGACCTGAATAACTCCCGCAGATTGACCTCGCGAGGGCCTGCAATCAGTTCGATCGGATCGCCGGCGCATAGCTGCCCCGGAGAAATTACCGCCAGATAACTGCCGCAAAATCCCGACTGAACCATCAGCTTGCTTGCATGCGAAAAGCCCATGCTTGCATTGAACTTGAAGCACGGAAAACGCGGCTCGCTGACAGCGAGCACGCACGACGGCAGCTTGAGACGATCGCCAATCCAGAGCTGATCTTCGAGCAGCCCCTCGACCGTCAGATTCTCGCCCATCGAGCCAGGAGCCAGCGGCGCATCCCACAGCGACACCTGCGCCTGGGCACGCACGGTCTGCCAGAAAGCATAGTGCTCCAGCGGGTAGGCATACACCGCTTTGCCAAGCCCACCGTGCACCGACAAGTCGGCCTGCTCATCGCCCTCAAGGCCAAGTGGTCTGACCGCCACCGATCCGCTGACCGCCTCCTTGCCGATGGCGGTCATGACTTTGCGGCCGTTGATCAATACCTCACGCGCTATTGCGCGATTAACCGATACAAGCTTCATCGTCAGACCTGCACAGCGACTACTCGAGCTCGATGCCAGCAGAGCGCATGGTCTTGCTCCACGCGCCGAGCTGATCCTTGACCAGGGTGGAGAGCACCTCAGGCGTCGACGGCGCTGGCAGCAGTCCGAGCTTCTCGTACTGCTCCGCGACGTCAGGTCGGCGCATCACGACGTTGAAGTCACGGGAGATTCGATCAACGATATCGCGCGGCAAGCGCGCCGGGCCGAACAGCCCACCCCAGGGGGAAATATTGACCAGCGGCTGCCCTGCTTCAGCCATCGTCGGCACATCCGGATAGGTGGTCGTGCGTCGCGGCAACAGCACCGCCAGCATCTTGAACTTCTCCGTGAGCAGCTGCGGCATCACCGCCGGCGTGGCAAACATCGCCTGCACCCGGCCTCCGACCATATCAATCACGGCCTGCGCTTCACCCTTGTAAGGCACATGCGTCATATCGAGCTTGTTGGCCTGCGAGAGCTGCGCCATCGACACGATGCCGGTGCTGTTGCCGGTCGCATAGGCAATCTTGCCCGGATTGGCCTTCGCATAGGCGACGAAATCTGCCAGGTTGTTGACCGGCAGACTTGGTTGCACCATCAGATAGAAAGTGAAGATGCACAGATTCGAGATGGCCGTGAAATCGGTCGTCGGATCGTAGGGCGGCACTTTCTTGATGGAGGGCGTATACGACATCGATGTCGCGGTGCCAAAGTAGAGCGTGTGGCCATCGGGCGCTGACTTCACCACCTCGAGCGCTGCCACCGCACCGTCGGCACCCGCACGATTTTCGACGATCACCGGCTTGCCAAAAGCAGTCGCCATATGGACCGAGATCACGCGTGCCCCCATGTCGGCTCCGCCGCCGGCCGGAAACGGCACGACAAAACGAATGGGTTTGGTCGGCCATTCGGCCTGAGCCCGCGCAGAAAAAGGCAGGGAGGCACCAACCGCGATCGAACCGGCTGCCGTCAGCAGTCGCCGACGCGGCACCGATAACACCGCGTCGGGAGAGTATTCGGTGCAAGCACTGGCATCGATGCCAAATGAAGTCGGGGCATTTGAACGAACCATGGATGTCTCCTGAAAAGCCGGTGCCTTGTATCGGGACTTCGGCGACAAACCGAAGCTTACAAGCTATCTCGGCGACGTCAGAGATCAGCGCCAGGCGCGGCAGCGCTGGCGCAACAGTGCACCCAGTCCTGCAAGGACCAACCATACCGAGCCCGGCACAGGAACCGGATGCGGCGCGTCAGGATCGACCGGCTTGTCTGTGACCGGCGGGATCGGGTCAACAGGCGGGATCGTCACGACAGGCGGGATCGGGTCAACAGGCGGGATCGGTGCGATCGGAGGATAGACCGGAGGATTGACAGGAGCAGGCTTTTCGACAGTCGGAATTTGAGAACCGCCACCAGGCGGTGTCGGCAGGAGGGCAATCGGAAACGACGGCCCCAAGCCCTCGCCCGGCAGGCCGGTGCGAATCCCTTCCAAGGGATCCTGCCGAACACTCGATTCGCTGAGCAGCCGAGTGGGCGGATCGATGGGCGTGAACCGAGGCGAGTCGATCAGCGGCGCTCTGACCGCCGCCTGCGGATCGGCGACCGGCGTGCAGCTTGGCACCGCCTTCGCCGCCGGCTTGGGCGCTGACTGTTGCGAGGCCGCGAGATTGGCGGTGGCGGGCGGCCGTTTGCGGTGCACCACCACACGTGGACGAGCCGGCGGTTGTTGCTTTCCCTGACCCACAGGCTGCGACTTCGGCTCGGCCAGAGCATTGAGATCAACCGAAGAGGGGGGCCGCTTGACCACAGGACGCACCGGCGGGCGCGGCTTCGCCGGCATCACGACCGCCTTGGGGGCGGCAGCAACCACGCAATCATCCGCACTCGCAAAGCCCGGGATCAGGGCAAGCGCCACCAGCAGCGAGCAGGTGCTGGGCAGATGAAGCAGGGCGGCGGACTGACGAACGGTCATGGCAAGGATCAACAGGGAACTCGACGGAGCATCTGCGCCGACCGACGGTATGCCGAGGAACTTCTGCACGCCGTGCGTCAGAAACCGGGCCGAGCGCCGTAGAATGGCGGACCGAGTCGCTTCCGGGTCGCGCTCTGGCGTCCCTGACCCGCCCTTTCCCGTGCCCTGCGCCCCATGAAGAACGACACTTTTTTGCGCGCCTTGCTGCGCCAGCCTACCGACCACACCCCGATCTGGCTGATGCGCCAGGCGGGCCGCTACCTTCCCGAATACAACGCCACACGCAAGCGGGCCGGCAGCTTCCTGGCGCTTTGCAAGGCGCCTGAACTCGCCTGCGAGGTCACACTTCAACCGCTCGAGCGCTATCCGCTCGATGCCGCGATTCTGTTTTCCGACATCCTCACCGTGCCCGATGCGATGGGACTCGGCCTCTACTTCGCCGAAGGCGAGGGCCCGAAGTTCAGCAACCCGGTGCGTGACGAGGCTGCGGTTCGCCGCCTGGCGGTGCCTGATGTCAACACCGAACTGCGCTATGTCATGGATGGCGTGTCGACCATCCGAAGGGCGCTCGATGGCCGAGTGCCGCTGATCGGCTTTTCGGGCAGCCCCTGGACGCTGGCCTGTTACATGGTTGAAGGGGGGGGCAGCGACGATTTCCGTCAGGTCAAGACGATGCTCTACAAGCGCCCGGACCTGATGCACACCATGCTGACGGTGACCGCCGACGCAGTCCGCGACTATCTCAATGCCCAGATCGATGCCGGCGCCCAGGCGGTCATGATCTTTGACACCTGGGGCGGCATCCTTCCGGACGGCCATTACCAGAAGTTCTCCCTCGGCTACATCCGCCGGGTGATGGAGGGTCTGCGCCTCGAACGCGAAGAGCGCGCGCCCGATGGAACGGTCACGCGGGTGAGGGTGCCCTCGATCGTCTTTACCAAAGGGGGCGGACTATGGCTGGAGGACATTGCGGCCAGTGGTTGTGACGCCGTCGGTCTCGACTGGACGGTCAATCTTGGCCAGGCCCGCGCTCGGGTTGGTTCGCGTGTTGCACTGCAGGGTAACCTCGATCCGATGATCCTCATGGCCAATCCCGAGCAGATTCAGGCCGAGGCCATCAAGACCCTCGAGAGTTATGGCGCCCCGCAATCAGGCCAGGGACATATCTTCAACCTTGGCCACGGCATCTCGCAGTTCACGCCGCCCGACAACGTGATTGCGCTGGTTGAAGCGGTGCATCAATACAGTCGAGAACAGCGTCGTCGCGGCGCTGCGGCGTCCGATTTATAGGTCGGCGCGCACCACTTATGCACATTTTGGGTGACCCTGTCGAGTGCCCCCTCTGATCGCCTGCTCCTGCTTTGTGTGTTTCGCAAGTGACTGATTTATTTAGTATTAATTTTGTCGAATATTTAAGCATACGGCGTCGGACCGCGCAACAGCGCGGGTTTGCGGGCAACCGACCAACGCTGTCCACACTATTGTCCACAGCTTCTGTGAACACATCGGAAAACACCTGCGGGTCCAAGACTTTCCGACCTATTTGAAGGTTTTACTTTAAGTTGTGATCGCTCCGGCCACCATTGCCCGCGTGGCACTCGACCTGCCCTTGCCGGAGTTGTTCGACTACGCCCTGTCTGCTGATTCACCGATTTGTCCGGGTGACTGGGTCATCGTGCCCTGGGGCCGCAGCCGTCGGGTCGGTCTGGTGGCGGCGCTCGCCGACAGCACGACCGTGCCTCCCGATCGCCTGCGAGTGCTCGACGAACGATTGCCCGGCATGCCTCGTATGCCGGCCCACTGGCTCGAGCTGATCGGCTTCGGATCCCGGTATTACCACGCCGGTTTTGGTGAGCTGGCGCTGCCGGCGGTACCCAAGCTGTTGCGCACGGTCCCGGGCGCGCGCAGCCGTGGGTCGGCGGTTGTTCGGGCACGGGAACGTTTCGCGGCAGATCTGCCCAAGCCGACTGAAGGTATCGACCATCCAGATGGTGAGCGGGTACTGACTTCCGGCCAAGCGGAGGCACTCAGCCAGATTCAGTCCTGCACCGGGCATGCGGTTTTCCTGCTGCACGGGATCACCGGCAGCGGCAAGACCGAGGTTTATTTCCGGTGGCTTGCGGCCTTGCTGGCGCATGATCAGGCCGCGCAGGCGCTGGTGCTGGTGCCTGAGATCGCCTTGACGCCCCAGTTCGCTCAGCGCATTCGCGAGCGATTTCCGATGCTGCCGCTCGCCATCCTGCACAGCGACATGCCCGACGCCGAACGCGCCGCGCACTGGCTGGCGGCGGCCGAGGGGCGCGCCCGGATCGTGCTGGGCACCCGGCTTGCCGTGCTGGTGCCGCTGCCAGCCCTGGTGGCGGTGGTGGTCGACGAGGAGCACGATGCGTCCTTTAAGCAGCAGGAGGGGGCGCGCTACTCGGCCCGCGACCTGGCGATCGCGCTGGCCGCGCGCCGCGGCCTGCCGATCGTGCTCGGGTCGGCCACGCCGTCGCTTGAGAGCTGGCACGCCGCCCGCCGCGGCCGCTACCGGCTGGTCAGCCTGCGCGAACGCGCCTCGGGCGCGAGTTTGCCGCTGGTGCAGCGCATGGCGCTGCGCGGTGCCCGTCTGCAGCATGGTCTGACCGATCCGGCGATCGCGGCGATCAACGAGACCGTCGCCCGTGGCGAACAGGCCCTCATCTTCCTGAATCGCCGCGGCTATGCGCCGGTCCTGAACTGCGGCGCCTGCGGCTGGCTCAGCAGGTGCGACCAGTGCGATGCCTATCGGGTCATGCATAAGGTCCCGCATCGGGTGACGCATCAGGCCACGCAGCAGGTGGGCGCTGCGACACCCGTGCGGCCAGCCTCGAGCAAGAGCGAGTCGCCGCGTTCGCAGGCTGACGCGACCCCGTCTGCCTCACCACAGCGCTATCGGTTAGTGTGTCATCACTGCGGCGCAGATCAGCCTGTACCCAGGTCTTGCCCCGAATGTGGCAATGTCGATCTGGCCGGACTCGGTCGTGGCACCCAGCGGCTTGAAGAGGGCCTGCAGTCGCTGTTTCCGAGCGCGCGCATCGGCCGGCTCGATCGCGATGTCGCTCGTCGGCGCGGCGCGGCGCAGCAGATGCTCGATGCTGCGCATGCCGGCGAGGTCGATCTGCTGGTCGGCACCCAGATGCTCGCCAAGGGTCACGACTTCCGGCGTCTCACTCTGGTGGTGGTGGTTGATGCCGACGCGGCGCTTTTTGCCGCCGACTTTCGTGCGCCCGAGCGGCTCTTTGCCACGCTGATGCAGGTGGCCGGGCGTGCCGGGCGCCATCATGCCGCCAGCCGGGTGCTGATCCAGACACGCTTTCCGGAGCATCCGGTGTTCGTCGCCCTCGCCGCCCACAACTTCGATCGCTTCGCCGCCGACCAGCTCACCGAACGCGAGCAGGCCAGCCTGCCGCCCTTCGTGCATCAGGCGCTGCTGACGGTGCAGGCCCGATCGGCCGACGACACCATCGCCTTCCTGGCTGATGCCCGACACCGGCTGCTGTCGGCCGACACCGATCCGCCGATTCCCGACACCGTGCTGGCCGCGCTCACCGTCTGCGACCCGGTACCGATGCCGCTCGCCCAGATGCGCGGCCTGGCCCGTGCGCAGATGCTGGTCGAGTCGCCGTCGCGCCCGGCGCTGCATGCCGCGCTTGGCCCCTGGCTGGCCGCGCTGCGTGCCCAGCGCCATGCGGCGCGCTGGCAGCTGGTCGTCGATCCGCTTGAAATCTGACGTGATGCCATCCACCGGGACACTATGATCGACACCCTCAATGAGGCGCAGCGCGAGGCTGTCCGATATCTCGATGGTCCCTGCCTGGTGATTGCCGGTGCCGGCAGCGGCAAGACCCGGGTGATCACCCGCAAGATCGTCCATCTGATCGACAGCGGCGTCACGTCCCGGGCGATTGCCGCGATCACCTTTACCAACAAGGCGGCCCAGGAGATGGCCGCGCGCCTGAAGGAGATGGTCAGTCTGCGTGAAAGCGATCGGCCGCTGGTCTCGACCTTTCATTCGCTAGGCGTGCAGATGCTGCGCGAAGACGGCGCATCGATCGGCCTGAAGAAGGCGTTTTCGATTCTGGATGCCGATGATGCCGGCTCGATCATCGCGCAGCTGGTGGGCACCACCGACCGCAAGGTGGCGCGCGCGGTTCAAAGTCAGATCTCGCTCTGGAAGAACGCCGGCCTGGAGCCCGACGAGGCCGCGGCTTCGGCCCGCGACAACCAGGCACATGCCGCAGCGCACGCCTATCGCGACTATGCCGCCACCCTCAAGGGCTATCAGGCGGTCGACTTCGACGACCTGATCGGCCTGCCGCTGCACATGCTGCGCACCCAGCCCGAAGTGACCGAACGATGGCAGAACCGCCTGCGCTATCTGCTGGTCGACGAATACCAGGACACCAATGCCACGCAATACGAGCTGCTCAGGCGCCTGGTCGGCCCGCGGGCCGCGTTCACCGCGGTCGGCGACGACGATCAGTCGATCTATGGCTGGCGGGGTGCGACGCTCGAAAATCTGCGGCGCCTGACGGTCGATTTTCCGAAGCTCAAGGTGATCAAGCTCGAGCAGAACTACCGCTCGAGCCGCAACATCCTGACCGCGGCCAACCAGCTGATCGCCAACAACCCCAAGCTGCATGAAAAGCGCCTCTGGTCGGAGCTCGGAGTGGGTGATCCGGTGCGGGTGGTGCCGATGGACGACGATGAGACCGAGGCCGAGTCGATTGCGATGCGCCTGCAGTCATTGCGCTTTGAGCGCCGCGGCAAGTTCTCGGACTATGCGGTGCTTTATCGCGGCAACCATCAGGCGCGGATCATCGAGCAGGCGCTGCGCAAGGAGAAGATTCCGTATGTGCTGTCGGGCGGCCAGTCGTGGTTCGAGCGCGCCGAGATTCGCGATGTGATCGCCTGGCTGCGCCTGCTGGCCAATGACGACGACGACCCGGCTTTCATCCGATCGATCACCACGCCCAAGCGCGGCATCGGCGCCCAGACCCTGCAGGCGCTGGGCAACTATGCGGCGCAGCGCCAGCGCTCGATGTTCGCAGCGCTCTTCGAGAGCGGCGCCGAGTCGCATCTGCCGGCGCGTCAGATCGGGCCACTGCGCGAGTTCGGCGAGTTCGTCAACCGGATCGGCTGGCGGGCCAAGAAAGAGCCGCCGGGCGAGCTGCTCGGGGAGTTGCTCAAGGCCATCGACTATCACGAGCACCTGCTGGCGACCTGCGATGAACGCCAGGCCAGCCAGCGCTGGCAGAGCGTCACCGATTTTGTCGCCTGGATTGCCAAGCGTGGCGAGGAGGACGGCAAGACGCTGATCGAGCTGGCCCAGACGATCGCGCTGCTGTCGCGTCTGGATGGCAAGGATGCCGATGCCGACGCGGTGCGCCTGACCACGGTCCATGCCTCGAAGGGTCTGGAGTTTCCGCATGTCTTTATCGCCGGCTGCGAGGAAGGTCTGATGCCGCATTCCGGCGATGCCAAGGTCGACGGCGAAGAGGGCGAGGAGGCTGATGCGCCGCAGCAGCGGATCGAGGAGGAACGGCGCCTGATGTATGTGGCGGTGACACGCGCGCAGCGCACGCTGACCATCAGCTGGTGTCGCGAGCGCAAACGCGCCAAGAGCACGCTGGCCCGGTTGCCCTCGCGTTTCATCGAAGAGATGAAGCTCGATGCCCAGGGCGGTGCGTCGGCGGTGGTGAGCACCGAGTCGGCCAAGCAGCGTCTGGCGGCACTCAAGGGGCTGCTCAAGCCCTGAAGCGGGGGGCCTATGCACGCGGTTCCGAGAGCCTGAGAGTTCGAGGCCCCGAGGCTGAAGCAAGGGCCGGAAACGACAAGGCCGCGACAGAGCGCGGCCTTGGCTGGTCAGCGAGACGCAGACCGCTTTACTTGGCGGCAGCCACCATGTACTGGACCGCAGCTTTGATGTCGTCGTCGCTGGCGCCCGAGCCGCCCCTGGGCGGCATGGCGTTCTTGCCCTTGATGACCGAGGTATAGAGCGTGTCCATACCGGTGGCAATCCGCGGTGCCCAGGCAGCCTTGTCGCCGAACTTGGGCGCGCCGGCCACACCGGCCGCGTGGCAGGCCATGCAGATCGAGTCGTAGAGTTTCTTGCCGGCATCGGATGACGGCGCGGCGGCGGCTGTAACCGCTGCGACCACCACCGGGGCTGCCGCTGCTGCGGCCGCCGGAGCGGTTGCCGCCGGCATCGGTGCGGCGGCGGCGGGTGCTGCCGCCGCCATGGGCGCCGCTGCAGGAGCGGCCGCCGCAGGTGCCGCCGCAGCAGGTGCCTGCGGTTCGGCAAAAGTCGCGCCGGCTTTGTTCGTCATGTAGACCACCGCGCGACCGATCTCGGTATCGTCGTATTCGCCGCCGCCCTGAGCCGACATCGCGTTCTTGCCCTTGAGCGCAGAGGTCAGCAGCGCGTCATAGCCGGTCTTGATCCGCGGCGCCCAGGCAGCCGCATCGCCGAACTTGGGTGCGCCGGCGACACCGGCTGCATGGCAGGCCGAGCATTGTGCGGTGTAGACCGTCTCGCCCGAGCGCAGCACTTTGGGCGCACTGGCGTCTTTCAGCTCGAAATAGGCAACTGGCTTGATCCGGGCATCGATCGCCTCGGCTGACATCGAATCGGTGCCGGCGCCGGTGCGCTTGCCTGAGTTGACGTAGCTGACCAGCAGCACGATCACAAGGATCGGGACGATCAGGGACAGGACAACGACAGTGATCAGTTGGCCGGGGGTCTTGATGAAGCTTGAATGCTCACTCATGCGGTTTTCCTGAGGCGCTGACGCGCGTGCCACATCGGGCGGTTGCAAAGCGCAAAGTATAGCTGGAAGCATGTTTGCGCTGCAGCATTCGGCTGTGACAGGCTACAATTACCGACTACGCGCCCGTAGCTCAGGGGATAGAGTATTGGCCTCCGAAGCCAAGGGTCGCACGTTCGATTCGTGCCGGGCGCGCCAGTTTTCGTTTTCCCCTCGTTCTGCGTCCGAGGCCCAGGCGTCATGCAGACGGTGCCGGCCGGCGCACTCGCTTACTTTTCTATTCTTACTGCGCGGCGCGTTTTCAATTGAAACCCGGGATCAGCACCCGTATCCTCCACGCCGACCGGCTCGCCGGCAGTGAGCACGACGCGGTCCACAAGCCGCTCCATGTGGCGGCCACTTACGCCTACCCGAATGCACGGGCGCTGGCCGACGTCTTTCAGGGACGCCAGTCGGGCTATGTCTATTCGCGTCAGGGCAACCCGACCGGCGCAGCGCTCGAATCCAAGATCTCAATGATGGAAGGCGCAGCCGGTACGGTGGTGTTTTCCACCGGCATGTCGGCAATCGCCGCCATGATGATCTCGCTGCTGCGCGCAGGCGATCATGTGGTGTCGAGCCAGTTTCTGTTCGGCAACACCAGTTCGCTCTTTCACACGCTGCTTGGCATGGGCATCGAGATGAGCTTCGTCGATGCCACCGATGTCGACCAGGTGAGTGCGGCCATTCGCCCGACCACCCGCATGGTGTTTGTCGAGACCATCGCCAATCCGCGCACCCAGGTCGCCGACCTCGCCGGCATCGGTGCGCTGTGCCAATCGCGCGGCGTGCTCTATGTGGTCGACAGCACGCTCACCACGCCGCATCTGTTTCGCGCCAGCGATGTGAAGGCCGGGCTGGTGATTCACTCGCTCACCAAGGGCATCAGCGGTCACGGTAATGCGCTCGGCGGCTCGGTGAGCGATACCGGCCTTTTCGACTGGCGCGGCTTTCCGAACATTGCCGAAGCCTACAAGCAGCTCGACCCGAGGGTCTGGGGACTGCAGCAGATCCGCAAGAAGGGGCTGCGCGACATCGGCGCCACCCTGCGGGCCGAGGATGCGCACCGCATCGCGGTGGGCGCCGAGACCCTCGCGCTGCGCATCGAGCGCAGCAACGACAATGCGCTGACACTTGCCCGCTGGCTCGAATCGCAGCCGCAGGTGGGGCGGGTCCACTATCCCGGCTTGGCCAGCCATGCCCAGCATGCCCGTGCCGCCGAGCTTTTCGGCGGTCGCTTCGGCAGCCTGATCGGCTTCGAGCTGCGCCCCGACATCGACACCTTTGCGTTTCTGGATGCGCTTCGGCTGGTGATTCTTTCAAGCCATCTGTCCGACAACCGCACGCTGGCGATTCCAGTGGCGCACACGATCTTTTACGAGATGGGTGCCGAACGCCGGGCCTCGATGGGCATTGCCGAAGGGCTGATCCGCCTGTCGGTCGGCATCGAAGAATGCGCCGATCTTCGCGACGATCTGGCGCAGGCGCTCGGCCAATTCCCGGCCCTGGTCTGACCCGCACCGATCTGAAATTCGGACCGCGACGTCGCGCGCAGGCGTCGATCATCGTAGAGTGCGCGGCAATGGCACTCCCCCGGACCCCGACTCATGCTGACTTTCCCAAGACTGGCCGGCGCAGCCGTGTTCGCAGTACCGTTCCTGGCAGTGCCATTATTTGCTGTGCCGCTTGCCCTGGCAGCCTTGTTCGCCAGTCAGCCCGCTCAGGCGCAAACCGCCTTTCCTGATCACTTCGTTGGAGAGGTCGGCGGTGCGGCTTACCTGAAGTCGGGCATCGTCAAGGGGGACGCCACCTCGACGCTGGCGTTGCCCTATGTCTATGGCGATTACGGCCGCTTCTTCGGTCGCATCGATACCTTCGGCGTCAAGACGCTGGCGATGGGCTGGGGTCATCTCGAACTGGTGGGCCGCGTCAATACCGAAGGCTTTCGCACCGATACCGTCGCCCTGCGGGGCCTGAGCGACCGCCGCAATCCGGTGCCGCTCGGCGTGGGCACCTTTCAGCGCACCCCGATTGGCGGCTTCTTTTTTTATGCGATGCACGATGTGACCTCGGGCGGCATGCTGGCCGAGGCGACCTGGGGCACGAAGCTCGAGGCCGGCTGGGCGACCTTCTATCCGCTGGTCAGTCTCGAGTACCGCAGCAGCGCCTATGTGAACTATCTCTATGGCGTGACGCCTGGCGAGTCGGCGGCAAGCGGCTACGCCGCCTACAGCCCAGGCGCATCGGTCGTGCCGCTGGTGGGCCTGGCGGCTAGCGTTCCGATTGCCGGTGACTGGGCCCTGCAGCTGCAGCTTCGTCATCGCTGGTTCGATTCGGCGATCACCAACAGCCCGATCGTCAGCGCCCGCACCCAGCAGACCGGCAATATCGCGATCACTTACGAGTTCAAGTAGGCACGCCGAGCGGGCGCTGACACGCAGCGCAGGTGCGACGCCTTGGGCGCTTTGCTCAGCGCGTCAGCGCCCGCTGCAGCAAGTCGAGTGCGGCCATCGAGAAGGCGCGCATGTTGCCCACGCGATCGGCGCTGCCGGTTTCAAGCGTGATGGCCAGCTCGAAGCCGCTGCGGTGGCTCACTGCCAGGCAACTGTGGCCGGCGGCATCGCCATAGCCGTTGCCGGTCGGCCCGCTTGCGCCGGTCTCGGACAGGCCCCAGTCGGCGTCGAGCCGCTCGCGCGCGGTGCGGGCGAGCATCAGCGCATAGGGCTCGGAGGACGAGCGCACGCCCTTCATGTCGACATCGGCCATACCCATCAGCATTCGGCGTGCGGGTCGGGTATAGACCACCGCGCCAGCCTTGAAATAGGCCGATGCACCCGGGATGGCGAGCAGCGAGGCCGCGATCAGGCCGCCTGCCGAGGACTCGGCCACCGACACGGTTTCGTTGCGGTCTTTGAGCAGTTGCGCGGTGCGTGCGGCAAGGGGCAGCAGGGTATCCATGGGGTCTCCGAGTGGTGTGCATGAGCGCCAGCCGCTGTGCGGGCTGTTGGCCGATCTGCCAAGCTAGCACGGCGAGTGGCGTCCGATTGCAAGCGACTTGCGATCAGCGCAGCGCCTTCGGCAGCGGCCGCACCCGATGGCGGGCCCAGGGCCCGGTCTGCCCGGACCGGCGCTGCGCTACCAGCACGGTCTGCTCGATCAGGTCGCGCTGAGCGCGGCTGCCGCCGAGTCGCTCGTGGGTGGCCATCAGCGGCCACAGCTGCTCGAGCGCCTGCGCGTCATGGCCCTGAGCGAAGGCTTCGAAGCCGCGGGCGAGGGTGATCACCAAATCGGCGGCCGGCCCGCGCGCGCCGGCGATCAGGCGCGACAGCGCGTCGTTGTCGCCGGCCATTGCATAGGCGAGTGCGGCATGCGCATCGACAAACGCCAGGCCCGGTTTCGGGAACTGCTCGTGCGCATAGCCGGCGAGCATCTGCCACTCATCGAGCGGGCGCTGCGCACCGAGCAGTTCGGCACGCAGCAAGAAGGAGCTGGCATCGGTGAGCACATTGAGCGGCGGCCCCCAGGCGGCATACGGCTTGACCTGCGTGTCGAACACCTTGCGGGCGGTGGCGTTGTCGCCGAGCTCGAGCGCCGACAGCGCGCTGTGCCACGACAGATGGCCATGCATTGCCCCGGCCTGCGGATAGTCCTCGAGCCAGCGCGACAGCCAGACCAGGCCGTCGGCATCGTCGCCGCATTCGTAATCGACATGGGTGCGGATGTGCGCGCCGTGCGCATTGCGCGGCCGTTGCGCCAGCGATCGCTCGGCATTGGCGCGGGCGGCATCGAGCTGGCCGACCTCGCATTGCGAAAACGCCCGGGCGGCCTGGAACCACCAGTCGCCGGCGCAGGGCGCATCGAACTGCGCCATGAAGTCGTAAAGCGCTTGCTCGCGCCCGGCCAGCCCGGAAAAGCCGATCAGCCCGAAGACGCCGGCGCAGGGCGCCATCACCATGAAGTCGCGCGGCCAGGAATGCAGGTGAGGGCGTGCTGCGGCCATCGCGCCTGCGGCATCGCCCATGACCACTCGCTCGAGCACGTGCACATGGCTGCGCTCGCGCTCGCTTTGCCCGGCCACTGCGTGCACCGCGTGCGCCATCGCCGCTCGGGCATCGGCGCCACGGCCATGCAGCTGATGCGCGCGGGCCAGCACCGCATGGGCGAGCGCGCATTGCGGGTCGGCGTCGATCGCGCGCTGTGCTGCGGCTTCCATGCCGGGCAGGGCGCACAGGAAGCGCTCGACCGCATCGAGATAAGCCTCGAGCGCGGCGGGCGAGTCGGTCGACATCTCGAGTCCGAAGGCATCTTCGAATCGCATCGGGCAGGTCTCTCTGGTGGTCAGGATGGGCGGTCAGAATAGATCGGTAAATCGGCGCCAGGACGCACCGATCCCAGCCGATTCGCCAAGCTAGCACAGCAGGCGCGCACGCTGCAGCACCTTCGTCCTAAGTCGAAAAGCGGTATTCGCATGACCCTGACAGCGCACTTGCCCCCGATAATGCAAGGCTCACATCAACCCTCGGCCATCGCCCCCACCGCCCCTTGACTGCACCCGCCTCCGGGTCACCCGTTGCCGATTCGCAGATCGCGGCCAATCGTGCCGCGCTCGGCGTGCTGATGATGTGTACCGTGATCAGTGCGATTTCGCGCGGCGTGGGCGAGAGCTTCGCGATCTTCCTGCTGCCGATTGCCCGCGAGTTTCACACCGATCGCGCCGCGCTCACCGGCATCTACTCGGCCTACATGGTCGCGCTTGGCGTGATGTCACCCATCGCCGGCACGATCTTCGACCGGCTCGGCGCGCGGCTTTGCTACAGCGTCGGCATGGCGGTCTTTGGCGGCGCCTGCCTGCTTGCCTCGCAGGTGAGCGCGCTGTGGCAGCTCTACCTGCTCACCGGGCTGGGTGGCGCGATCGGCGCATCGATGATCGGCATGCTGCCGGCGTCCAGCCTGGTCAGCCGCTGGTTCCAGAAAAAGCTCTCAAGCGCGATGGGCGTGATCTCGGCCTCGATGGGCGTCGGCCTGCTGGTGTTCTCGCCGATCGTGCAGTCGCTGGTCGCGCAGCGCGGCTGGCGCGGCACCTATCAGGTGCTCGGGCTGATGCTGCTGGCGGTGCTGGCGCTGATCCAGTTGTTGCCCTGGCGCCGGATTGCCGCCGGTGCGCCCGAGATCGCTGCGGCGCGCAAGCAGCAGGCTGCCGACGGGGAGGCCTGGACGGTGAGTCGAGCCCTGCGCACGCCGGTCTTCTGGGCGCTCTTTGCCGTCATGTTCTGCACCTCGGTAAGCACCTTTGCGGTCAGCGTCCAGCTGGTCGCCTATCTGATCGAATCGGGCCTGCCGCCACTGCAGGCGGCCTCGATTTACGGGCTGGTCGGGATGGTCTCGATCGTGGGCACTTTCCTCGCCGGAAGCCTCGCCGAGCGCATCGGTGAGATGCGGGTCGCGATGATCTCCTATGGCTCGACAATCGCCGGCGTGGCCGCGCTCGCGGCGCTCGGAAGTTCGCATGCCATGGCCATGGTCGCTGCCTTCGTGGTGCTTTTCGGCACGATGCAGGGCTCGCGCGGGCCGCTGGTGGCGGTGCTGTCGGCGCGCAACTTCGCCGGTGGACGCCAGACCGGCATCTACGGTGCAGTGCTCTTTGGCATGGGCATGGGTGGCGCGCTCGGCTCCTGGGGCAGCGGTGCGCTCTACGACCTCACCGGCGGCTATTACGGCGGCTTTGCGCTGTCGGCCGCCGGGGCGGCCTGCGGCCTGCTGCTCTTCGTGACCGTGCCCGGCTTACGCGGTCAGCGCCCGCCCACACTCCACGACGCCCGCGCATTGAGCGTCTCGGCATCAAAGCCTGCCAGGCGCTTGTAGCGCGCCTCGACCTCCTTCAGTTCTGCCTGCGCGCCGGCATGCGCGTCCTGGCGGACCATCGCGCTGACCTTGGCCATCACGTCGTTGGCCTGCCGCCGGTTGGCGAGCTGCACCGCGCTGGCCACCGGCAGCCGTTCGGCCTGATAGGCGGCAAGCGCAGCATCGATATCCGGCTGCGTTGCCAGGTGCCAGGCCAGCACGCGGGCATCCAGAATGGCCTGCGAGGCGCCGTTGGAGCCGAAGGGATACATCGCATGCGCGGCATCGCCCAGCAGCGCTGCGCGTCCGAAGACCCATTGCGACAGCGGATCGAAGTCGGCCATCGGATATTCCCAGGCGATGTCCGATCCGGCGACCAGCGCCGGCACATCCAGCCAGTCGAAGGTCCAGTCCTGCACGCACTGCGCGATCGCCTGTGGCTCGACCGACCGGTTCCAGTTGCCAAGCGCCTCTGCGGCGTTCTGATGTGTGGCGCCCTCGTTTGTGCCGTCCTCAGCCGGGCGCACCAGCAGCCAGTTGTTGACGCCCGGCTCGATCGGATAGACCACCACCCGCAGATGTTCGTCGCCGATGATGACCATCGACGAGCCGCTCAGAAACCGCCCGCTGCGGGTCGTGCCGCGATACATCATCCAGCCGTTGGTGGCGAGTGCACCCAGGGCCGGGTCGGCCGACTGGCGCACCGCCGAGCGGATGCCGTCGGCACCGATCAGCAGATCGGCCTCGATCGTGCGCACAGCACCGCTGCGCTCAGTGACCTGCACGCGCGCGCCGGCCGCCATCGGCGCAAAGCCGCTTACACGCTGGCCGGTGCACACCACCGCTTCGCCCAGTCGGGCCACCACCGCATCAAACAGGATCTGCTGCAGCCGCCCGCGATGAATCGAGTACTGCGGCCACCGGTAGCCCGCGCCCAGGCCGCGCGGCTCGGCCCAGATCAATTTGCCGCGCCGGTCGTAATACGAGAGCTCCGAGGTCGGGATGCCGTGCTGCGCCAGCGCCTCGCCCAGCCCGAGTTCGGTGAGTTCGCGCACCGCATGCGGTGGCAGGTTCACCCCCACGCCGACCTGGCGGATCTCGGAGGCGGCTTCGAGGACCTGCACCTCGTGCAGGCCCGCCGCATGCAGGCTGAGTGCGGCAGCCAGCCCGCCGATGCCGCCACCGGCGATCAGGATGCTCATAGCACCGGAAATTCGACCATCGCCTCGCCCTGCGCCACCAGTTCGTCGCGCTGATTGCGCACGCCCACATCGAGCGTCAGCCAGCGGCTCTTGCCGGTGGCCTTGCGGGCGGTGACCACCGCATGCGCGGTGATGGTGTCGCCCGGTTTGACCGGCGCCTTCCAGCGTGTCTCGAGCCGGCGATGCACGCCGCCCAGCGGATACAGCCAGTCGGTGAGGGTCTTGCTGATGACGCCGAAATTGTTCATGCCGTGCATGATGATGCCGCCGAACTGGGTCTTGCCGAAGCTGCTTTTCATGTACTCGTCGTCGAGGTGCAGCGGATTGAAGTCGAGCGAGGCCTCGCAGAATTCGCGGATCGATTCGCGGGTCGGTGAAAAGGGCACGCCGTCGATGCGGGTGCCGATCTCGATGGTGTCGAAGGGATGGCTCATGGTCGCGTCCTCGCGTCTCAGGCCGGGCGGATCGTCTGGCCGCGGCCCGAGCAGATCACCTGGTTGTGCTGGTTGAAAAACACATTGTCGTGGACCACGAAAAGGCGGTCCTTGCGGATGAACTTGTCGAGCGCGCGGGCCTCAAGGCGGATCGTGTCGCCCGGTCGCGCCGGCAGGTTGTAGCTCCACGACTGGCCGGCATTGACCGTACCGGGGCTGCGCATCCAGTCGTCTGCCGGCGTGCAGGCGAACATCAGCAGGATATGAATCGCGGGCGGCGCGATCAGGCCCTTGTAGGGCGTGGTCAACGCATAGGCCTCATCAAAATAGAGCGGATGCAGGTCGCCCACCACCCGGCAGTATTTCTGGATCGCCTCGAGCGTCAGCAGATACGGAATGGTCTTGCGCGGCTCGCCCGGGATGATCTGATCCCAGACCTTGCGCAGTTGTTCGTCCTTCCAGAAATCGGTTTCAAATGTCTGTGCCGATGGTGTGCTCACCCGGTGTCTCCCCGAAGTTGTTGTTGATGCTCGTATGGCAGACCTTAGTCTTCTGATGCGCCCAGCGACGTCGACACCGAAGGTACCTCGCCCCTGGCAATCGCGGCCACCAGACGCGCATGGTCGACCTCGGTCTGGTCGGCATAGCTGATCGACCAGCGCAGCAGCGCCTCGTCAAGCTGCTGTCCGCTGTCCGCGCCGCAATAGCCTGCAATCGCGGCGGCATCGCCGGTGCGCGCATGGGCGCGCGCAAGCAGCCCGCCATAGCTCCAGCAAAAAGCCGCAAAGGTCGGCGGCGACAATTTGTCGGGCGCGATCGACCCCTTGAGATTGCGCATCTGACGGACGTAATAAGGCAGCCCGTCGATGGTGGTCCAGCCCAGCAGCGGGTCGCCGAGTGCCTGCATCAGGCGCTGGCCATAGACCACCCGCCGGCCTTCATGCGAGCCGAGATCATGCGGCTGTCTGGTTACATAGGGCGCGTGCACTGCGGGCGCGGCCTGCTTGACCTGCAAAAAGAGCGGATCGTTGCTGTCATTGCCAAACAGCATTACGCACCAGGCGCGCAGACCCACGCTGCCCACACCGACCACCCGATGGGCCACATCGGCCACCGAATATCGCTGCAGCATGAACCGGCGCTCCGGCGACAGGGTATCGAGATAGTCGTGCAGGCCGTTCGCGATGCGATCGCGGGTCGCGCTATCCGGCCGGGTGAGCACCGGCGGCTCGTCGATGAAGCGATGTCCTTCGATCTCGTCATGGCGGGTCATGCGCTGCAACAGCGCCGCGTTGTCGGATTGCCGCGCTTTTTCTTCGGCCTTGCCGAGCAGCACATCCACCTTCGCATCCGGCGCCCATTCGGCTGGCACGTCAGCCACCAGCTCGGCGACAGTGGTCCGGCGCTGCCACAGCGTGAGCACCGGCATGGCAGCACTGCGATGCATCATGGTCCGATAGCCGGCCACTGCGCCGCGCACCGCGTGCGATCGCTGCGAGGCGTCCAGGCCGATCTCGCGCCCGGCCACTTCGATGCTCGCGGTCAGGCGTTTGAGGTCCCACTCCCAGGGGCCGATCAGCACCTCGTCGAAATCGTTCAGATCGACCACGATTTGCGCATCCGGCGTGCCGAAGATGCCGAAGTTGTTCATGTGCGCATCGCCGTCAAGCATCACGTCCAGTCCGCTTGAGGGCAGGGTGGCCAGGTCGGCCGCCATCACCGATGCCGAGCCGCGCAAGAAGGTGAATGGCGAGACCGCCATCCGAGACATCCGCAGCGGCACGAGTGCCGGGTCGCGCCCGGTATTGCCGGCCATCAGACGCGCGACCGGATCGAGCCGGTCGGCAGACGGCTTCCAGTCGCCGATCGATGCGCGGGGCGCGGCGTCGCGCCGAGCGCGCCCGAGTTGCTCGCGCTTGGCTGGTGCCAGCGACGGTGTATCGAGCCCGAGTGTGCGGATGCGCTGCGGCTGCAGCAGTCCGGCATCGACGGCAGAAAGCGGGCTTGTTGGCTCTGACATGGCGTGTCTCCCGATGGAAGTTGGCAGTGGGTGCGGTTGAACGACCATTCAGCGAACATTGAACGAACATTCAGCGCGCGACCCGCAAGCCTGCCTGATCAGCCCGGTCGGGTTCAAGTGCCCGATCCGAATCCTGCGGCTTCGACTACCATTGATGGAATAACTTGGAGATTTTCCGATGAAACGCAGCACCTTCCTGTCGATGGCCATGGCCTCCCTGTTCGCCGCGTTGCTGCCTGGCGCAGCGCATGCACAGGGCTATCCCAACAAACCGATCCGCCTGGTCGTGCCCTATGCGCCGGGTGGCGCGACCGACATCATCGGTCGGGCTGCCGCGGCCGAACTGAGCAAGACCATGGGCCAGCAGGTGATCATCGAGAACCGTCCGGGTGCCGGCGGCAATCTCGGCGCCGAGATGGTCGCCCGCTCGGCCCCTGACGGTTACACCCTGCTGGTGTCGCCCAGCAGCCTGCACGGCATCACCCCCTTTCTCTACAACAAGCTCGCCTACGATCCGAACAAGGACCTCGCCCCGATCATCGTGCTGGGCTCGTTTGCCAACGTCCTGGTCATGAATCCCTCGATCAAGGCCAACTCGGTGAGCGAGCTGGTGGCCCTGATCAAAGCCTCGCCCGGCAAGTTCACCTATGCCTCGAGCGGCAGCGGCTCAACCATTCACCTGTCGGGCGAGATGTTCAAGTCGATGCTCAACCTCGACATCGCCCATGTCCCCTACAAGGGCAGCAGCCCGGCGCTGACCGACCTGATCGGCGGACAGGTGAGCATCATGTTCGACAATATTCCGTCGGCAATCACCTTCATCCGCTCGGGCAAGCTCAAGGCGCTTGCCACCACTGGCCCGACCCGGGCGACCTCGCTGCCCGAGCTGCCCACCATGATCGAGGCCGGATTCCCGGGCTATATCTCCACCGCCTGGTTCGGCATCGTGGCGCCTGCCGGCACGCCGAAGGAGATCATCGCGAAGCTCAATGCCGAAGGTCAGAAGGCGGCCAAGTCGCCCGACTTCATCAAGCGCATGAACGAGCTGGGCTATGACATCGTCGGCGGCAGCCCCGAGAACATGGCCGCGATGATCCAGGAAGAGGTCAAGCGCTGGGGGCCAGTGGTCAAGGCATCGGGTGCCCAGGTCGACTGACCATGACAATCCTGCGAAGCCTCGAATTCGGCTGGTTCCTGCCCACCGCCGGCGACACCATCACCTACGGCAGCCGCGACGGCACGGTGCCGCCCTCGATGGACCTCTTCGAGAAGATTGCCAAGGCTGCTGAGACGGCGGGCTTCGAGTATCTGCTGGTGCCGGTGGCCTCGAGCTGCTGGGATGCCTACATCAGCTCGGCGATGGTGCTGGCGCGCACCAGCAAGATCAAGATGCTGGTCGCGGCCCGCCCGGGCTATGTCAATCCGGTGCTGCTCGCCCGCATGATCGGCGCGATGGACCAGCTCTCGGGCGGGCGTGTGGCGGTCAATCTGATCGCCGGACAAAGCGACGAGGAAGCCCTGCAGGACGGTATCCGGCTGGCCAAGGAAGACCGCTACGCGCAGATGGACGAGGACGTCACCATCATGAAGGCGCTCTGGAGCGGTGCCGCGCCGGTGTACTTCGAGGGGCGCTTTCATGTGCTCAAGGGCGCGCGCGTGGCGCCGCGCCCCGAGCATCAGCCGCGCTTCTATCTCGGAGGCGGCTCTCGTGAGGCCTGGGAGGTCTCGGCCCGTCATGCCGATGTGCATCTGTTCTGGGGCGATACCGTCGACACCATTGCCGCCAACATGGTGACGCTGCGCGAGATGGCGGCCCGCCATGGCCGCGAGCAAGCGCTGGGCTTCGGCATGCGCCTGCAGGTCGTCTGCCGCGAGACCGAGGACGAGGCCTGGGCCGCCGCACAGGCCCTGATTGCCGGTGTCACCGAATCGCAGACCGATTTCATCCGTCGTCATTACGCCAGTTCGGCCGCCAATCAGCGCGTCCAGGAACTCGCGCGCACACATGGTGAACTGATCGCCCCGCATCTGTGGACCGGCATCACGCGCGTGCGCCCCGGCGCGGGCATCGTGGTGGTCGGCAACCCGCAGCAGTGTGCCGACACCCTGCAGCAGTTCATCGACATCGGCTGCCATTCCTTTTGCCTGTCGGGCTATCTGCACGACGAAGAGGCCGAGCGCTTTGCGCGCATGGTCAGGCCGCTGCTGGCCGCCCGCAATCCCGGTCGCATGCCGACATGAGCGGCGCCGCGACGATGACGGCAGCAGTGGGAACGACAAAGGCACCCGGCGCCGCGCGCATCGTCGTGGTCACCGGCGGCGCAAGCGGTATCGGCGAAGCCTGCGTGCGCCGCTTCGTGCGCGATGGTGACCGCGTCGTGATCGCCGATCGCAACCTGGTCGGCGCACAGGCGCTGGCCGATGAGCTCTCGCGCCTGCCCGGCGTGATGGGTGTAACCGGTGCATCCGGTGCATCCGGTGCATCCGGTGCATCGGGTGCATCGGGTGCATCGGGTGCATCGGGTGCATCGGGTGCATCGGGTGCATCAGTCGAAGCCATCGCCATCGACCTCGGCGACGAGGCCTCGGTGGCTGCGGCCGCCCGCGAGATCGAGGCTCGGATCGGTCCGGTGCAGGTGCTGGTCAACTGTGCCGGCGTCCTGCAGCGCACCCTGCCGCCCGAGGAGCTCACGCTCAAGGAGTGGGACATCGTCGCCCGCATCGACCTGCGCGGCACCTATGTCTCGTGCGCGGCCTTCGGTGTGCCGATGGCTGCGCGCGGCCATGGCGCGATCGTCAACATCGCCTCGGTCGCCGGCATGCGATCGGGGCCGCTGCATGCCTATGGCCCGGCCAAAGCCGGCGTGATCAGCATCGGTGAAAGTCTCGCGGCCGAGTGGGGTCCGAAAGGCGTGCGGGTCAACACTGTCTCGCCGGGCTACACCCTCACGCCGGCGCTGCAAAAGGGCATGGCGCTCGGCACGCTCGACCATGACCTGATGATCGGGTCGAGTGCGATCGGCCGACTGGTGCGGGCCGACGAGATTGCGGCCGCGGTGGCCTTTCTGGCGGGCGATGAGGCCAGCGCCATTACCGGCGTCAATCTGCCGGTCGACGGCGGCTATCTGGTGGCCACGCCTTGGGCGGGTTACGGCGGATTGAGACGCCCGGCCTGAGCCTCGGCGGGCACCCACTTGGCCATGCAGTCCGACAGGATCGACATGACCAGCGGCTTCGACAGGAAATCGTCCATGCCGGCGTCCATGCAGGCTTCCTGATCCTCCTGCATTGCATTGGCGGTGACCGCAATGATCGGCGTGGTCTTGTTCGGCCCTGACCCTGCCCGGATGCGACGTGTCGCCTCCAGTCCGTCGACTTCCGGCATCAGCACGTCCATCAGGATCGCTGCATAGCGACGGCCTTTGGCCATCTGATGCGCGATTTCGCCGTTTTCGGCCAGCGCGACCTGATAGCCCATGCGCTCGAGCATCAGGGTCGCGACCTTCTGGTTGACGATGTTGTCTTCGGCGAGCAGCAGCAGCGGTCGGTCCAATTCGAGCATCGTGAGTTGTTCGTTTGGCGCGGCCACACGTGCAGGGCTTGAATCGGGCTCGACCGGGGCCTTGCCCATGGCCTGTTGCGACGGCTGCACGCTTTGCGGGATGCGGACCGCGTCGATCCTGACCCGCGGCGCCTCGCTCGTTGTTTCGAGCGGCAGACGAACCCAGAAGACCGTTCCCGGGCCATCCTCGCGGGCATGAAAGCCGATTGCGCCGCCCATGGCCTCGGTCAGATGCTTGCTGATTGCAAGCCCGAGGCCGGTGCCTTCAAAGCGCCGGGCGCGCGACATGTCGACTTGGCTGAAGCTTGCAAAGACCCGATCCCGCGATGCAGCCGGAATGCCCACGCCGCTGTCGATCACCTCAATCAGCACCCCCTCGTCGGTCGACATCAGCCGCAGGTTGACGCCGCCGCGCTCGGTGAACTTGATCGCATTGCCAAGCAGGTTGGTCAGGATCTGTCGAATCCGCAAGGGGTCGCCGACGAAATAGCCGCTGGCGTCAGGCGCCAGCGCCATCGCCAATGCCAGCCCTTTTTGTCTGGCCTGAAAGGCGAACAGGCGCCGGATCGAATCGACGAGTTCGCTCATCGAGAACGGCTCGCTTGCCAGGTCGAGATGCCTGGCTTCGATTTTCGACAGATCGAGGATGTCGTTGACGATCGCGACCACCGCCTCCCCCGAGCGCACGATGTTGACCGCGAAGTCGTGCTGCCCGTCGTTGAGCGGCGTCTCGAGCAGCAGCTGCGACTTGCCGATCACGCCATTGAGCGGCGTGCGGATCTCATGCGACACATTGGCGAGAAAACGGCTTTTTTCGCGGTTGGCCGCCTCCGCGACGTCGCTGGCTGCGGTCAGCTCGGCCATCATCTCGCGATTGCGCTTCAGAGCTTTCAGCAGCAAGCTCAGCATCCCGAGCACACCCGCGGAGATCAGGACTGCCGCCGCCAGCCACTTCTTGCGATCGTCGGCTGAGATCGCCAGGACCACCTCTTCGGAGCGCGCCGCGACGCAACTCACACCGAACTCGGGCAGGGTGTACCAGGCATAGATTCGCCGTTTGCCATCGATCGGCGACACCCGTCTGAACACACCGGTGTCGGGCGCGCCTGGCGCGAGCTGAGGGCTGCCGGTGACAACCGTGCCAAGCGCGCTGTTCGTGCTCGGATAGCGCGCCATGATCTCGCCGCTCAGTCGCACGATCGAGACGATGTCGTCTTCACGGGTTGCCAGGCTCTTCGAAAAGGTTTCGAAGAGCTCGGGCTTCACCGAAATCTGGATGACGCCTGCAAAGGCGCCCGAGCGGATGATCGGGCGGGTCAGGTGGATCTGCCAGACTCCGGAGACCTTGCCCTTGAGCGGTTTGGTGACGAAGAGCTGATCGCGGGCAAAAAACTCACGATGAAAAACGAATTGCTCCCGGTCACTCAGGTCGACGCGCTGACTGCCCTGAGTCGAGAAGACCATCATGCCGCGGGCATCGATCACCGAGATCTGCATCGCATAGTTGGCCATGCCGGCGCGCTCGCGCTCGATCTCGTCGTCGGAAATCTGCAGCCTGGCATCGAGCATCGGGCGCAGCTCGAGCAACAGCGAATCAAGGTGATTGAACACCGTGCGGGTGTATTCCGCGAGCACCGCCGCTTTGCCCTCTGCGCGCAGCTCGGCCTGCTTGATGTCCTGAGCGCGGCTTTGCTGGATGGCGAACCACAGGGCTCCCCAGAGCAGACAGAGCGCGACCGCGACGAAGCCGATCACCAGGCGTCGCGGGTCGCTTGTGCTTGCCTGCACCGGACTGGCGGCCGGGTTGTTCAAGCCGCGACGCCTCGGACATCAGGGCGCTCATCCAGAAAGAGCTGAACCTCATTGATCAGCTGCATCCGGTGCTTCTCCATGAGGACCATGTGCGTGCCTTCGCCCAGCTCGATGTAACGTTTTCGCGGCGCATTGACCAGGAGTGCAAAGAGTTCGCGGGCCATTTCAACCGGCGTGTCGCGGTCCCATTCGGCCACGATCAGCAGCACCGGCACCCTGATCTCGGCCGGATCCCAATCCATGCGCCCGATGGCGGCCTGGCGCATGGCGTCGGCAATGACGCCGTTGGGCGCGCGCACGACCGGTGGCGTCTGCGCGGCACCGATCGGGTCGCTGGCCTGCGAGGCCTGCATCCAGGCCTCGAACCAGCCCGGCGGAATCAGGCCAGTCACCTTGTCGGGCGGCACGCCATTGACCCAGCGCGCCAGTGCCTGATCGCTGTTGACCGCCCGCCAGGCCCCCAGCGGCCCATTGCCGGTGCTGATCGGAAAGGGTGTGCGACGGAGCCACATCGGCGCATAGAGGACGAGCTTTTCGACCTTGTCGCCGAACTCGCAGGTGTATTGCTGGGTGGTGGCCGTGCCCCATGACCAGCCGAGCAGCACCAGCCTGTCGATGCCCCGCCGTTGGCGGATGAAGTCGACCACCGCGTCGATATCGACCAGCGCCTGCGCGGCGGTGGCAAAGGGCGGATTGTCGGCGGCGGGCACGTCCATCTGCGGCGGACGCGTCGACAGGCCATAGCCGCGGATGTCGAGCAGATAGACGTCGTAGCCGGCGCGGGCGATCAGGTCCATCCAGGAGGCGCCATCGAGCGGCAGGTCGAAAGCCGATTCGGCCGGGTAGGTCGCGCCGTGCACAAAGAGCACGGTGCTTGCCGCATCGAAGTCAGTCATGCCCGCCGGATGCTTGTTGCGGACATAGATGTCGATGCCGGGCTCGCTCGACACCCTGAATTCATGGGTCTCGAGGGCAGGGGCCGCATTCGAATTGCTGTTGCGAGCCATGACAGAAGACCGGGAATCGCGCACAGACTTAATGCTACCTCAGGCTTACCGACGGTGATTGGGTGCTCAGGATGGGCTACCGCGATTGGCGCGCCTTCGAGGCGGTGCCGTTCGTCCGTTCGTCGGAAATCGACTGCGCAGTGACCACAGTTTCACGCCGAACGGCAAGCCCTGTGGTGTGGACGGTCAGTGCTCCGAAAAGCGGTAGGCGACCGCTTGGATGGCGCGGCTACACTCGGCTCAACTTGTCAATCAATGGTCAGCGGTGTCTCTGATGCTGGCCTCGGGACTCATGAATTCATTGCTCAGTCATTCGGTTTTGACGCTTCGCTTCGCGGCCTTTTCTGCAGTGGTGCTGGCCTGCGCCATGCCGCCGGCCTCGGCTCAATCCGCTGGCGGTTTATTCGGTGGCGGTGGCGGATCCGGCGCGCGAAGTGCAGCCGCTGCGATGGGCTTGGGCAGCGGTGGTGCTGACACCGGCGACAGCAGCGGCAGTGGGTTCGGGGGCATGTCGGGGCAGGGCGGCATGTCAGGGTTGAGTAGTGGCCAGGGGCTCAGCGGCGCTGGCAGTTTGGGTCGCACAGGTCTGCCCAACGCGATGCCCGGCGGCATGTCGTTCCCGATGGGCATGCGTCCGACCGACTTTTCCGATCCGCAGTTGCAGGGCGCGCTCACTCGCCCCTTGACGCCCCTGGAGCCCAACGATTTCCAGAAGTTCATTCAGGCCGGCACGGGTCGTTTGCTGCCGATCTTCGGTGCGAGCCTGTTCGATGAGGCACCAGGAACCTTTTCACCGATTGGCGCGGTGCCGGTGCCGGCCGACTATGTGATCGGCCCGGGCGACGAAGTGATCGTGCGCTCCACCGGCGTGCTCGACTTCGAGTTGCGTCCGGTGGTCGATCGCGATGGTCAGATCGTCTTGCCCAAGGTGGGTGCGGTGCAGCTGTCGGGCGTGCGTGTGGGCGAGCTTGAGAAGGTTCTGACCCAGCAGCTCGGCAAGAGCTTTCGCAACTTCACGCTGTCGGCCACCCTCGGCCAGTTGCGCGGCATCGACGTCTATGTGGTCGGACAGGCGCGCAGGCCGGGCAAGTACACCCTGAGCAGCCTGTCGACGCTGGTCAATGCGCTCTTTGCCAGTGGCGGCCCGAACGCTAACGGCAGCATGCGGCGCGTGCAGCTGATGCGCGGCGACAAGTCGGTCTCGACCATCGATCTCTACGAGTTCATCGTCAAGGGCGACAAGACTCGCGACATGAAGCTTTTGCCGGGCGATGTGATCGTGTTTCCGCCGGCCGGCCCGCGCGTGGCGGTGACTGGCTCGCTCAACACGCCGGCGATCTACGAGCTGATCCGCAACGACACGCCGATCCGCGAAGTGCTGGCGTTGTCGGGTGGTATGACCATCCTGGCCGATTCGCAGCGCGGCCAGCTCGAGCGGCTGCAAAGTGCCGGTGGCAAGGCGCCCCGCGAGGTCGAGTCGTTCGCGCTCGATGAGGCCGGCCAGAGCCGACGCATGCGCGACGGCGATCTGCTCACGCTCTTTGCGATCAGCCCACAGTTTTCCAACGCGGTGACGCTGCGTGGCAACGTGGCTGCGCCGCTGCGCTATCCCTTCAAGCCCGGCATGCGGGTACGCGACTTGATTCCCGATCGTGAGGCGCTGATTACGCGTGACTACTGGTTGCGCAAGAATCTGCTGGTGCAGTTTGAGGATCCACTACCGGTCTTCAATCCCGTTACGCAGGGTACGGGCGCAAAGGGTAGCGATGCGACCAAGTCGGGTGATGCCAGCAAGGACGCGGCCCTTCGAGATGCCGCCTTGCGCGATGCGACGACGCAGGACGCGGGTCAGGGGGTCGACCTCGAGAAGTCTCGCCAGGACATCCGCAACAACTTCGACGAGGTGAACTGGGACTATGCGGTCATCGAGCGGCTCGATCGTGGCGAGCTCAAGTCCCGGCTGATTCCCTTCAATCTCGGGCGCGTGGTGCTCAATGCCGATGAATCGCAGAACCTCGAGCTGATGCCGGGCGACGTGGTGACCATCTTTGGAGTGCGCGATCTGCAGGTCCCGCGTGAACGTCAGACCCGGCTGGTGAGACTCGAGGGAGAGATCGCAGCACCCGGCATCTATTCGGTGGATTCGGGCGAAACCTTGCCGCAATTGATTGCCCGGGTCGGTGGTTTGACCCGCGACGCCTATCTGTTTGGCACCGAATTTTCGCGCGACAGCGTGCGCAAGCAGCAGACCGCGACCCTGCAGACCGTGGTGCAAAAGCTCGAGGAACAGGTCATGGCAGGGGCGGCGAATCGCGCGGCCAATGTGACGGTGAGTGATCCGACGCAGCTTGCGATTCAGCAGCAGCGAGTCCAGACCGAGGAGCGGCTGGCGCGCGAGCGACTCAACCGTCTGAGGACGATGAAGCCCAGTGGTCGTATCGCGCTCGAGCTCGACCCGGCCTCACCGCAGTTGCCCGCGATCACACTCGAAGACGGTGATCGCATCGTGATCCCGCCGCGCCCGTCCTTTGTGAGCGCAGCCGGCGCGGTCTACAACGACAACGTGCTGGTCTGGAAGCAGGGCCGCACTGTGGGGGATTACCTGCAGAGTGCGGGGCCGACCGAGAATGCGGACCTCTCCAATCTGTTCATTCTGCGCGCCGATGGCAGCGTGAAATCGCGCCAGGAAAGCAACTTTCTGGGTACCGGGCGAGGTGATCTCAAGTCGCTCGTGATGGTGCCCGGCGATACCTTGGTGATTCCCGACAAGATTGATCGTGAGACCGGCTATACCGCCTTCGTACGCGGCCTGAAAGATTGGACCCAGATCATCTATCAGCTGGGGCTCGGGGCCGCTGCGGTCAAAGTGTTGAGGCAATAAGAATGAGTGTCGACACTTTGATGCCGAGCGATCAGAGAAGCGCTTCGAGCGCCAGGGAAGATGAGTTATCGGCCGCAGACCTCTTCACGATGCTTCGAGCGCGCTGGAGGCTGCTGGCTTTGGTCCCGCTCTTGGTCGGTCTGCTGGCTTTCGGCGCGACATTTCTGCTTCCGAAAATGTATACCGGCACGTCGAAAATCCTGCCGCCGCAGCAGAACCAGGGCCTGGCCGCAATGTTGGCCCAGCAATTTGGCGGCGTGGCTGCGCTTGCTGGCGCCGCGGGTGGACTGAAGAATCCCAATGACCAGTTCGTCGCTCTGTTGACGAGTCGCACTGTCGTCGATCGATTGGTCGAGCGCTTCGAGCTCAAGCAGCTCTATGGGAGTGAATTCCAGGAAGACGCACGCAAGGTGCTTGCTGGCCGTAGCTCAATCGCGGCAGGACGGGACGGTTTGATAACGGTTGAGGTCGACGACCGGGATCCGGGTCGCGCGGCGGCATTGGCTAACGCTTATGTTGAGGCGCTGGGCAAGCTGATGCGCGGACTGGCCATGACAGAGGCAGCACAGCGTCGCGTGTTTTTTGAGAACAAGCTTGCGGAGTCCAAAGAGCGCCTGATCATGGCCGAAGCCGCGCTTGGATCGAGTCCGGTGAGCGAGCGTGTTCTGAAGACCGAACCAAGGGCTGCTGCGGAGATCATTGCTCGACTTCGTGCGGAAATCGCAGTCAATGAGATTGCTCTCGCAACGATGCGGGGTTACCTCGCAGACGGCAGTCCCGAGCTGAAACTGGCCCAGGGCAGGCTCAGCGCGCTTCGGTCACAGTTGGCGGCTGCGCAAATGGCCGATGTGAGACCTGCAGAGCCTGACCGCGATAGCTACATCTCGAAATATCGCGAATTCAAGTACTCAGAGGGCGTGTTCGAACTGCTCGCCAAACAATATGAGCTGGCTCGGATCGATGAGGCTCGAGACGGCTCATCGATCCAGATCGTTGATCTGGCAGTGCAGCCAGAGCGAAACAGTAAACCCTATCGGGCCCTTATTTCGATTGCGAGTGCGCTGTCTGCACTCGTCATTGTCCTTGCGTGGGTGTTATTTGGACCCGTCGATCGTGTCGGCAAATCACGCTAGACCAGCACTCGATTTCTACTGGCGCAGTTCGCGAAACCGTCAGGGAAATTCAAGCGTACCGATCGCCCTGACGATTTTCGTGATCGTCAAAATGTTTTACATCCTGCTTTTCTATACCACGCTGATTGGCGTCGTTAATATTGGCGATACCGCCGACTATGCGGAGTCAGCGCATCTGGCTTCGGACGATTTCTCGTCTTTTACGATGCTGCTGTCTTTGCTGAGCAGCCTTGTCGGTGGGCAGGTCTGGGTCTTTGATCTGGTATTTCTGGCGTATTCAACGTTACTGCTTTACTGGCTATTTCAGGATAATAATATTCCCCGGTTGAGCAAACAGCTGATCTTCATAGCGTTTTTAATGCCATGTCAGCTACTGTTTCTGACAGTCTATTCAAAGGAGTCTTTCGTATTCCTGGCGCTGACAACCGCATTCTGGCTGACAGGAGCAGGCCGGCTCAAGACCTTCTTTGTGCTGTTGAGCAGTACGGTGCTGCTGCTTCTGGCCAAACCGACATTCATCCTTGCCTATTATTATTTTGTGCTTTTTTCGCGTCGACGGACTCCAGGTCTCGCAGTCAGCATCTTTCTAGTCGCCCTGACACTTCTGATCATTGGCGTTTCCGAACTTTTGCTCCTCAGGCTCTACTCTGAAATTGCCCATCATTTCGCAGACGGTCGACTTACGTACTCAAAACCGAGTGTTGATGTACCCGGCTTTCCATGGTGGGCGGTTGCCCGGATAACGATGACCGATTTCTTCAGTTTCAGGGGTGAATCCAAGGCGCTGTTTTTTCAGTTCTCGTTTCATCTGATGCTGCTTGCTGCTTTTCTGGGTGTCCGTACCCGGCGCAACGACGCAGAGTTTATTACTGCGGCGCCAACGGTGCTGGTGGTGCTCGCATCAATTGCACCTTACGCCCTGTTCAATATCGGTTCCTATGCGCGTTACTCCGCGCCGATGCTCCTGATGCTCATCATATTCATCATAAAAAATCGATTTGGAACGAATGATATTGCCTGGGTCAAAAAGCGCGTTTGAACGAGCATTCTTATTCAGGGCAGGTTTAAGTCAATGTTATCAATACGGCTTTTCCGCTTGCTTGCTGCAACAGCGAATTCCCCCAACCCTGCTGGGGAGCATCTGACTTGAGCAGCGCCACCACAGTTATCGCATCAGAAAACGCAAACAGCCGAGCCCTGAGGGCAATGGTTCGAGTGGTGGTGTTCGTCATGATCGGACGACTCGCTGTGGCCTCTCGCGAAATCGGGATAGCGTGGCGCTTCGGGACCGGCGAGCTCGTCGACGCCTACCTGATCGTCACCACGATCATCAACTGGTTTCCCCTTGTCTGGTCAGGCGTACTTTCGGTCGTCTATGTACCCTTGATTACCCGGTTTGAAGCTGCCTCTGGCATTGCCCAGGCTCGCCGGTTTGTGGGTGAGCTGACAGGCGCAACCATCCTGTTCGCATCATTGCTCTCTGGAGCAGCCGCGATTGCGCTTCCGCGTTTGCTGCCGCTCCTCGCGCCGACGCTTGAGCCAGCGGCCGCAGCTTGGGTCGGTCGAATTGCTGCCCCGCTTTCGATCCTGTTGCCGACCGGCATGCTTGCGGGTCTGATGATAGCGGTGCTTGCGGCACGCGAAAGGCATGTCGGTACCCTGTCTGAAGGCGTACCTGCGCTGTGCATTACTGCAGCGATCTTGATCGCTTGGCTGCCCGATGACACGGCGCTCGTGTACGGCACACTGTGTGGGGCAGTGATGCAGGTCTGCCTACTCGCCTGGGCGGTCAATCGTGCAGAACTTTATGGTCGCCCGGCGCTGGTGCCTCGCTCGGCGGCTTGGCCGATCTTCTGGCGCGGGATGGGGGTGCTGCTTGCGGGGCAAGCGGCGATGAGCCTCGTCAATCTGGTTGATCCCCTGATGGCAACTGGTTTCGGTGGCGGATCGGTTGCCTCGCTCGGCTACGCGCAGCGAATGATAGGTCTGCTGACTGCGATCGGGGCTACCGCCGTGGCGCGCGCGGTCTTGCCCGTGCTGTCTTCGCATGTGGCCTCCGGTGCTCTATCCGATGCTGATCGTCTTGCGCGCCGGCTAGCGGCCATATCGTTTGCTGGCGGGTTGGCCATCGCATCGGTTGGCTGGTTCGCCGCACCGTGGGCGACCAAGCTGCTGTTTGAGCGCGGTGCATTCGGCCCGGATCAGACAGCGGCAGTCGTATCGCTGGTTC
>CAIVAS010000138.1 GCA_903903975.1 uncultured Burkholderiales bacterium
ACACGGTGACGCCTACCGTGCTCAGAGCACTGGACACCACCCCGTTGTTCACAACAAGCCCGAAGACATATGAACCAGCGATATCCGCCCTGAAGCTTGGGCTCGCTATTGCTGTATTGCTCAAGCTCGCAGTGCTGCCATTGGGTTTTGTGATCACGGACCAGGAGTAAGTGAGCGGTCGTGTCGGGACGTTGGTATCAAAGCTGCCCTGCGCGTTCAGCGTGACCAGGTCGTTGGGGAAAGCGCTCTGCGGCTGGCCCGCGTTGGCAATGGGCGCTTTGACGACGATCGGCTGCACCGAAACCGGTACTGCGGGGCTTGTGACTGAGCCCGACGCAGAGCTTGCTCGCACAATGGTGCTACCTGCTGCCACACCCGATACGAGTCCGTTGGTAACCCTTGCGATGGATACCTGATCTGACGACCAGATCAGGCTTGTCGTGACGTCTGCCGTCGAACCGTTTGAGTACGTGCCAATGGCCCGCAATTGCTGAAACGCATTGACATCCAACGACAGAGAACTAGGCGCTACTGCAATCGAGACCAGCGAGACCACAGTGCTGGAAAGCGTGGTTCGTCCACTGACCGCACCGGCGGCTGCGGTGATAACGGTTGAGCCCGAACCCACGCCGGTTGCAAGACCTGTCGAGGCACCGATGGTGGCGACCGAGGCAACACTCGAGGTCCAGTTGGCGCGTGATGTGAGATCGACCGAAGTCCCGTCGGTAAATGTGCCCACCGCGTTGAACTGAACGCTCGCTCCCGCGGTGACCGATGAGTTGCTGGGATAGAGCGCGATGCTGGTCAATCCTTTGACGAATGTGACCCGCGCGATGCGCGAGGACCCGCTCATCACGTAGATCGTGAGCGGCCCATCGGGCAGGGCGCCCGCTGTCGGTTGCACGCCGATTACATCGCCCTTTTTAAGCAGCACTGATCCCGAAGCCGCAACGCCGTTGACCAGCAGACGCCCCGATGTGGCTGAAAGCCCGGTGCCTGCATACGGCTCAGTCACCGAAGTGGGCAGCGTAAAGGTGGAGGATGCGCTGGCGTCATTGACTTGGAATTTGAACTGTCCGATCAAGCCGTCGCCCTCCTGGTCGATCCAGTTCGAGATGTCGGCCGGCATGAAATACGCGTTGGTGGCTGCGTATCGGCGATTCAAGTTATCGGCCACCTGCGCCGGGTTGATGGCCCGCGCCGAAGTAGCAAGGGTGGCAAGGGTGGATGCATTGCTGATCTTGCCGTCATCGGCCAGATCGCTTTGGAAGTTGGCCATCAGCTGGGTCAGGTTGCCTGCGGTATTGCCAAAGGCAAAGATGCTCGAGACCGCTGCAAGCGCGCGTGCCCCATCGGTGCCGGCTGCAATATCGAGTGTGCCAAAGGCCGTGCCGATTGCGCCCTTGCGAATACCGAGTGCGGTGAGCACTTCGCCTTCGGCCTGCGTGCGCGCGGCGCTAAAGCTCAGGCCGGATTGTGTGATCAGCACCTGGATGCGCTGAAAGGCCAGCGTGGTCAACAGGTTCACATTCAGGCTCGAATCAGCCGACAGGTCGCTCAATCCATAGAGCGTGATCTGCCCACTCGACACCACACCGCTTGATTCGTCGAAGTAGTAGCCGGCGGCCGCAACGCTCACGTACTGCGAGGTGAACTTGGCGTTGGGCTCAAAGGTGCCGAGATCCGAGCTGATCTGAAACGAATACTGCTTGCCGTTTGGCACAAGGCTCTTGGAGAGCTCCTGCACGGTGACCCCGGAGCCCTTGATGAGGGGGCCCTTCTGAGCCAGGCCAGCCGAGGCGGTGAACTCGGCAGCACCGAGGACAGCTGTCTCGGTTTGCGCGGGAGTGGTGGTGGGCGTAGTGGCAGCTGGGGTGGAAGGTGAGGTGGTGTTGAGCAAAGGCGCAGGCGCCGGTGCGCTGACCGCAGGCGCTGCGACGGGTGTCGTCGTAGTGCTTGCCTGTGGGGACGAGCCGGCAGAGTCAGAGCCGCCACTGCCGCCGCAGGCGACCAGGATCACTGCACAAGAGGCCAGAAGAACAGAACGAATCGTCGACAACGGCGTCATCTTGCAGACCTCAATAAAGAACGAAAAAGGAAGCTTTCAGATCAGGTATCGAATCAGGGACCAAAGAGCTCGCGGCACTGTTGCCGGGCTTGAGCGTACCGATCGCGGTGCGCTTCGCAATGACCCGCACGACCCCATCAATTGGGACCCCCGCACGATGGATGGGCTGTCCACGGACGTACGTAGCGATGTCGGACAGGTTGATGCGTGCTTGGCTCAGGAGGTGAGCCAAGGCCGGTCTCTATGCGCTGATGCTCAGATCAGGAGCACGATGTCGCTGTACTGCTGTTGGGGATCTTAAATCGTACGATCGAGGATCGAAGTTCGTGCGAGAGAAATTCTGCGCGAAGGGCAGGAGGTGAGCCAATGCCAGCATCTATGCGCTGATGTTCAGATCAGGAGCACGATGTCGCTGTACTGTGTCAGCACAGCGTCGACCGTGACGAGCCTGAGCGGCTCGGCCAACGCCTGCGAAATCAGCAGACGATCGAAGGGGTCGTTGTGGTGGAACGCGAGGCGCGCAACACCGGCGGCTCGGGCAAAGCCACCGTCCTGTCCCAGGCGGGTCAGATTTACCCCGTCGGGTGGGTCAGTTTCACTCCGGCGCTAACACTCGGGCGCGGGCGCGGCACTGGACGGGAGGCTCGATACAGCCGCGATCGTCGGTGCATATGAAAAACTGGACACGCCCGAAGTTCGCGAAGGCCCTCGCTAGGGCTCGAGCCTCGCTGCTAGTACACATCCCCTCGCGGCGGCACCTAACAGGTTAGAGGCGCTAAACACCATCGCTGCCGGGTCGAGCCGACTCAGGCAGGGGCGTCGTCGCGAGCCGCCTCGCGTTAGGCTGGAGATTCGTATTGCAAATGCGAACGACTCGCATTACTATAAAGATGTTGACGCTCTGCCCCAACAATTTCGAAGCCGTTAGAGGAACTGACCATGCGTATCGAAAGATTTCTGTCCCGGGTTGCCGCCCTTGTTGCCGGCGTCGTCATGTCTTGCGGCGCCGCACAGGCTGCAGACCCGGAAGTGCAACTTGTCATCAAGAACCATCGCTTCGAGCCTGCCGAGCTTAAGGTGCCTGTGGGCCAGCGCGTCAAGCTGATCGTGCACAACCAGGACAGCACGCCCGAGGAGTTCGAAAGCCATTCGTTGAACCGCGAAAAGGTCATTCCTGCTGGCGCGAAGGCGACGATTTTCATCGGTCCGCTCAAGGCCGGTCGCTACAACTTTTTCGGCGAATACAACGAGACCACGGCCAAAGGCGTCGTGAGCGCCGAGTGATCGAATAGCAATTACTATGTTCGCCGCCTCCCTGATCGTCTTTCGCGAAACCCTCGAGGCCGCGCTGTTCGTTGGCATCATCGCCGCTGCTACGAAGCAGTTGCCGCATCGAGGCCGCTGGCTGGCCTGCGGTGTTGCCGCGGGTGTAGCCGGTGCGCTGCTGCTGGCGCTGTCGGCTGAGCAGGTCAACGCCTGGGCCGACGGCATCGGTCAGGACCTGGTCAACATCGGCATCCTGACGGTTGCACTTTTGATGCTGGTTTGGCACTGCATCTGGGTCTCGACGCACGGTCGGCAGATGGCAATGGAGGCGCGCCAGCTTGGCGCGTCGGTGCAGGGCGGGCAGCGCAAGCCATGGGCTTTATTCGTCGCAGTAGCGCTCGCGGTCCTGCGCGAGGGAGCCGAAACGGTGCTGTTCGTAGCCGGCTCGTTGACCGGCGGCCAGGTCGGGACCGTCCCAGTGCTGATGGCCTGTGCGCTCGGGCTGGTTGCCGGCGCCGTCGTCGGCATGGGTCTCTATGCCGGCCTGTCACGCATCCCGATGCAGAAGCTCTTCGCCGCGACCAATATGTTGATCGCGCTGCTGGCTGCGTCGATCGCCAGCCAGTTGGCCCGCGCACTTGCGCAGGCCGGGCTGGTCGAGCGCGGCACCGCGCCGCTGTGGGATAGCACTGCCTGGCTGGCGCCCAATTCCGCGCTGGGCGCGCTGTTGCACGCGCTGGTTGGCTATGACGCACGGCCGTCGGCGATGCAACTTGGTTTCTATGTCGCCGTGCTGGCATGCATCTACATCGGCACACGCCTGGTGATGCGCCAGCTTGGCGGCAGTCCACCGCATCGCCGCGTCGGCCCGGCCTAACCGCGCGCCCCGACATTCCTTACGACGGCGTCCTGCGAGGTCTCCCGCACCGACATTTCTTCTCACCACTCCCGAAGCCTTTCGAGGCAATGGGGCAAGCCTGCGGGGGAGCGACCTGCCTGGCATTTTTAGTACCAGGAGTTATTTGAAAGCGAACTCTGGGTTGGTGCATGTTGCACTGACCGGTTGAATCCCTCTCAACGGAAATTGAGGGAATTACCCTCGCTCGATCTAACCTCCCCAACACATGCCGCCAATCCACTGGGGACTGGGCTTCTATCGCCAGTCAGACTGGCTCGCCGCCATCAACGCCTCCCAGTCATCTGGGGGGTGTCCGCGATCCAGCATGCGCTGGAAGACGGCATAGGGGTCACTCTTGCCACCTGACGATCGCAATGTGTTTTCGTCGTTGACCCAGGCGAAAATGATGATTCGAGTCTTGGAGTCGTAGCGAAAGAATAGCCTGAACCGTCGACCGACTTTCGCCCGCCGCCAATGCCGAAACGCTGGGCCCATCGTGTTGCCCTGTCGGTATTCCTCGCGGCCCGGATCGCTCGGTACCGCATCGAAGATCAACTTCGACAATGCTGTGAAGAGGCGAACGTTGGCATTGGACTCGTAGCCCTGTGGATCTTGCTGCTGTGCGCGTTCGGCGGCGGCATGCAGTCTTTGCAACTGCTCGGACAGGCATGCGTGGAAAAGCAGATTCCACCCGTGACGCTGAATCACAGCGCAACATCGCCTTCAATGTCGGCGGCAAGATCGACCGTCCGCTCCAGTGCGGCCTGCATCGCCTGCACGACATCGTCCGGCAAGTTGCAAAGGCGTTGCCCTGACCGAATATCCCTTTCCAGGAGGGCCAGGAACGAGCCAATGGCCGGGTCTTCATGGACGGCATCGTCGGCGCGACTCACAACGACTTGGGATCCCTGTAAATCGAACGCAACTTTGCTGCCGACGGTGACACCCAAGGCTTGGCGGATCGGTTTGGGCAGGGTGATCTGCCCCTTTGAAGTAAGGGTGGCGACTTCATGGATGGCAGGCACGGCTTTTCTCCTGAACAGTCTAAAAAGTGTAAGGATATTTCCTTACATTGTCTAGTGCCCTTTGCGAAAGAAGTGTTGGGAATCTTAGATCGTGCGAGCAAGGATCAAAGTTCGTACGAGTGGACTGCGGCGCCAAATGATTGATGCTCAGATCAGGAGCACGATGTCGCTGTACTGCGTCAGCACAGCGTCGACCGTGACGAGCCTGAGCGGCTCGGCCAACGCCTGCGAAATCAGCAGCCGGTCGAAGGGGTCGTTGTGGTGGAGCGCGAGTCGCGCAACACCGGCGGCATGCACAGCGCTGACTGGCAGCTCGAAAAAACCGCTGGTGTTGATCGCTGCAGCCAGCTCGCCGGGGTCCGCCTTAATCTTGCCCAAGCGGGCCTTGATGGCGATCTCCCATATCGAGGCTGCCGAAACAAAGACCTCATCGGCATCTTCGATGAGGCGTCGTGCAGCCGGCTTGAGCAGACGCGACCCTGCCACCGCCCACAAGAAGACGTGGGTGTCCAGGAGCAGCCGCATCAGCCTTGCTCGAAGCTCGCAAGGACCTCGTCGGGCAAAGGCGCATCGAAGTCTGCCGGGATTGTCAGTTTGCCCTTGAGCACACCAAACTTGACTTGGCGCTTCGACGCCTCAAGGCGTGTGATTCGTACCAGTGGCTTCCCATTTCGGCAGACCACGACGTCCTCTCCCGATGCGGCCCTGTCGACCAACTGGGACAACCGGGTCTTGGCATCGTAAATGTTCACGTTTTCCATCAGGGCTCTCTAACTCAAAGTAAACCAAGTCTAGTCTAGCATTTACCCGCTGCGAGACCTCGTCAGTAAGAAAAAGTGCCAGATTGCCGTTTGACGCCTGCAGCGCGAACCATGCGCAGTTATGCGTCGGGGTGCGTGGGCAAAGTATTTTCGTGACAGTTGACAAGGACAGTAACGCTGTCTAGTATAACTGGCATGAACCACGCAAAAACCTTTTCTCTGGATGAGATCTCGGTGCTGGCCGAGCTGCCCCGACGCACCGTTCGCTACTACATCCAGTGCGGTCTTATCGATCGCCCGCAGGGCATCGGCAAGGGCGCCTTCTATAGCGAGCGCCATGTCGAGCAGCTTCTGCTGGTGCGCAAATGGCAGCTCGCAGGGCTGTCGCTTGAACGCATTGGCGAGTTGCTCAAGCAACCCGACGATGGTGGCCCCTTACCGCCATCGCCCAGGCGAGCCGGAACGGTCGAGGTCTGGAGCCATCTGGTGGTTGCCGACGGTATCGAACTCACGTTGGAGCCAGGTCGTGCAGGCCTGACGCCGGAGCAGGTTCGGGCGTTTTTTCGCGCGGTCTCACAGGCCTATGCGCAAATTCACGAAAGCGAGAACAAAGAATGAAAGCACTTGCATCAGCACTTTGCGGCGTGGGTAACGAGCGAGTCGCGTTGTGCGACGTCGCGGTCAACGTAGTCCTGAAGGATCTGCTTGCCGAAGTCACGGTGGCGCAAACCTACCGCAATGAGGAGAGTGTCAATATCGAAGCGGTCTACACCTTTCCGCTGCCCCTGGATGCGGTGCTGCTTGAGCTCGAAGTCGAGATTGGCGTGCGGGTGCTCAAAGGCGTGGTCGTTGAAAAGTCCGCCGCAGAAAAAGACTACGAAGAGGCGATCGAAGCGGGCGACTCGGCGGTGATGCTCGAAGAACTCGAGCCGGGCCTGTACACCATGAACGTTGGCAACCTCTTGGCCAACGAGACCGCAAAGATCACCTTTCGCTACGCGATCCTTTACCGGTGGGCGGGCGATCGACTGAGGCTCTCGCTACCGACAACGATTGCACCGCGATATGGCGACTCACCGCATCAGCCACATCAGGCCCCGGATGCGTCACTCACCGTTGAAAACCAGTTCTCGCTGAGCGTCGAGATCTTCGGGGCGCTTCGAGATGCCCAGTTCGTGTGCCCGTCGCATGCGATCGAGATGGCGAGATCCGCGGACAGGCTTGTGCTGTCATTGAAGCAGTCCAAGGCTGTCATGGACCGTGACTTCATTTTGAATGTTCGGGCCTCACAAGTGCGCCGCAGCTTTGCGCTGACCGGCACCGATGGTGAGGGCATGGCGGTCGTGGCAAGTTTTCAGCCGTTCTTTCCTGGGTTGCAGCAGCCTCGCGCATTGAACCTGGCGATCGTTGTCGATTGCTCCGGATCCATGCAGGGCGATTCGATGGCGCAGGCCAAGCAGGCGCTCGAGGGCATCCTCGATGGGCTGCAGTCTCATGATCGGGTCACCTTGATTGCCTTTGGCAACACGACCAAGGTGTTTTCCGACCGTCCGCTGGCCTGCAACGAAACCAACCTTGCGAAGGCCCGCGAGTTTGCGAAGTCACTCGATGCCGATATGGGTGGCACAGAGATCGGCACTGCGCTGAGCAAAGCCTATTCGGTACTCGGGCGCGGCGAGGCGGGTGACATCTTTCTGATCACCGATGGTGAATTCTCCGACTGGCGCCCGGTCGTCGACGAGGCGAAAAAATCGAGCCACCGGATCTTCACGGTTGGCGTAGGTAGCGCGGTCTCGGAGGCTTTCGTGCGTGAGCTCGCAATCAGTACTGCGGGTGAATGTGAGCTGGTGTCGCCTCGCGAGGGTATGGCCGAGCGGGTTGTGCGTCACTTCGAGCGCATGCGCGCACCTCGGGCCAAGCGCGTCTCCATTCGCTGGCCAGAGGGTACAGCCAACATCACGCCATCCACCATCGGCGCAGTCTTCGAGGGTGACACGGTGGTCGCCTGCGCGCGTTTTGATCGACCCACCATGCAGGGCGCGGCGATCCTTGAGGTTGAGACCGACAAGGGTGAGGTCATGCAGCAGGAGTTGGCATTCGGGCCGGCGCCACTCGCAGACTCGCCAGATGAGGTTTCCACCGTTGCGCGCGTGGTGGCTTCAACCCGGCTGAAGGCGCTTGACCCTGTTGGTGGCCTGGAGGTGGCGCTTCGCTACCGTCTGGTAAGTCCGTGGACCAACTGGCTGGTGATCGCTACGCGAACCGAAGAGGAGAAGGCTCAGGACATGCCGGCGTTGCGCAAGGTGGCGCAGACGCTTGCGGCCGGATGGGGAGGGACGGGCAGCGTGATGATGTCAATCGGGAGGGCAATGAGTCCGCCGTCATCACCGATGCCGCCAATGAGTGTTGGTCGGACAAGTTTTTACTCAATGGACCGGATGGTGGTTTCTGATTTTGCAGACACGCGCCCAGAGTGGTTGCTCGGATTGAGCCAAGCTTATCGTCGCCTTTATGAGCTCATCGATGCCGATGTATCCAGACTCGAGCCTGGCTGTGCTCTTGATCTGTTGGAGGAATCCGGTCTTGCGATCGAGTTCGCCGATCTGATGCAATCGTCGATCGATCTGGGACTGAACCTGGAGGACATCGCTGCATTCATCCTTGCTCAGGTTCTGAGCGGGCAACTTGACGAATACTTAGGTGAGGAATCGCGATCTGCGCTGGAAGCATTTCAGCAACGAGCGAGCGACTTCGTGCGCGCGCTTGAACATGGCGGCAATGGCAGCCCACCCGATCAGCGAAGGATGGAGATTCTGGATCTGTGCGATCGAATTGAACTGAGGGTGCACAGTTCAGCGCGCTCTGTTGCGCAAGATAGGCCTGACTGACCCCGGCGCCCGCTGATTTGTTTCTGCAGTCAGGAGGGCGGTTGAGAGTCGTTGGGGATGTGCGGCCAGCGGCGGTGGACTGCCTTTTCAAACCGGCCACCGAAAACGAGGACCACAAAGCTCAGCGCGGTTGCCAGGAGTGCCAGCCTCCAATGGCCAAGGCCGCAGGTGATGCCCATGGCGGCCGTCAGCCAGACCGTTGCAGCGGTCGTCAGACCGTGGATTCGACTTGAGCTATCGCTCTTGATGATCACACCGGATCCCAGAAAGCCGACCCCGGTGATGATGCCTTGAACGGCGCGGGTGGCGTCTCCTGGGCCGCCCACCAACGCTGCCGCGACCACAATCAACGCCGAGCCAAGGCAAACCAGCCCCATGGTGCGAACGCCGGTTGGTTTGCCCTGCAGATCTCGATTCAGACCGATGAGCACGCCCAAAAGCGTGGCGACGGACAATCGCAGTGCGATGTCAAAGGCGTGATCCATCCGATCGACTATGCACTCTTTGAATCAGCGCGGCAATAACGTCGACAGCGACGCCCTGACTGGGGCAAGGAACGGTGAGTGCGAATCATCGGCCGCACGCCCGCGCAAGCCGGCTTGGCTTAGCTTGGGCTCGCAGATTGGATTCTCCACGCCCGTTCGCTGCTCTTCCCAGCCCCTCAAGCCGTGGTGTTGACGATATTGCCCACGCCCGGAGTGCTGTTGCCACCAACGCCGAGATTCTGTTGCAACTTGGTCAGCAAGGCCTGCAGCGTGACTGCAGAGGCACCGGACGTTGTTGCGCCAGCGCTTGCCGGATCGGTTGCGGTGGTTGTTTGCGGTTGAAGGTCCGACATCAGTTTTGAAAAGGACGCTTGCAGATCAGCGGGTGCCGAGCCGCTGCTGACCTGTGAAATGAGAGCGGAGAGCTTGGCGCTGAAATTGCCTTTCTGATCTGTCGGTGGGGTCGCGTTGTCAGTAGAGCCACCCGAGCTTTCGCCTTTGACAGCCTGAAAGAGTGAATGCATGAACTGACGCAGGTCACCTCGAACTGGATCGCTCGACGAGCCTGGCTGCCCCGAGTCTTTCGAGGCACTGCTGCCTGACTGCGTCGTTGATGTATTGGTGCCACCTGAGGCTGACTGGGGAAGCGCTAGGCCAAGACTTTGCAGAGCTTGCGCCATCGCATCTCGCATGTGGCCGCGCCCGTGTGCGCCGCCTGCACGATGGCCGGCATGCACTGCGCCGTCGTGATCGCCATCACCGTCGCTGTCTGGCGCACTGGAGACTGGGGACACAGGCGAGGCCTGAGAGGTGATGGGTGTGCTGAGAGGACTTGATGTGCTGCTGATGTTCATGATCGATCCAAAGTGTGTGATTGGCCAGCGGATTGATTGGGCGCTTGCGAACTCGTATTGGGTCGCCCAATAAAGAGCACGCAAATGGCCGATCTCACACTCCGTTACAGCGCTCAAGCTTGATCCTCGAGCAGCAGGTTCTGAATCAATTCGTGTGCGCTGTCAGCAATGGCCCTCGTACGGACCGGTTGACTCTGTCACGACCCGAAAGCCTCCACCTTGAGGGCGCGCGTGATGGCCGAAAGGACTGCCGAGATGTTGCTCATGGTCGGATTGCCCGATTTCGACAGCATCCGGTGCAGGCTCTTTGCGGGCTTGTGAATCTCCTCGGCCAGCGCCTCAAAGCCGACCGTGGCGTTCACAAGGTCGCGCAAGATTGACGGGGAGTACGACAAGCGCGGGATCTCGAGGGTGACGCCGGAGATAGTCGGTGGATTCCGGGAGGTCATGAACGAGCTGTGGTCAGCCGGCCCGATGACTGTTTTGTACACGCTGGCCAAGAGCCAGTCTGGCTAAGGGCATGTGCAGAGAAACGGATGACGCTGTGATGCGATCGACTAATCGCCCCTAGTGATAGTCCTCTTCACGCTGGTGTCGAACCGCCAGCACCACGACTTTCGACGGGCTGACGATTTCATAAAGTGCGACGTACCCGGTGTTTCCGAACGGGATGATCAATTCCCGTTGCGCCGGGTTCTGTGCTGCTTTGCGAAAGCTGAAGGGGGTGATGGCAAGCCGGTGCTGCGCGGTCGCTCTGATAGCGTCGATTGCGGACTGTGCGCGGTCGAGATCTTCGCTTGTCTCGCAACGCTCGAGCAAGAAGTCAAACAAGCGTTCGATGTCAGCTTCGGCCGTCGGCGACAGCTCGACGACAAAACTCATCGACCGAGCTTCTTACGCTTGGCGTCAAGTTTCGATTGAAGTCGCTCGAGGACTGGCTCAACCGGCACCGAAACGCCCGTCAGGTGGTACTCCTGCGATGCCGTTTGTGCTCGCTCATGAAAATCAGTCTGGACGCGCCGAAATGCGATGGCATTTCGCACCGTCGCTTCGACGAAGTCAGTCAGTGTTTCGCCAGGATGGAGCACGGACTCAAGCTCGGCGCGCAAGGCTGGTTCGACGCGGATTTGAGGAATGACAGAGGATTTCATCCGATGATTGTATTGCGTTTGAGTTACGTTATCAATGGATGGCCGCACGATGGCAAGGACCAATTCAGGGGTCGCTCTTAAATAATCCTTGGTACTAACAATCCCGGACAGGTCAATCTGGCCTGCTTGGCATTTTCAGTACTGTAGCAAGCTGAGGGCCAATGCGATACACTGAATACAAGTATTCATTCGCGAGGCAATTTTTGTGGCCACTTCCATTCGGCTAGACCCGGCGACGGAGCAGCGGCTTGACCAGTTGGCGACCCGAACCGGGCGCACCAAGGCGTACTACCTGCGCGAGCTGGTGACAAACGGCCTGGATGATCTGGAAGACTATTACCTAGCCGCTGCGACCGTGGAGCGGGTGCGTAAGGGCCAGGAGAAGGTCTACACCACCGAGCAGGTGAGGAAAGACCTTGGTCTGGACGGTTAGTTACACCGAGACGGCCCGAAAGCAGCTCAAGCAACTCGACCGACAGGCCGCACGCCGTCTGGTCGACTTCATGGACGAGCGGGTCGTTGGCGGGGTGGATCCACGCGGTTTGGGTCAAGCGCTAAAGGGCCCGCTTTTGGGTACCTACTGGCGCTACCGGGTCGGGGACTATCGAATCATTTGCGATATTCAAGACGGCGAGCTGGTCGTGCTGGTTCTCGAGTTTGGAAATCGTAAAGACGTCTACCGCTGAGCGCGCCCCGGGACGCCTTTGTCCAGGTCATCAGTTTCGCCCATGCTTGCACTGAACAACGGCCGCTCAAGCCCGCCGGTGTCATCAAAAACCCGTGAATACCTGAGGCTGCGCATGGTGCAGATTCCCAGGGACGAATCCGAGGAACAAGGCGGTTTACAGCGGGGCGTCTTGATGCCTTTTTGCGCCTGAAACGGCTTTCATTAAAAACATGGGCGAGCAGCGACACAAAGTGTTGCAATCGCTAACGAATGTTTTGACGTCATCGCGTTTCGCTGCGGGCATCATCTCTTTCGGCCGGCGCCTGTGTTTTTGCCCTGGCACTTTCTCGGCGTTTCTTTTGTCACAGGAGACAAAAATGAAAATTTCTCTGTTTTTTGCAGTAACCGCTGCCGCTCTGATCAGTTCAACGGCTGCATTTGCCCAGGCGCCTGCGGGCGCTCCGGCGGGCTCGACCGGTCTTTGCAAAGACGGCTCCTACACCTCAAACGATACGAAGAAGGGCGCTTGCTCGGGTCATCAAGGCGTACAAAGCTGGTTCGGTGCTGCCAGTGCAGGGGCTGCCGCTGCTGCCACCGCTGCGGCACCTGCCGCTGCGCCGACGAAGGCCGCGGCCCCCGCAGTGCCACCGGCTCCGGTAGCGCCTCCCGCTCCGGCAGCACCCCCAGTTTCCGCAACACCTGCGGCGCCCGCGCCCGCCGCTGCCCCGCCGGCCCCGCCTGTTGCTGCCCCCGCCCCGACAATGCCCGCCCCCGCGGCAGCAGCGCCGGCCAAGCCTGCGGCCGCGGCACCTTCGAAGAGCGCACCGACCGTTGCCGCCCCCGGTGGCGGAGCGGGGCAAGTCTGGGTCAACTCCACCTCCAAGGTCTATCACTGCCAAGGTACGAAGTACTACGGCAAGACCAAGCAAGGTGAGTACATGACCGAGCCCGCAGCAAAAGCCGCCGGCAATCGCGCCGATCACGGTAAGGCCTGCTCGAGCTGACCAAGGATTGGCCCGCTGTTATTCCTCGCGCACGGTCGCACCTCAAAGCATGCTGGTTGGCAAATCCCCAACCAGCATGCTCATTAAGCGAAGCAGTTCGCTAGCAATCGAAAGCCAAAAAGTCTGATCTTTCATTCAGTCCCTGACGACCCGTCTAGGCCAAACGTTGGGCTTGTATAGAGAAGGCGCTATGGCCGGCTTTTTGATGTCAACTACGGGCGCACGTGTGCTGATGTGTTCGTCGGTCTTCGCGTTTGCGACAGCTGCTCACGCGCAACCCGCCCTCGAGCAGCTCACCGGTAAAGTCGTGGGTGTGTCCGATGGCGATACGCTCACCGTGCTTGTGCAACGAGATCAATCCCTCGAGCAGATCAAGGTCCGGGTCTCAGGGATCGATGCACCCGAGAAAGCCCAGGCATTCGGCAACCGCTCAAAGCAGGGCCTGTCCGATTGCGCCTTTGCAAAGCAGGTTCAGGTGGAGGTGATCAAGCTCGATCGCTACGGCAGGTCAGTTGCCAAGGTGATCTCGCAGGGCACTGACTGTGGGTTGCGCCAAATCGAATTGGGGCTCGCCTGGCATTACAAGGCCTATGCCCGAGAACAATCCTCTGTTGATCGCCAGTCCTATGCCGCAGCCGAAAATCTAGCTCACGAGCAAAAGCTTGGTCTATGGTCCGATCCGGCAGCGATACCGCCCTGGGAATTCAGGCGCCCGAAGTAGCAGGTGACTGAACGTTGCTGAGGAGCAGCACGTCCACTTCTCTCATGCGAGAGGGCTCACTCTGCGGGAAATAGAGGCGCCCAGCCCTTGAGCAAGTCAAAGTTGGATGCAATCGCGAGAGTCGTCGCTGCAAAGTTCAGCGCGTTTGTTCTGTCGTCGATATAGACTGAACTTCACCCTTTCGGAGTAGCGACTCATAGAAAGTGGTGGAAGTTTTTCACAGAGTCGCCCAAACACCTCTGCATGGGAGTTGTCTGCGATTTAAGCTCGCGACTCTTCTCCCGATTCACGCTGGCCAATGCAGTACGCAAGAACCGAGATTTTTTTGACCCGATCGCCGCAAACCTTTTCCGCCGCCTGGTTTCTGGGCAGTGTCGCCACCTACATGGTTCCCAATGGGATTCAGATGGTGATGCTGTCCTATCTGATGGCGATCGAGCTCAAGCAGTCGCCGGGCAGCTTTGGCGTCACGCAGATGGTCGGGCAATTGCCACTGTTGCTGTTTTTGTTGATGGGCGGCTGGGTGGCCGATCGGGTCGATAACCGACGCTGGCTGATGACGCTGCAGGGCATCGGAATGGTCATGCCGCTCCTGCTGGCAATGCTGATTTGGAAGGGCATTGCCTCAGAGACCAGCATCCTGCTCTATGCAGTCGTCTGGGGGGTGGTGGGCGCTTTTTCGCTGCCCTCGCGCGACGGACTGCTCAGGCGGGTTGCGGGCACGAACGTGCAGAAAATGGTCGGGCTGGCGATCGCCACGCAGTTTGCATCTCAGATGGTGGGCCAGACCATTGCCGGGCAGGCAGCCCGCTTTGGTACGGTTGCCGTCTTGCTGCTGCAGGCAGCGATCGCTGCAGCCGGCATCTTTGTCGCATCGCGTCTGCCAGGCGGGCGCGCCCCCCAGACAGGGTCAAACGGCTCGATCGTTAGCGAACTCGGCGCTGGTCTGCGAATGATCGTCAGTACCCCGGTGCTGCGGGCCAACTATATGATCAGTACCGGGATGGGCGTGTTCTTCGGGGGCTTTCTTCTTGTGATGCTGCCGCTGGCCGTGCGCGATCTGTATCACGGTGGCGCGCAAGACATTGCCATGGCGTATGTGATGTTCGCAGCCGGCACGCTTTTGAGCATCGCGTGGCTCACCCGGCGCGGCGGGGTCCGCCAGCCTGGGCGTGCCCTGGTGATCACGCAGGTCACCGCCAGCGCGGCACTTTTGCCAATCAGTCTTGGTGTTCCCCTTGAAGGGTTCTACCTGTGCATCTTCCTGTGGGGATTGAGTGCGGGCGTGGCGATGACCATGAGCCGAACAATCATGCAGGAGCAGGCACCGGCCACGCATCAGTCGCGCATCATGGCCGCGCTCACACTGATGACCACCGGCGGCGGGCCACTTGGCGCGCTCATCATGGGGCAGGCCGCTGCTGCCTTCGGGGTGCGTGGTGCCGTGCTGCTGCCGATCGTGGCGGTGCTCGGCTGCACGCTGGCCTCGCTCGCCATGCATTCGGTGATCGGTCTGAATTCGCGTAGCCACGCCTGAGGGCGAGTTATTGAGTCCGTCCTGAACAACTGCGAGTTCAGCCGATGGCCAGTTGATGAGCACGGTGATTCATCGCTCTGTTGCCGGTGATTGCCCAAACGATGAAGGTAAAAAGAAGCCGCAGCTTCTTGAGCAGCAGCCTGATG
>CAIVAS010000139.1 GCA_903903975.1 uncultured Burkholderiales bacterium
CTGGCGCCTGAAGTTGATCTTGAAGTCCTTCCACTTCACTGCGTGCAGTTCGTCCTTCAACCAGACCATACAGGCCTCGCGGTTGGAGGTCTGCTGGTCACCAAAGAAGAATGGGCTCTGGTCAACACCGTCGATGAGACGATCGTCGGGCGTCTTGCAGCCGGCAAAACTCAGCAGCGTGGTAAACATATCGGTCACGTGGACCATCTCGTTGCTCTCAACGCCAGTCTTCACACGGCCAGGCCAGCGCATCAGTAGCGGAGTGCGAATACCGCCCTCGGCCGAGCTGAAATACGAGCCGTCAAAGAAGCCGCCGGTGCCGCGACCTGCCAGATGATCCTCGGCACCGTTGTCACCGCAGAGCACAACGATCGTGTTGTCGGCAACGCCTAACTCGTCGAGACGGTCGAGGAGGTAGCCGAAGTCGTGGTCGAGCATCAGCAAGCAGTCACCCCAGTCGCCGTTGGTGCTCTTGCCCTTGAATTCGTCACGCGGGCTCATCGGAAAGTGCATCAGCGAGTGGTTGAAGTAGAGGTAGAACGGCTTGTCGGCCGACACTGCGCGCTTCATGAAGTCAGTACCACGGCGCAGATACTCGAGGTCGCAGGTCTTCTTGGTTTCCATCGTCAGCTGCTCGTCGAGCAGCGGCTTGCAGCCCTTACCCTTCTTGCCCTCGTGCATGTGCGAGTAACCATCTCGCTCGGGCACGTAGTGCGGATCCTCCAGCCACATGCACTCGTCATAGGTACGCAGCGGCCCGTACCACTCGTCGAAACCGTGGTCGGTCGGGAAGCGCCCATCCTCTGCGCCGATATGCCACTTGCCGAGGATCGACGAGGTGTAACCGGCCTGGGCCAGCAACTCCGCGATCGTCACCTCCCACTTGACGATGCCGCCGGCGTTACCGCCAAGGGCGATGGTGTGATTGCCCGAACGAATCGGATAGCGCCCCGTCATCAGCGCCGAGCGTGTCGGCGTGCACTGCGGCTCAACCACGTAATGGGTGAGCTTCATCCCCTCCTTGGCGAAGGTATCGATGCGTTTGGTATCGGCGCCACGCAGGATGCCGCCGCCGTAGCAGCCGAGCTCTCCCATGCCAAGGTTATCGACGTGAAAGAACAGGATATTCGGTTGCTTGGTCATTCTGTTTCTCCTTTGGTAATGAATCGTGTGAATACAGTTTTTCTGCGCGCTACATGACAGCGCCGACACCAGACGGGCCGACTTCCATGCCGAAGCCGCCGAGGCCACCGTCCTTCAATTCGCCGCCCATCGCCGACAGGCTCTCCTCGCGAATGAGCGCCCGCAGACGCTGGGTGAGTTCGACGAACTCCGGGGTGGTGGTCATCTCGGGCTTGCGCGGCCGCGGCAAGTTGACCTGGATCTCTGCCTTGATGCGGCCGGGTCGTGCGGTCATCACGAAGATCTTGTCCGACAGGAAGATCGACTCGTCGATATCGTGGGTGACAAACAGCACCGACAGCCGGAACTTCTGCCAGATGTTGGTGAGGATCTCCTGCATGACCACGCGGGTCTGCGCGTCGAGCGCACCGAACGGCTCGTCCATTAGCAGCACCTGCGGACTGGTGGCGAGCGCGCGCACAATGCCAACCCGCTGCTTCATGCCGCCGGAGAGCTGGTCGGGATAGTGGTTCTCGAACGACAGCAGTCCGGCCAGCCCAAGCAAGGTGCGCGCCGAGGTCTCGCGCTTGCTTCCCGGCACGCCCTGCATCTTGAGTCCGAACTCGACGTTCTTGCGCACGGTAAGCCACGGGAACAGTGAATACTGCTGAAACACCACGCCGCGATCGGAGCCCGGGCGGCTGATCAGCTTGCCATCGAGCAGCGTCTCGCCGGAAGTTGGCTGCACGAAGCCGGCCACGATATTGAGCAGTGTCGACTTGCCGCAACCCGAGGGCCCGATCAGCGACACAAACTCGCCGGGCTCGACTGTCAGCGATAC
>CAIVAS010000140.1 GCA_903903975.1 uncultured Burkholderiales bacterium
TGCCGCTGTCGATCGGCGGCGCCTTCGTGCTGCTGTTGCTGACCGGCAAGAGTTTTTCGATGCCCTCGCTGATCGGGTTGCTGATGCTGATGGGCATCGTCACCAAGAATTCGATCCTGCTGGTCGAGTACGCGATCATGGCGCGCCGCAATGGCATGAGCCGCTTCGATGCGCTGGTCGATGCCTGCCACAAGCGCGCGCGGCCGATCCTCATGACAACCATCGCCATGGGTGCAGGCATGTTCCCGATTGCGGTCGGTTGGGGCAGTGATCCGAGTTTTCGCTCGCCGATGGCGGTGGCGGTGATCGGCGGTCTGATCACCTCGACCCTACTGTCGCTGCTGGTGGTGCCGGCGGTGTTCACCTATGTCGACGACGCCGAGCATCTGCTCGGGCGGCTGGTGCGCCGATTGCGCGGGCGACGGGGCGCGCCCTCGCATCCGGATGTCGTCACGCCGACCCGCTAGCTGACGTCGTGGGGGTGATCGCCGACCGTCCAGGGGCCGATCACTGACCGTCCGGGGGGCTTTGGGCGCTTGACCAGACGATTCCTTTCTAAGCTTGTGCACGCCATGGAGACGCGAGGCCCCAGGACATGCACGACGACACTGCGACACACGACGACACCCTGACGGGATCGTCCAGCGCTGCCTTGCCGGCCGCTGAGCTGCCGGGTGAGGCGCAAGGCGGTCTGCCGTTCGCAGCCCTGTCGGCCGCTGCGGCGACGGCACTTTTTCTCGAAGCCTGCGGCGGCGGCGGCAGCGGCGGTAGCACCAGCGATACATCCGGCAGCACACCAACCGCAACCCAGCAGACAGCGGCTCAATCCCTGAGCGCCGACTACGCGGCCGCGCGCTTCTTGCAGCACGCGCAATTTTCGTCATCGCAGTCCGACATCGATGCAGTCAAAGCCAAGGGCCGATCAGCCTGGCTCGACGAGCAGATCGCCGCCGCATCGGGTCAGAAAGGTTGGGACTGGCTGGCCGAGCGCGGCTATGCGGTCATCGATGCGAACCAGTTCTACCAGATGGACTATCAGGCCAATTACATGGCCTGGCAGCAGATCCTGTCGCAGGCCGATGGCGTGCGCAGGCGTTGCGCACTGGCCTTGTCCGAGTTTTTCGTGGTGTCGATCTCGGGTGTTTCGACGCTGCAGTGGGCGCAGTTTGCGGTGGCCACTTACTGGGACCTGCTCACCGAGAACGCCTTCGGCAACTTCCGCATCCTGCTCGAGCGCATCACCCTCAATGTGGCGATGGGCGAATTCCTGAACACGCTGGGCAATCAGAAAGAAGACGCGGTCACTGGCCGATTGCCCGACGAGAATTACGCCCGCGAGGTGATGCAGCTCTTTACCATCGGGCTGGTGCAGTTGAACCTCGACGGCACGCCGAAGCGGGGAGCCGACGGTGCATCGATCGAGACCTATTCGCAGTCCGATGTCTCGAATCTGGCGCGGGTCTTCACGGGTTATCAGGCTGATGAGTCGGACGGGATGACCACCTCTGCGGTGGCGCCGACCTACCGGCTCAAGCAGGTGGGCTACACCAAGCGGCCGATGGTGCTCAATGCCAGCCGGCATTCGATGCTCGAGGCGAGTTTCCTGGGTGTCACCGTGCCGGCCGCCACCGAGGGCAAGGCTGCGCTCAAGATTGCGCTCGATACCCTCTTCAACCATCCGAATGTCGGCCCTTTTTTCGGGCGCCAGATGATCCAGCGGCTGGTCTGCAGTGATCCGAGCCCGGCCTATGTGGCTCGCGTCGCCGCCGCCTTCAACGACAACGGCAAGGGCGTGCGCGGTGATCTGGGCGCGGTGTTCAGAGCGGTGCTGCTCGATGACGAGGCCAACAGCACGGCGGGCCTGACATCGACCACTTTCGGCAAGCTGCGCGAGCCGATGGTGCGCGTTGCGCAGTGGTCGCGGACCTTCAAGGCGAACTCGCTCAAGGGCACCTGGAAACTCGGGAAATTCGATTATTCGGCGGTCGATGCGCTGACGCAAAGCCCGCTGCAGTCGCCAACCGTCTTCAACTTTTTCAGGCCCGGCTACATTCCGCCCAGCACCGCGATGGCCGCAAGCAAATCGACCGTGCCCGAGTTCCAGCTGGTCAATGAGAGCACCACCGCCTCCTGGGTCAACTTCATGCAGAACATCGTGCGATCGGGCATCTGGGTGCGGGCGCCCGAGCTGATCACCTCGCCCGATGCGGCCACGCCGACCGACGGCCCCGACATTGTTCCCGACTACAGCGCCGAACTCGCGCTGGTCGGCAACCCGGAGGCGCTGGTCGCCCGACTCAATCTGCTGCTGTGCGCAGGGCAACTGTCGACCGCCACCGTGTCGATGATCGTCGCGGCACTCGGTACCGATCAGACCACGACCACCAGCACCGACAACAGCAAACGCAGCTATGTCGCCAAGGCGATCATGTTCGTGATGTGCTGCGCCGAATATCTGGTGCAGAAATAGGAGACCGCATGACGACGCCCATCGATTCATCGCGCCGCGGTTTCCTGCGCCAGACCGGCACGACGGCGCTCACCGGACTGGCTGCCCCCTGGTTGCTCAACCTTGCTGCAATAGGGGAGGCCGCCGCGTTTTCAGCCTCCGACTACAAGGCGCTGGTGTGTGTGTTTCTGGTCGGCGGCAACGACTATGCGAACACCGTGGTCACCTTCGACGACGCGAGTTACGCGAAATACAACGCGATTCGCGCAGCCGGCACCGGCTCGGGCAACTCCGGCATGGTGCTCTCGCAGGCATCGCTCGCCGCGACCGAACTCCGTCCTGCAGTGGCCCTGCCCGATGGCCGCAAATATGCGCTGAACCCCAACATGGCCGGGCTCGCCAGCTTGTTCAACGCAGGCAAGGCGGCGGTGCAGCTCAATGTCGGGCCACTGGTGGTGCCACTGACGCGTGAGCAGTACAACAGCACGAATCGGGTGAAGTATCCGCTGCCGCCGAAACTCTTTTCGCATAACGATCAGCAGTCGGTCTGGCAGTCGTCGTCGCCCGAGGGCGCAACCACCGGCTGGGGCGGCAAGATCGGCGATATGGCGCTGACCAACAATGGCGATGGGCTTTTCAGCTGCATTTCGGTCGCGGGCAACCAGGTCTTTCTGACCGGTGATGCCGCCCTGCAGTACCAGTGCAGTGCGACCGCCGGTGCGATTGCGGTGAAATCGGCGAGCGACAATTTTTTCTATCAACCCGAGATGCGCACAGCCTTTCTCGCGATGCTGCAGCAGAACCGCACGCATATGCTGGAGAACGAATACAACGCCATCATGCGGCGCGGCATGGCCGCGCAGGCGAAGGTCTCGGCCGGCCTCGCGGGGGTCTCGCTCAAGACCGCGTTTGCGTCCGGCAATGACCTGGCCGACCAGCTCAGGATGGTGGCCCAGCTGATCGGTGCACGGGGCGCGCTCGGGGCCAGGCGTCAGGTGTTCATGGTGTCGCTGGGCGGCTTCGATCTGCACGATTATCTCGACACCAAGCATGGGCCGCTGCTCAAGAAGGTCGACGACGCGATGACCGCGTTCTATCAGGCCACCGTCGAGCTCGGCGTGGCCAATCAGGTCACCACCTTCACCGCTTCCGATTTCGGCCGCACGCTGAGCTCCAATGGCGATGGCTCGGATCATGGCTGGGGCTCGCACCATCTGATGATGGGCGGCGCGGTGAAGGGTGCGGCCTTTTATGGCAAAGCACCGCCGGTCAGTGTGACCGACACCGCTGCTGCGCAGGATCAGTGGCATGTCGGCCAGGGCCGGCTGCTGCCGAGCACCTCGGTCGATCAATATGCCGCGACGCTGGCCCGATGGTTCGGTGTGAGCGATGCCGAGTTGCCGACGGTGCTGCCCAATCTGAAGAATTTCGGCTCGGTCGACTATCCGGTCAATCTCGGCTTTCTGGGCTGAGCCGGTCGCCTTCCGGCAGCGGGACGTCGCAGTGTCCGGTTGTTCGATGCGGCCTGCTCGCTCGCCTCATTGCGCCCGGATATCGGCTGATCGCACGATCTTTCCGTTGGACTCGTATTCACGCCTGACCAGCGATGCGAAGTCGGCCTGAGACATCGGCGCCGGCAGGTTGTCGGTCTCGATCAGCCGCGCGCGCAGCTCGGGTTGCAGCAGCAGGCGATCGACCTCCACGTTGATCCGCTGCACGATCGCGGGCGGCATGCTGGCCGGCGCGAACAGGCCAAAGGTCGATGTCAGGTTGGCCTCGGCAAAACCGAGCTCGGCCAGTGTCGGCACCTCGGGGTGCGTCTCGAGGCGGCGCGGTGAGCCCACTGCCAGCAGACGGAGTGTGCCCTTGGCCACCTGCGGATTGACCGCCGGACCGGGGTTGGTGGTGAGCAGCTCGAACTGCCCGCCGACCGCGTCGGTGAAGATCTGCCCGCCGCCCTTGTAGGGCACATGGACGATGTCGACTTTGGCCTTGTCGCGGATCTGCTCGAGCATCAGTTGACCGACGCTGGCAACGCCCGAGGTGGCCAGTCGCAGCGAGCCCGGTTTGGCCCGTGACTGGGCGAGCTCATCAGCAAAACTGCGACCGGAAAACAGCGGCGTGGCCAGCAGCCAGACCGGCGAGACCATCACGCAGGCCACCGGCACCAGATCGGCGAGCGGGTCGTAGGCAAGCTTCATGAGGTGGGCATTGAGCGTGATCGGGCTGACCGCCGCAAAGGCCAGCGTGTGGCCATCGCCTGATTTGGCCACGGCATCCATGCCGATGCTGCCGCCCGCGCCACCCTTGTTCTCGACGATCACCTGCGTGCCCAGCCGTTCGGCCAGACGCGGCGCGAGCAGGCGCGCCACTGCATCGCTCACGCCGCCGGTGGGATAGGTCACAACCAGGCGGATCGGCTTGCCCGGCCAGGCGGCGGTCTGTGCCCCGGCAGGGCCCGCTCGAATGGCCCCTGCGCCGGTGGCCAGGCCGACTGCGGCCGCACCGAGCAGCCGGCGCCGGCCAGGCGATGGACCGATCAGGGCATCAGGCGAGTTGGTGATGCAGGCAGGCGAATGGCGCAGGAAAGAGGGCATGGGGCAGTTAGCCGAGTTCGAAACTGGTGACGCCGAAGAGCCGCTCGAGGGGCAGCTGCGGTGCGGTGCCGGTATACATGCGGGCGGTCTCGAAGACCGGGCTCATCTGAAGCGACCGGGCCAGAGCGATGGCCTGCGCATTGACCGCGGGCGTATCGAACTGCACCGTAGCGCCACTCGGCACAGCGGCGATCAAGGCGCGCAGCAGTCGCTCGGCGACAGCGGCGTCGTCGGCCAGCAGCGGCCCGACCTTGAAGCCCTGCCGGCAGGGCCGGATGACGCCATAGCCGGCCAGCGTGTCGCTCTGCATCAGACCGAGTCCGATGCTGCCGGGCAGGCTCAGCCAGGCTCTCAGGAATCGGCGACGATCATCGGGAAACAGGGCGGCGTCGTAGTGCGATACCTGGTCGAAAGGGATTTGACTGATCGGCACGATCTGCGGATCGGGCGAGCCCGCCGCGATGGCGGTGCCCTGATGGCGGATGTTTTTGTAGGCCAGCGCGAAGCGGCTGCGCCGGTAGTTGCGCTGCTGGGCGATCACGCCGTCGAGGCCGACCAGCCGGCCCGACAGCGACCGCATGCCGGCCTGCCACAGGGCCAGGCCGTGACCCCGACCGCGCCAGTCCGGGCGCACGATGTAAAAGCCGATGAAGCCGAAGCCCTCGCCATAGCGCACGGCCGCGATCATGCCGATCGGTTCATCGCCCAGCAGGCCGACGAGATAGCCCTGCGGGTCGGCGGCATGAAAGGCGTCGGCATCGTGCAGACCCGGGTTCCAGCCTTCGGCCGCGGCCCAATCGATGCCGAGATCGAGCTCGGCGCGTGACATGGTGCGAATGACGAGAGCGGTCATGGTGTGGGGCAAGGGCGTGAGCAGCAGCGCGGCGATTCGCCGATTCTATCGGTGCCTTGAAAGCGGCATGGCCGGCGCATGGCTTTGGCAGGTCCTCGCCAGCGTCACACCATGGCCCCGAAAATCGAGCCGTCGCCTTGACAGTGCGCCGTGGCGGGGCGGACATTCGACTGCTTTGCGACCGTCCGTTGTCGCGTGAATTCGCTCATTTTGGTGAGGCTCAGATGGCATCCGTACGTTCCGAAGTGGCAGGCAGCATCTGGAAGATCGAAGTGGCGGTGGGCCAGAAGGTGGCTCAGGGCGATGCGCTGATCATCATCGAGTCGATGAAGATGGAGATCCCGGTCGAGGCGCCTGCCGGCGGGACGGTCACCGAAATCCGCGTCGCCGAGGGCGATCGCATCGACGAAGGCGCAATCGTCGTCGTGCTGGGCTGAGCGTTCCCGAGGCCTCACAACCTCGGTGGTTTCCAGCCCGCCCCCAGGCCGGCATGTCGCGGATCGGCTCTCAGGCCGGCACTTCACTCCCATCCCAGGCGAACACCTTGCCCGAATCAGCCGGCGCCAGCTGATCGAGCACGTCGATCAGGCAAGCCGCGGCATAGGCCGGCGTGAAAAGCCGGCTGTCCGCGACATTGCCCTGGAAGGGCCGTGACAGGCCGGTGTCCACCGTCCCCGGATGCAGCCCGATGCACACCGATTGCTTTGCGGTGCGCGACCACTCGATGGCCAGCGTGCGAATCAGCATGTTGAGCGCGGCTTTGGAGGCGCGATAGCCATACCAGCCGCCCAGCCGGTTGTCGGAGATGCTGCCGACACGAGCAGAGAGTGCCGCAAAGGCGGCTGGGGCATCGCGCGGCATCAGTGGCAGGAAGTGCCTGGCGACCAGCGCCGGGCCGATGGCATTGACCGCAAAGAGCCGGGCCAGCGTGGCGGCGTCGAGGGCAGCCATCGATTTCTCGGGGCGCAGGCCGTCGGCATGGTGGAGCAGGCCGCTTGCAACGATTACCCGGCGAATCGAGCCTGGCGCGAGCGAATCGCGCAGCTCGCGAGCATGGGACGCTGCGGCGGCGATGCTCGCCTCGTCGGTGAGGTCGATCGGTGCCTGATGAAGACCGGGCGCGGCAGGCAAAGCCCCCGATCGCGACAGTGCCAGGACAAGGTCGGATGGGCGACGCTCGAGCAGGGTCTGCACCAGGGCACGGCCGAGCCCGCCGGCGGCGCCCACGACAATATTCAGTTGCGGTGACCTGATCTCAGGGGGCGAGGCGCCTGCGTTGACAGGGCGATCGGTCGTCAATGTCATCGGGAAGTGTCCTTGACAGTGTCAGGTGCGTGAGCCCGGCCAGGTCGGGCTGGGAGGGTTGGTCGGGGTTTCAGCGGGAGGGAAGTGATAGGCTGGTCACTGAGGCTAGACACTGTCTAGCGACCGACCGGGATCCTGCGCCGACCGCCGGTCTGCCGCAAGCGCCCTTTGTCATCGACAGCGGTCGACGGGCATCAATCGCCTTGACACTGTCAACCTCCTCGGTCATCCCGCACAAACGCCACTTCCTGCCAGTTCGCTGCCGCCATCCATGAGCCAACAACCGATGAGCCAAACGACCAGTCGGCCGATGAGTCAAGCTGTCACCCAGGCCCCCGATCTGCGCCGCCGGATCCTCGATGCCAGTGCCGCGCTGCTCGAATCCGACGGCCTGGCGGCGCTCAGCCTGCGCGAAGTGGCGCGCCGAGCCGGCGTGTCGCACCAGGCGCCCTATCATCACTTCAAGGATCGCGAATCGATCCTGGCCGAACTGGTCACTGAAGGCTTTGAGCGCCTGGCCAAACGGCTGGCGCATGCCAACGATCAGGCGGGCGCGCTCGGTGCGCGCGGCGCGCTGCTGGAGTCCTGCCGCTCCTATGTCGGCTTTGCGCTCGGCTATCCGGGCCTGTTTCGCATCATGTGCCGCCCGGAGGTGGTCGACCTGTCGCGCTTTGAGCGGGCGCAGGCGGCCAGCGACCAGGCCTATGCCGAGCTCGAGCGCATGGTGGTGCTGGTGCATGGGCGCGCTGATGACGCCCTGATCAGCCAGCACTGGGCACAGGTCCATGGCCTGGCCTGTCTGATCCTGGATGGCGGACTGGGCGTGCGGCTGCCCGGCGCCCGGGCCCGGCGCGACCATGTGCGCCAGAGCCTCGAGCGTTATGTCGACACCGTGCTGCTGGGGCTCGGGGTGGCGCGGTGAACGGCTCATCAAGCGGATCAACTGAGCAGATGAACTGAGCAGTTCAAATGAGCGGATCGGCGCGCAGCCCGGGCAGTGGCCTGCTCGTTGCAACCTCAGGCGCTGGGCGCGATCAGCACCTTGCCGCCACGCGACGGCCTGGCGGCATGGGCCAGCGCATCGCGGATCTTCGCCAGCGGATAGACCGCTTCGACCTCGATCCGGAACGAGCCCTCGCTGATCATCTTGCCAAGCTGCTGATAAAGCGCGTGCTGGGCGGCCAGCGGGGCGCTTGCAAACCAGCTCGCCAGCCAGAAGCCGCGCAGCACGATGCCCCGGAAGACCACATCTGACGCGTCCACCGCGCAGGGCTGACCCGACAGCAGTCCGTAATTGACCACCGGGCTGCCGTCGGCCAGAGACTGCGCCAGCCGCCGGGTGCTCTCGCCCGCCACCGCGTCGATGCCCAGACGGGGTCGGATGCCGTTGGTGGCCTCAAGCACGCGCTGCGCAAGATCGGGGCCGTCAACCAGCACCACATCGGCGCCGAGCTTTTGCAGCGGCGCGATCTGGTTCGACTGACGCACCACGCTGATGGTGCGCCAGCCCAGCTTCTTCGAGAACTGGATCACCGACTGGCCGACCGCCGAATTGCCGGCGTTCTGGATCACCCAGTCGCCCGGCGAAAGCTTTACGAACTCATGCAGCATCAGCCAGGCGGTCGGCGGATTCACGCCCAGCATGGCAAGCTGATCCAGATTGGTATCGGGCAGCGCAAACAGGCGCGCCGCGGGGGCGATGGTGCGCGGGCGCCAGTTGCCACGTGCCGCCAGCAGCGCGAGCACGCGATCGCCGACCTTCAGATGACTCACGCCCTCGCCGGTCTGCAGCACGCGGGCCACCGCCTCGCCGCCGGCCCAGACTGGCAGCTTGGGCGGCACCGCGCCGTAGCGGCCCTCGAAGCTCAGCAGATCGGCCGGATTGATCGACGAGCGCTCGATTTCGAGCAGGACTTCGCCGGCACCGGGCGCGGCAGGTTCGGGGACCTCGACCAGTTCGACGACTTCATGGGCAGGACCGAAGGTGGAATAGCGGGCAGCATGCATGGTGGCGCTCTTGAAAGAGAGGGTGGCAAAGCGGGCGACAAAGCGGGCGACGACAGGTGAATCGAAAAGGCCAGCGATCAGGCCGATGGCGCTCTGGTCTCGACCGGTAATAACCGGTAATAACCGGTCATCGCCGATCGTGACCTGTCATGACAGCCGGCAAGCATACCGGCGCTGACGAGGATCAGGCAGTCGGCCGGCGCTCAACCCGGCGAGGCGGCGCTGCGCGCATCGAAATCGGGCAGCTCGCGGGCCATGGTCTCGTAGAGCGCGCGGATCTTGGGGTCGCGGGCATCCGGCAGGACCACCTGCACGATCAGTTCGAGGTCGCCGCGGTTCGGCCCGGGCAGCCCCTTGCCCCTGACGGTCAGGCGCTGGCCGCCTTGCGCGCCTTCGGGCACTCGCACCTTCAGGCGTGAGCCATCGGGCAACTCGACCGGCACGATGCCGCCGAGCGCAGCCTCCCAGGGAGCCACCGGCAGGTCGGCGATCAGGTCGGAGCCTTCGATCTCGAAACGAGGATGCGGGCGAAACTGCACCTCGAGCAGCAGGTCACCGGCCGGCGCATTGCCGCCGCCTGCACCGCCTTGCCCGGCCAGGCGGATGCGCTGTCCGGCCCGGATGCCCATCGGAACGCTCACATCGAGCTTGCGCTCGACCAGCGTCGCCCGGCCCTGCGCATCGCGGCGCGGACTGCGCAGCGTGACCTGCCGGGTCGCGCCGCTCAGGGCGTCCTGCAGATCGAGGACGATGCGCGCGTGGTGGTCTTCGCCGCGCATGGCAAAGCCGGCACCAGCGCCATTACCGCCGCGCGACTGGGGGCCGCGGGGGCCACCGGCCGAGCGACCGAAGAGCTGCGAGAAGAAGTCGCTGAACTGATCGGCTTCGGTGCCGGCGACACCGGCCCCGCTGAACTCGAATCCTTCTTCCCAGTCGGGCGATGGCGAAAAGCGCTCGCCCTGCTGGCGACCTTGGCCGAGCGCGTCATAGGCGGCGCGCCGCTCGACGTCGGACAAAGCCGCGTAGGCCTCGTTGATCTGACTCATTCGATCGGCCGCGTCAGGTTGGCTGCTGACGTCAGGGTGATACTGGCGTGCAAGCTTTCGATACGCCTTCTTGATCTGGTCGGCGGTCGCATCGCGAGCCACACCGAGCACCTTGTAGTAGTCCTTGAATTCCAGCATGGGGATGCTCCTTGTGACTCAGGATGCGGGCAATCGATGCCGGCTTCAAGCGGCAGCCCGGCCGAATACAGGCTGTGCCGCACCTGATCTGGGGTCGGAGGATACCGGCATGCAGCCTGCATGCCGTGCCATGGCGTTACAGGAGGATCATCATGCTTCGCAGTTTTATTCCGCAGGACCTGTTGGCCGGTATGGATCGCGCGCAGCGCGAACTGATGTCGACGCTCGACTATTCACCCGCGATTCGCGGCATGGGGCGTGGCGGCTATCCCGCGCTGAACGTCGGCAGCACGCCGGCCTCGGTCGAGGTCTATGCCTTCGAGCCCGGCATGGACCCGGCCTCGATCGATCTGCAGCTCGAAAGGGGTGTGCTCACGATCTCGGGTGAACGCAAGGCGATTGCCCCGGCCGCCGATGACAAGACCACGGTGCATATCAACGAGCGATTCGCCGGGCGTTTCCGTCGGGTGGTGAGCCTGCCCGAAGACATCGACCCCGGTGCCACCAGCGCCGATTATCGCGACGGTGTGCTGCATGTGAGCATCAAGCGCAGCGAAGCGTCGATGCCCCGCAAGATCGCTGTTCAATGAACCGACACGGAGAGCTGACATGAACAACATGACCAGAACCGGCAATGACCAGGCACCGGCCAAAGCACCCGCCAACGGATCGGCTGCCGCATCGGCTGCAGGGGCCGGCGCGACCTCTGAGGGTGCGCTCGCCAACCGCGACCTGCCTGCGATGACACCGCCGGTCGATGTGATCGAGGATGCCTCCGGCATCACGCTCTATGCCGATATGCCCGGTGTGCCGCGCGACAAGCTCAGCCTGAAGGTCGAGGGCGATCAGCTCGACATCGAAGGCGAGCTGACCATCCCGGTGCCTGCCGACATCGCGGTGACCTATGCCGAGATGAACCGCACCCTTTATCGGCGCACCTTCACGCTGAGCAAGGAGCTCGACGCCGAGAAAATCGCCGCCGAGTTCAACAACGGGGTGCTGACCCTGCGCATCCCGAAGGCGGCGCACGCCCAGCCGCGCCGGATCTCGATTCAGGCCAGCTGAGTCGGTGAACTGAGTCGGTGAACTGAGGCCTCGCCGACTGCCGCGTGCCCGAGGGGCTCACGGCAGTCTTGTCGTCACCGCCAGACGATTTCGTGTTGCATGGTGAGCGGCCCGAGCCGCTCCTGCACCTGCCGGCCAAGCGCTTCACGCGCACGGTCGGGCACCGACTCGATCGTCACCGTCAGCAGACTGCCATGCAGCGGGTGAGCGCCCGCTTCGACGCTTGCCCGCCCGCCGTCAAGCGGCAGGTCGGCCAGCATGCCAAGTGCTACGCGTTGGGCGGCATCCCAGCGCAGCGCCGGCTTGAAGATCTTGCCCACGCCGGTCAGCGGCATCGGATTGATCACATGCATCGCGACCGGCACGGCCGCCCGCTCGGGCGTGCGTTCGCGCACATAGTCGATCAGGTCGGCCGGCTCGGCGCTTGCGCCGGGCTTGAGCTGCACATAGGCCACCGGCAGCTCGCCGGCATAGGCGTCGGGGCGTCCGACCATGGCGGCGAGTGCCACCGCCGGATGGCCGAAGAGGATCTCTTCGATCGGCTGGGGGTCGATGTTGTGACCGCCGCGGATCACCAGATCCTTGGCCCGGCCGGTGATCCAGAGATAGCCCTCATCGTCGAGGCGACCCAGGTCGCCCGAATTGACCCAGCCCGGCTCGACGAAGGCGCCCTGGTTGTGCCCGGCGCTGAGATAGCCCGAGAACACGCCCGGCCCGGCCATGGCGATCACGCCGATCTCGTTGGGCGCGCAGTCGCCGCTGGCCCGCCCGTTCGCGTCGATCTTGACGATGCGGATCCGGCTGTAGGGCACCGGATGCCCGGCCGAGCCCAGGCGCAGCGGCCGGTCGAGGTAGGCGATGGTGTGCACGCTGGCGGTCTCGGTCATGCCGTAGACCTCGAGCACCGGGAGCTTGCGCTCGTCGACATAGGTGCGGGCGACCGCCACCGGGATCGCCGATCCGCCTGCCGACACCTGCTTGACGCTCGAGACGTCGGCGTCGCCGACCGGCATCGACAGCGCTGCGACGATGACCGTCGGCACGCCGCCGAAGGTGGCCGGCCGATAGCGTTCGACCAGCCTCCAGGCATTGCGGGTGGCCGAGGGATTGCGCCAGCCGGCCGGCGACAGCACCACGACGCAGCCGCCACTGGACAGGACCGACAGGCCTTGCGTGAGCGCGCCGCCGACATGAAAGAGCGGCAGTCCGAAGAGCATGTTCTCGCCCTGGCCCGGGCGCAGCATCAGCCCGATCACCCAGGCCTGGTAGACCTGATTGCCGTGCGTGTGCTGAACGAGTTTCGGTGTGCCGGTCGTGCCGCCGGTGTGAAAGTAGGCGGCAACGTCGCTGGCGGCGATGGTGCGCCCGCTGACCAGCCGGTCGGCCGGCTGCGCCTCGACCAGCGTGTCGAAGTCGAGGATCTGCGGATTGCCGGGCGATGCCGGTGCGGCCACGCCGGCGCCACCGACCACGACAATCGCGCGCAGCTCGGGCAGCTGGCCCTTGATCTGCTGAACCTTCTGCCAGATGTCAGTGCCCGGCATCGGTCCGATGGTGACCAGCACCCTGGTGCGCGCCGCATGCAGGATCTCGACCAGCTGATAGGGCTCGAGCAGCGGATTGACCGGATTGGCGATGCCGGCGGCCTCGGCGCCATAGAGGGTGAAAAAGGCCTGCGGCACCAGCGGCAGCAGAAAACTGGTGACATCGCCCGGCCCGACGCCGAGCGAATGCAGCGCATTGGCGGTCTGGGTGATGCCGGCAAAACACTGCGCATGGGTGATCACGATTGGCGTTTCGTCCGGGTCGGCATTGGGCAGCAGCTGGATGGCCGGAGCCGCCGGCTTGTGCGTGGCGCCGATGCGCAGCGCCTCATAGGTGCTGGTGGCGGCAATCCGATCGGCAAAGGGCACGGCCTCGAAGGCACGGACCTTGTCGGCGGTGGACAGATCGGGCCAGTCGGGGCCGATCAGACGGTCGAGAAGATGGGGATGCTTCATGGTGGTGTCTCCTTGCGTGCGTGGTGCTGGCTTGCTGCGCGGCGCTCGGGCGCCGTCGTATTGAAGAAGGCCGGGTGTAAAAATAAAGGTCGAGTCAGTCAGGCCTGCTTGAGCTGCACGCGGGTGCCACAGAGCACGAGATGGCCCTGTGCATCGATGCAGCCGCGCGCCGTCGCCCGCCGCCTGACCGCCTCGATATCGCGTACCGCCACCTCGAAGGCGCCCACGCCGTCGCCGCGGTCATCGCGTGTCGGCGTGAAGCGGATCAGGCTGTCGTGATCGAGCGGCATGGCGATGCTGTCGCCGTCGGGTGATGTCGGGCGACCCAGCACCTCGGCCCAGCGCGCGGCCATCGTGACCGGTGCATCGGCCTGAACATCGACACCGGTGATCGCCACCGCGTCGGTACTCACCACATGGTCGCGCCAGCGCGGGCCACCCCACTCCCAGCGCTCGGGCGGGGTCATGGCATCGATCGACAGGATCGCACCACCCACGTCGCGCGGATGCAGATGCGTCATGTAGACGCCGTCGTCGCGGTCGTATTGCGCCACCACCCGCACACCGAGGCTGGCAGGGCGGGCCCGCGCGGCCACGATGTCGTCGACCTGCAGGATCACCATATAGCCGCCGTCGCCGCCGCGCTTCTCAAGCAGGCGACCGGCAGTGGTGCCTTCCTGCACCGGCACGACCACCTCGAGGAAGGTATCGCCGATCGGCATCACCGCATTCTCGAGGCCGTACTTGGCCACAGCCGGATCATTGAAGCAGACCTCGATGCCGAGGATGTGGGTGATGTCGTCGACCACCGGTGCGAGCCGGGAGGCCACCAGCGCAATCTGACGAAGTCGCATCATCGCGATGTCTCCTGGGCGGCAGGGGTACTGAGGAGACCGCCGCTTGCAGCCTGCGCCAGCGAGCGCCTGGCCGCATCGGTATCGATCAGGGGAAAGATGTCGAAGGTGGCCGGGATCATCTCCGACCATTCGGTGAGTGCGGCGTGCAAGGCCTCGTTGGAGGCCAGATCGAAGGTCACTGCCACACCGCGCCCAACCCGGGGATAGGCCGACAGCGCCTCGCCCGAGGCGAGCTTGGGCGCGATCCAGTCCCAGAACGCCTGGCGGTGTGAGGCAACCGTCGAGGGGCGTTCGGGACGAGGATGGCTGACGACCAGAAACAGCATGCTTCAGGTCGCCGGGTGATCAGCCGCGCCAGTCCTGGAAGCGCTTGCCGGCAGCGGCGAGCTCGGCCAGCAGCGGTGACGGCACGAAGTCGGCACCCTGCGCGGCATAGTGCTTCATGCGCTCGACCACCTTGTCGAGACCCATCTGGTCGGCATAGAACATCGGGCCGCCGCGATAGACCGGAAAGCCGTAGCCGGCCTGATAAATGATGTCGATGTCAGAAGCGCGAATCGCCTTGCCCTCGGCGAGGATCTTGGCACCTTCGTTGATCATCGGCAGCAGGCAGCGCTCGAGGATTTCCTCATCGGGTGCCACGCGCGGCGTGTTGCCCGACTTGGCGATGAACTCCTTGATGATGCCTTCGGTGACCGGCGACGGCGTGGGGTTGCGGTTCTCGTCGTAATCGTAATAGCCCTTGCCGGTCTTCTGGCCGCGGCGATCGAGTTCGCACAGCCGATCGCGCAGGGTCAGGCCTTTCGATTCGGCCTTCACCCAGCCGAGGTCGAGGCCGGCCAGGTCGGACATCGCATAGACGCCCATCGGAAAGCCGAAGTCGTAGAGCACGCGGTCGATGTCCCAGGGCATCGTGCCCTGCATCATCAGCTGCTCGGCCGCGCGCCGGCGCGCCGCCAGGATGCGGTTGCCGACAAAGCCCGGGCACACGCCCACCAGCGCCGCAATCTTGCCGATCTTCTTGGCAATCGCCATCGAGGTGGCGATGACTGCCTTGGTGCTGTGCTCGGCGCGGACCACTTCGAGCAGGCGCATCACATTGGCCGGCGAAAAGAAGTGCAGACCGATCACGTCCTGCGGGCGCTTGGTCACCGAGGCGATCTCGTTGATGTCGAGTGCCGAGGTGTTGGTACCCAGGATCGCGCCCTGCTTCATGAAGGCATCGAGCTTTGCGAAAATTTCTTTTTTTACTTCCATGCGCTCGAACACCGCCTCGATCACCAGGTCGACGTTGGCGATGTCTTCCAGGCGGGTGGTCGGCGTGATCAGCGCCATGCGCTGCTCGACCTGCTCCATCGTGAAGCGGCCGTTCTTGGCGCTGCGCTCGTAGTTGGCGCGAACCACTTTCATGCCGCGATCGAGCGCTTCCTGGGTGGTCTCGACGATGATCACCGGAAAGCCGACGTTCACGAAGTTCATGGCGATGCCACCGCCCATGGTGCCGGCGCCGATGATGCCGACCGTCTTGACCGGGATCTGCGGGGTGTCGGCCGGCACATCCGGAATCTTCCAGACTTCGCGCTCAGCAAAGAAGGAGTAGCGCTGCGCGGCCGATTGCGAGCCGGTGACCAGTTCGGTAAAGAGGCGCCGCTCTTCTTTCATGCCCTCATCGAAGGGCAGATTGACCGCTGCCTCGATGCATTTGATGTTGCTCTCGGGCGCCTTGAAGCCGCGGAACTTGCGGGCATTGGCCTTGCGAAAAGCCGCGAAGAGTTCGGGCTTGCCGCGGGCGGCCTCGACTTTCTCGTTGGAATCGCGCACCTTGCGCAGGGGGCGCTTTTCGGCAACCACTTTTTCGGCGAAGGCGATGGCCGCTTCGCGCAGCTTGCCTTCTTCGGCCAGCTCATCGACCAGGCCCATGGCCAGGCACTGCTTGCCCGGAACATGCTGGCCGCTGGTGACCATCTCGAGCGCCTTGTCGACGCCGACGATGCGAGGCAGCCGCTGCGTGCCGCCGGCGCCCGGCAGCAGGCCGAGGTGCACTTCGGGCAGGCCGCACTTGGCCGAGGGCACGGCCACGCGATAGTGGCAGCACAGCGCCACTTCGAGACCGCCGCCGAGCGCGGTGCCATGGATGGCGCCGATCACCGGCTTGGGCGAGTTTTCGATGGCGGTCTGAACCTCGAAGAGGCTGGCGCCGCGCGGCGGCTTGCCGAATTCGGAGATGTCGGCGCCGGCGATGAAGGTGCGCCCGTCGCAGATCAGCACGATGGCGTTGGTGGCCGGATCGGCGCCCGCCTGCTTGAACGCACCGGCCAGGCCGTCGCGCACATCGGCCGACAGGGCGTTGACCGGGGGCGAATTGAGTGTGATGACCGAGACCTTGCCGACTGTCGACAGATCGGTGACTGCGTTGATGGCTGCCATGAGCTCCTCCTGTGTTTTGAGACAGGATACCGCAGGCATGGTGTTCGATCCCTGCGATCGGGCAAGACGTGGACATGCCGGATAGACTCGACTGCTTATTGGCCTCAGTCGACAGCCTCCTGCCACGACGCCAGGTCCCGGCCGCAGCAAGCGCCCTCAAATCGCCCGCCATGCCAAACCGATCGAAAACGCCTGCGAAGTCTGCAACTGTGCCAGCCGCCGCCTCTGGTGCGGCTCAGCCCTTCGGCGTCAGCCTGCTCGCCGTGCCGCTGCTGGCGGTGCTCTGGGGGCTCAACTGGCCATCGGTGCGGGTGCTGCTCGCCTGGTGGTCGCCCTGGCAGATGCGTACGGTGGGCTTGGGAGTCGGCGCGTTGCTGCTCTTTGCACTGTCGCGCATCCGCGGCCAGTCTTTGCAGGTGCCCGCCGGCATGCGCTGGCGTCTGGTCGTGTCGGCCTTGCTCTCGATCGTCGGCTTCAATGTCTGCACCGCGTTTGCCCAGCTGTCGGGCTCGACCGCGCGGGCAACCATCGTGACCTATTCGATGCCGGTCTGGGTCGTGCTGCTGGCCTGGGCGGTCGCGGGCGAGCGGCCGGATGCGCGTCGCTGGTTGTCGGTGGGCCTCGCGGTCCTCGGTTTGGGATTGCTGGCGATGCCGCTGCAGGCAGCCGGGGCATCGCTGATGGGCATTCTGTTTGCGCTGGGGGCGAGCCTGAGCTGGGCCGCCGGCACTGTGTTCCTCAAGCGCTTTCCGCTGACCGTGGCCCCCTTGCCTGCGACCGCGTGGCAGCTTGCGATCGGGGCTGCGGTCACGCTGGCCGGCTGGGCGATCTCATGGGGCTCGGGTGGCGGATCACCGACCGGCGCCGCTGCCTGGCCCGAGCACTGGTTCTGGATCGCGCTCGGCTTTCATGTGCTGTTTGCGATGGCGCTCGGCTATCTGGTGTGGTTCGACGTGGTGGCCCGATTGCCGGGCGGGGTCGCGGCATTAGGGACGCTGCTGGTGCCGGTGGTGGGCGTGACCGGCGCGATGCTGCTGCTCGGCGAACGGCCCACCGCGAGCGACATCGCCGGGCTGGTGCTGATTACTGCGGCGGCCGCGATCGTGCTGCGGCCAGGGCGATGAGCGCTTGCGAATGGTCGGACTTGAGCCAGACAGAGGCTAACGGGAGAGTGGTACCACCACATCGGGCTTGAGACCAAGCCGTCGCGCCTTTCACATGGCCTTGGCAATGTCGAAATCGGCAAGCTTGCGAACACCCTTGTGTCTGCAAACGAGCATGCCGTAGCCATCTTCGAGCTTTGTCGGCAGCACCGTTCGGACAATCTCGGCCCGAATGCTCTGGCCTTCTATCCGGAAGTCCAGGCGCGAGCCCGGCGTAATGCCAAGCTGCTTGCGAATCCCGGCCGGGATGACTACCTGGCCCTTGTCAGAGACAGTGACAGCTGTCATGGCTTCCTCCACGAATAACTCCTCTTACCAAGTAAGAGGAGTTATTCGTGGATCATAACGCCATTTTGAAAAGCTGATGTCCCAGGATGACCTTGGTCTTGCGGCCTTCGACCTAAGCCGTCACGACGACGCCGGCAGCCGCCAGTCGGGCCACCTCGGCCCCCGACAATCCGAGCAGTTCCTGCAGGATCTCGCCGGTGTGTTCGCCAAGCGCCGGGGCCGGTGTGCGCACCGAGCCCGGGGTCTTGCTCAGACGCACCGGCACATTGGCCATCATGACCTTGCCCGAGCGCGGATGGTCCATGGTGATCAGCGCCTTGCGCGCGGCCACCTGCGGATGGTCGACCACCTGGCCGATGTTGTTGACCGCGCCCACCGGGATGCCGGCTTTCAGGAAGATCTGCTCCCA
>CAIVAS010000141.1 GCA_903903975.1 uncultured Burkholderiales bacterium
CAGCGACCCAGCGGCGCACATCGGGTTCGACGATCTCGGTCCATGCGCGAGCGCCGACCAGGCCGGCAAGCACTGTTAGCTCGCGCCGATAGCCATCGAGCGTTCTCGGCGAACAGCCGCGCTCGGTCTGAAGACGAAGCAGATAAGCGTCGATGGCCTGCGCAGGCGACCTCGACGCTGCGCTCATGCGAGCAGGCGAGACAGGGCGGCGCTGGCGGTTTCGGCGATCCGCTCGAGATAGGCCGTGCCCATCGAGGCCTGGAAACGTGCCGGATCGGGCGAGCCGAGCACCAGCAATCCGAAGGATTCGGGGGCGGCGCCTACCCGCATCGGCAGCAGCGCGAGCGAGCGGGTCTGCGAACCACCGGCGGCCAGCCAGGACGCCTCGGGCACGTCGGCATTCAGGCCGCAGTAGGGCTGACGAAGCTCGTCGATCCGGGTGTGGGTTGCCGCCGGCACCTCGGCGGCACAGGCGAGCGACTGGTACGCCTCGGGCAGCCGCCACAGACGCAGCGCCACCTGCGGCACCGAGAAGCCCTCAGCCAGCCCGTCGGTCACGATCGCGGGAAGACGGCGCAGATCGCGCTCACGCAGCAGATCCCGCGTCCAGCGCTGCAGGCGCTCACCGATCGCATCGTTTTCGCGACCGATGCGCATCAGATCGGCCAGCCGCATCTCGAGCACCTTGTGCTTTTCGCGCAGCACATCGACCTGCCGCTCGACCAGCGAGACCGCCCTTCCGCCATGCGGATGCGGCACGGTCACCGACGCCAGCAACTCGGCATGGATATCGAAAAAACTCGGGTTATCGCGCAGGTACTGGGCAACCGTGTCGCCGCTGATCGGGCTTGTCATGTCGGTGTTTCCAAGAGAGGTGATGCCAATGAAAGAAGACGGGACAAGCGATCAGGACGACGCTGCCATGGCAGCAACATCAGGACGACGCTGCCATGGCAGCAACATCAGGACGACGCTGCCATGGCAGCAACATCAGGACGACGCTGCCATGGCAGCGTCGAGATCAATTTCGCCGCTGAAAACCGATTCGGCGGGCCCGGTCATCATCACATTCGCGCCCTGCCATTCGATCGTGAGCAGCCCACCGCGGGTGACGACATCGACCCGCGGCGCAAGCAGTCCGCGCCGGATGCCGGCCACCACCGCCGCGCAGGCGCCACTGCCGCAGGCCAGGGTCTCGCCCGAACCGCGCTCGAAGACACGCAGCCTGATCCGGCTCGGCGACACCACCTGCATGAAACCGGCATTGACTCGACGTGCAAATCGCGGATGCGACTCGATCAGCGGACCTTCGCTTTCGACCGGCGCGGTGTCGACATCGGCCACCACCTGCACCGCATGCGGATTGCCCATCGAGACCACCGACATCAGGCGCTGCGCGCCGGGCAGGGCCAGCGGCCAGAGCTGATCTAAGCCTTGCGCAACCGGCGTGAGACCCGCGGTATCGAAGGGCACACGCGAAGGCTCGAGCACCGGCGCGCCCATGTCGACGGTGACCCGCCCGTCGTCTTCCAGGCACGGCACGATGACGCCGGCCTGCGTGCGAACGCGGATCGAGCGCGCCTCGGTGAGGCCCTGATCACGCACAAAGCGCACGAAACAGCGCGCACCGTTGCCGCACTGTTCGACCTCAGCGCCGTCGGCGTTGAAGATGCGATAAACGAAGTCGACATCCGGCCCATCGGATGCTTCGACCAGCAGCAACTGGTCTGCGCCTACACCAAAGTGCCGATCAGCCAGCCGACGCCACTGCTTGTGCGTGAGATCAATTTTCTGGCGCACGCCGTCGAGCATCACAAAATCGTTGCCCGCGCCCTGCATCTTGGTGAACTTGAGCTTCATCACCGGATTATCGCTCAATCGCCCGACAGTCCGACGCCGCGCAGGAACGGCCGATCAGGCTTAGTCTGCGTAAAACGAAGGCTCACCCGGCGGGCGTGTCTTGAAGCGCTTATGCGACCAGAGATACTGGGCCGGCGCTTCACGAACACGGTCCTCGATGAAGGCATTCATGCGCCGGGTGGCGGCTTCGATATCGTCGCCCGGAAAGTCCTGCCAGGGCGGATAGAAGCGGCCCACATAGCCATCCGGGGTCATATGGATCACGAAGGGCAGCACGACCGCGCCGGTCATGGCGGCCAGCCGCGCGGTCGCGGTCACGGTGGCCGCCGGCACGCCGAAAAAGGGCACGAAGATCGCATCGCGGGCACCCAGATCAAGGTCGGGCAAGTAGTAAAAGGGCAGCCCCTGCCGGATCAGCCGGACAGCCGAGCGCACACCCTGCTGGCGCGACAGCACCACGCCGTCCGAAAAGCGCTGGCGGGCGGCCAGCATCGCCGCATCGAGCACCGGATTTTTCTGGCGCTGATACATGGTCACGAACCCGGATTCCATCGACAGGCGCGTGCCGCCGGCGTCGAGCCCGACAAAGTGCGGCGCGAGGATGATCACCGGACGGCCCAGATACTCGCGCAAAATCGCCTCGTTTTCGATGCTCACCAGCCGCCGGATGCGCTCGGCCTTGCCGTACCACATGATGAAGCGCTCGAGAATGCTGCGGGTGAACCACTGGAAGTGTTCGCGCCCCACCCTTCGGCATTCGCGCTCGCTCCACTGCGGAAAGCACAGCCGCAGATTGATCAGCGTGACCCGCCGCCTCGGGACTGCCAGCCACCACACCAGCGTGCCCAGCCCGCTGCCCAGCGGGCGCAGCACGCTCAGGGGCAGCAGCGACATCCCCCTCAGGACCCGCAGCAGACCTTTCAGGAGCAGATGCCCCGGCGGCATTGGCACATCCGGTCGGGGTGCCTCGGGGAGTGACGCCCGGGCGGTCGGATCGCTCATGACGGATCCCGGTCTGCGGCCGCCGGCGGCGCCCCCGAACGCGGTGCGTCCTTGTATCGGTTGTAGCCCCAGAAATACTGGTCGGGTACCCGCCGGATCAGTGCCTCCATCGCGCGATTGACTGCCTCGGGGCTTGGGTCGCCCTCCAGCGCCTCGAATCTCACCACCCAGCCCTTGCCCGGCGCCAGCCGCTCACCGTGGGCAATCAGGACCGGTGCGCCGGTCAGCCTGGCCAGACGCTGCGGCAAGGTCATGGTGTAGGCCGGGCGGCCGAAAAACGGCGCCCAGACACCGTCGCCGTCGGTGGGCACCTGATCGGGCAGGATGCCGATGCACTCGTGCCGGCGCAGGGCCCGCAACAGGCCACGTACCCCGGCGCCACTCGCCGGCACCGGCACCAGGCCAGGCGCCTTTCGGCCGGTCTCGACCAGATGTCTGACCGCCTCGATCCGGGGCGGCTTGTAGAGCACTGTAATCGGACCGCTGCGGGCCGCCCCACGTGCGGCCGCTTCGAACGAGCCGATATGCGGGGTCAGGATCACCACGCCTCGGCCGCCTGCGCGGGCGGCATCGAGCACCGGCTGACCCTCGATTCGGATCAGCGCCTCGACCCGCGCCGGCTCGGCA
>CAIVAS010000142.1 GCA_903903975.1 uncultured Burkholderiales bacterium
CTTCGACACTCGGTAGTCCCTGCGGCATTTCGGCCATCAGGTCGGCCAGCTTGTAGCGCGGCCTGGTCGGCGCCTCGACAGTCATCTTCTTCCCAACGAGATGAAGTTCAACCTGGGAGCCCTCGCTCAAGCCATTTTGGTCAACAAATGCCTTGGGCACGGTCATAACCAGCGAGCCGCCAGCTTTGCGCAGGGTCTGTAGCATTGTCGCCTCCTGTCTATCGAAAGTCCTATTTTAGTATCACTCGCTGTTCTATTCAAGTAGGATAATTTCAGGCAACACACTCACGCTAATGGGCGCGCTTGAGCGCCCGTCGTCCGATGGCGGCTGTACTTTGAAACCAGTCATCCGCACGTGGATTTGCCGACTGATCGGATGACCGGAATTGGCCGGGACAAGCCATAGGGAATCGCCAGGCGATGGCCCGCTATGCGTCACATTGCTGACCTTGGTTGGTCTCGCCCGAATCAATGAAGGCGAGACCGGCGAAGGGGATGCCTCTTTGGCGCGGAACACGAGCCGCGCACGGCATACGGCCGCATTCATGGGATGTGTGTGGCGCAAGGCTTGTGACCGCGAGGATTTCTACTTCGAGCCCGGCCAGTGCCACACCGCGAAGTTGAAGATCCGAAGCCGACGTCCGACCTCGAGTCAGGCGCGCATCGTGTTCCCCAACCTGGCCCAGATGAAACCTGGACTCGCCCGGTCTGGATTGAGGTAGGTACGCGCAAACGGCAGCTCCTGCGGGGCTCTCCAGCTCGAAAGCTACGATTAACTAGTAGCATTACGACAATACTTGGTTTTTTTAGCCATATCGCGACTGATATGTTTCTTTGCTTGGGCTAGTTAGCTCAAGCGCGACGCAAGCTACTCTTTCCACCAGACATTATATTTAGTCGTATTGCGACAAATACGCATCAAAATTAGCCGATTTTCGACATTCGAGCAAGAGTAAATGCCTTCCTTAGCGTCTTCCGGACAGTCAACCGCCGAGGTCTACTTCGCAGACAAAGACGCCGCGTTGGCTCGCCAGCTTCAGCGTCGCGCCCAGGCCGGCGAGCTTCAGCGCATCGCGCCCGGCATCTACGCCTTGTCCGGCTCTGAGGAGGACATCCGCTCAAGGGTCCGTCGCAACTGGCAACCTCTCGCAGGCCACCTCGTCCCTGGCGCTGTGGTGTCGCACATTAGTGCGATCGCTCGCGGACTTACGCATGAGGGCTACGTCACGCTGAGCCACCCTACCCGCTTCAACCGGACCATCAAGCTACCAGGCGTGGACTTCGTATTACTCAAGGGCGCGCCACCGCAACCAGGCGACTTACCTCTTGGCACCACCGGCCTTTACTGGTCATCGCGACAAAGAGCCTTGCTGGAAAATCTGGGTCGCGTCTCAACAGCTCGCGCCACGCGAGCTGGCAAAGCGTTCGTGGAAGAAAGGCTCGTGGACATCCTCAATGCGTCCGGTGAAGTCGTGCTAAATCAGGTCCGCGACGCCGCTAGAGCCCTTGCCCCAGTCCTCGGAATGGAAAAGGCCTTCGACGACCTCAACGGCACCATCGGACTCCTGCTGAATACTCACAAAAAGGGCCGACTGCGCACCAGGCAAGGAAAGCTCGTCGCACGAGGCACACCAGAGGATTCTGAGCGGATGGCACGCTTCGAATTGCTTGCCACAGCTCTGCGAAGTGCCGTTTTACCGACGATAAGTGACGTAGCACCCGGGGGAGACGCGAAGGTCCATTTCGCGTTAATCGAGTCGTACTTCTCCAACTATGTGGAAGGTACAAAGTTCTCCATCGAAGAGGCCGAAGGCATCGTGCTTCGCAACGCCATCATCCCAGGGCGCCCCAAGGATTCACACGACGTACTGGGCGTGTTCAATCAGGCGATGCGCGCCGGCACTCGCGACAGCGTGCCCCCGCCAGACGCAGCATTTGTTGCCGGATTGCAAGAGCGGCACCGGACGATGCTTGAACGACGCCCGGAGGCCAATCCAGGCGAGCTCAAGACAGACCCAAACTTTGCTGGGACGATCGAGTTCGTCTTGCCGGCCCTGGTTCGCGGCACCCTACAGGAAGGTTCCAAACTGGCTCTGAGCGTACCCGAAGGTCTGGCTCGAGCCATCTACTACGCCTTCCTCGTCTCAGAAATACACCCATTCGATGATGGCAATGGTCGCCTGTCGCGGCTGATCATGAACGCTGAACTTTCGAGACTGGGGCTGTGCCGAATCATCATCCCGACACTCTTTCACCCTCAATACGTGGACTGCCAGCGTGCATTGACTCGGGCCAACGAGCCTGACGGATTCATTAAGGCACTCACATTCGCGGTGCAATGGTGCGCCGGCTTCAGCTATACAGATTTGCCTTCGCTAATCGCAAGCCTGAAGAACACCAACGCATTCGAGGAGTCGCCAGTGCAATACAAGCTGCTCGCTTCGGCTTAGCGCATTGGCTCAGCTCTACTCATCGTCAACGCACAACTTGGAGAGTTCGTGCCAACGATGACGAGTATCAGCGGTTCGAAACCGACGGTTCGGTTGGCCACATTTCATTGCGCACAGCCGCGCAAGACTCGTCTATTGCAGCATTAAGGTCGACGAATTCAACATCGACGTTTGATGCCTTTACGGCTTGAAGTGTCCGATCAAATATTCGCCAGCGGACAGCCTCCTCAATGAATTTCGACATGGCGCCCGTGCGCACGCCTTGGGCGCCAACATAGGCCCGCAGCGCTAAATCGGTCTCCCTAGTGAAAGTGAGCGTCAGCCGGATGGGGTCATCGCCGGGCATTTAGCCTCCGAATGTACCGGGGTGACAAAACCATATGAAAACTCAGCGCATCACGATCCCAGCCCGCCGCTGGCGGTGAGTAGCTTGATTAGCCGTCCAGCCCTCAAGGTTGGATTCCATGAACGACTTTTCCGCCGAACATCGTCCAAAGCACCTTGGCGTCCCTCAACTCTTCGCTCGGAACGGTGAGCACATCGCGGTCGACCAACACCAGGTCCGCGCGCTTGCCGACCGTGATCGAGCCGATGTCTTGCTGTCGGCCGAGTACCACTGCCGCATTGCGAGTATAGGCAAAGAGCATGGCTATCCTGGGCATCCGTTGCTCTGGGGTCAGCACGCCCTGTGGGCCGACGCGAGTCTCGGCCTGATACATCGCCTCGAAGGGATTGGGCGAACTGACGGGCCAGTCGCTCGCTCCGGCAACGTTTGCACCGGCTTCCAGCAAGGACCGTGCAGGGTAAATCCTCGAATAGATCGATGGGTCGACGTAAGGTTTTACTTGCTCGATCGTGCTTGGATCCGCCAACGCCCAGAGCAGTTGCAAGACAGCATTCACCCGATAAAGCGCAAATCGCGAAAGATCGTCATCGTCCACGAATTCGAGATGGGTCAGCGTGTGCGGCAGCGTCCCGCCCGGATTGGCCTGGCGTGCAGCGCCGATGGCATCCAGTGATTGCTTGACCGCGAGATTGCCGATGGCGTGGATGTGCAATGTCAGGTGACGTCGGTCAGCTTCGACCACCAGATCCTTGAACTTCTCCCGTTCGAACAAGACGGGCGCGGAATGACCCGTATTCAGATAAGGCTTCGTCAGTGCTGCCGTCTGAGCAGGAAATTCGACGACGCCATCTGCAAACACCTTGAAACCGGGGATGGTCAGGTTTTTCACTCCAGCATACTCACGCCGCAACTTCTCAACGACGCCGAGTTGCTGATGACCGTCATTCGGCCGAATAACCGGAAAGGCTGCAACATGGGCTGTCAATTCATCTCTGCGGGCGAGTTCCCTGTAAACAGGCAGCACGCCCTGGTCTTCAAGTGACAGTGGAATACCGCCGCCGACGGCGCCTGCAGCAGCCGCATCAAGCCAACCGGTGACGCCAAGTGAATTGAGGTGTTTGACACCGGCTCTTCCAAAGTTCAGCTGCGATTCGACCGATGGCCTGGGAACGCTTGCTCGCAGTCGAGTGAGGCCACCATCAACAACGAAGCCGTTGGGGTTGCCCGCCGAGTCCATTCCGAAGAAGGCCTGCTCCTGTGCTGGCAGTGTGCGCACGTAGTTGGCGCTCATTCCGGCACGTGTACGCGCTGCCTTGTTCGCCCACGCAGTATGACCATCCGACCCGAACAGGATGACGGGAGTGCTTGAAAAACGTCCTGAGCTCAGTTCGCGATCGATGTCAGTCGAATGAGCCCAATGGACTGGGTCGATCCCGTTCACCACGACCGTGTCGCCCATCATGCTGTTGCCGGTATCAACCGTCTTCCCGACGAAACTGACGAGATCGGTCAAGGAATAGGTCTTTCGGTCGTAGTGCGCGAGGACCAGATTGCTACCGCCCCCGACCACCATCTGACTGCCGATCGGGTGCGCATGGGCATCAATCATTCCTGGCATGAGAAATCGGCCGCCAAGATCGATACGTCGGGCAGAAGTGCCGACTCTTCTCTGTACTGATGCATGCGTTCCAACTGCAACAATGCGTCCGCCCTGAATGGCCACGGCGTTGGCATAGGGCGCTGTGGGTTCCGCGGTGAATATCCGGGCGTTATAGAACAGCACGGGCGGGACTTTCTCCACCCCACCGGCAAGCGATGGCCACAGGCTCGCAAAGCTTGCGATCAGCGCGGCAAGCGTTTTCGATGCAGCGTTGGTGACTTGGAAAACCACTCGTCGATGAATCATTGCCTGGATGCCATGATGATTGGCGTGCTGCACGGCACCAGGTCATCGGGCTTTGCGCACTGCCGAGAACAACTGGCTGCCGCATGAAATCCTACTTGTTCAGTAAGCGAGTGGGCAAGTCATCTTGTCCGCTGACCGCAACGATGTCAGTCGGCGGCGATCTGCGTCCAGCGATGCGGCAGCAGCTCTTCGATGCGGCTGGCCGGGTGTGTTGGCACACGCTCCAGGATGTCGCGCAGGTATTGATACGGGTCATGCCCGTTGAGCTTGGCCGATTGGATCAGGCTCATCGCAGCGGCCGCACGCTGGCCACCGCGTAGCGATCCCGCGAACAACCAGTTCGATCGGCCAAGCGCGATCGGCCGGATCCGGTTCTCGATATGGTTGTTGTCGATCGGCAGATCACCATCGTCAACGAAGCGCACGAGCGCAGCCCACCTACCAAGGCTGTAATCTATGGAAACGCCCGGACCCTGACATGCCTGAACCACTTGCGTCCTGAATTCCGCGCTGTACGACCGACGTCGCGGACGACCAGGTAAAGCGGCATCTTCGATAGTGTCCACGTGTCCACGCCAAATTGAGTGGACACGATCATCCTTGCGCACTTAGCCCGAGGGAAGATGGGTTTACCGGACGCTTACCTCCGAATAGCAAAAACATCGATGTGCTCAAACATCTGATCGCCTTGAAACTTGATCACAAGACCAATCAAAAGGTGCTGGGCCCACCCTTCTCAACCTTCAACATCCGCCCTACCCTGCCCCGGCGCGCGGTGCGCCGCGAACATTGCCAAATCGATCTCACCGGGTTGCGCCCAGTTCTTTCCGTAGACCGCTTGCGCAAAAAGGTCGAGCACCATCTGCGTAATCAAGGGCGAGTCCCAGGCGCGCTCGGCAAAACGCTTTCGAATCTGCACGGTCAGCAACGCCGCTGGCGTGGCCTGCTGTGTCTGCTCGACCCAGCTCGCTTTTTCTTGATCGCTCAGCGCTGAAAACTCCGCGCGCACTCGTTTTAGACGATCGGTCTTCCATGCGCGAATCAACTGCTCGGTTTCTTCCCGCTGCTCGCGAACCTGGTCCAAGACGCGCGCAGACTGCGCTTCCATCTGAACGCTTATCTCCGGCGCGATACCTGAGAGGTTGGGTTTTGAAGCGCGCTTTGGCGCGACACGCTCCGGCTGGCTATTGGCCAGGATTGTCTTGAGATAGGCAGCTCGGTTGATGATCGGCTTGGCACTCGGGTCATTGATGTACGACTCCATGGCGCCCAGCGATTGTTCGATCTTCTGTTCATCAAATTTTTGCAGCAAAGCGTCGATTTCGGCCTCAGCAATACCAACCCGGGCTGCCTGCATAACGAGTGTGACGTCTGCGGGTTGCGGTGCGTTTTCGATTGGCGAACGCGGCGTTCTTGCCACCCTGAATTGGACAGAAACAAGCGTGCCATGCTCACGATGTTCGACAAGCTCGACGGTTATCTCCGTTTGCATATTGATGTCCGCGATAGCTGGCATCAGCAGCTCGTTCTTGAACTTGCGAAACTCGCGCGGTTTGATCCCTCCTCCCTCACGCAGAACACTGGTCCAAAACCCGGGTTCATGGCGCGAGGTCAGACCGCCGGGGCTGTCCTTGTAGCGGGCACAGATCTCATAGAGCGCCACCGCGGTATAGGTCGACAGCTTTGCGATCGAATTCAGCTCGAGCTGGGCCCAGCGCTCGGGACTGATGAGCTGCTCCTTGATCGATGGCGGGTAGTACCAGGTGCACCATGCTTCGCCACTGCGAATGTAAAGACGCGCCTCAGCCAGCAAGGGAAAGGTTCTCGCCTCGTCGCTAATCACATCCGGTGCAGTGCCCTCAAAGCCCTCCAAGACGAGCGTTCCTTGCTCGCTTGCAGCTAGGGGGCGCCACAGCACAGTTGTCTGGACCATCTGCTCGATGTAGCGCTGTACCCGCTCGGATGCCTTGGTCGAAGATCCGTAGCCGCGCAAAATCGCACTCACAGGGCTTGAGTACCCGCCATCAGCCGCTGGCACGCCCTTTTGCGCAAGCCAGAGCATCACGTCGTAAGCTTTGCGGCCCGTCACCGTCAGCGACATCGTGAGCGGCTCAATTGCCAATGCAAAGACCGACTTACTAAGCGTCCCAACTGGTTTGGACGAAGCAGCCCTGCCCTCTATTGACGACGGATTCGGAAGCGATGCCATGGCAGCATTGTACGTCCACGCGCCTCGGACGGCACAGATCCCGGACACCCTACCGAGTGGTTCAAGGGCCTATTCTTTTAGCTGCTGGCCTACACGCATCGGTTGGACAGCTAAGCGTGGACAAGCCACACTTGCCGGACACCTCGCGCGACCCTTCTGTTTGAGCATCTGTTGATAGAGGGTGTCCCAGTTACCGGACGTTGGGCACACTTGGCGGACAACATAGCCACGGTCAACGGACGCTATCGCCACACTTGCCGGACAGTATTGCCAGACTAGCTGGACAGTAACCGCCGTAAGTCGCTGTTCAGTATCAAGTTTCGCAGTCGTAAATCTCTTGAAGTCTTGAAGGATAGAAAAGATCAAAGGAACGACTTATCCACATTCCCAATCAACCCCAGGGCGTCCGGCAAGTGTGGCTTTGGTTCGGTGCCCAACACAGACTTGTAGATTTCTTCGTAATCAACGCAAAAAACGTACAATCACAGCATCTGTCGTTTTGGAGTCGCTGTGGACAATATTCTGGTCGATGGTCGAGAGCAAATTGCGATCGCAGATATCGGGCAACAAGCAGAACGGGCCAAGAAGATCCTGGCCAAGGTTCGCAAGACAATGCTCGCGCCAACCGTCGCAAAGGAGCCCCCAGTCTTCACACCGGTTCAACTTGCCAGCCTTGTCGGTCTTGAGCCTCGGCAGGTTGACTACCGCTCAAAGAAGGGAACGCTGCCCGCGGGTGGCATGAACAGCGCTGGAACCAGGCGTGAGTTTACGCTGGCTGAGGCAAGGGTCTGGGCGCGCGAATTGCGACCGACCTTCATGCGGCCAGCAAGTGCTGAAGCCGTGGCCATTGCGATTGCCAACTTCAAAGGTGGCGTCTCCAAGACAACGACAGCACTCACGCTGGCACAGGGTCTGAGTTTGCGTGGACACCGCGTGCTGGTAATCGATTGCGATCCACAAGGCAGTCTCACTACGCTCTTTGGGATTCTTCCTGATAGCGAGGTCGACAATGATCAGACGATCCTGCCGCTTTGCCTGGGCGATGAGGAAAGTATCGAATACGCGATTCGCGGCACGTACTGGAACGGCATCGACTTGGTTCCCGCGACTTCTTCACTGTTTAGCGCGGAGTTCGCTTTGCCAGCTCGCCAACGTTCCGAGGGCGGCTCGTTCAAGTTTTGGAACGTGCTCCACAACGGGATCGAAAAGGCTCGCCAGGAGTACGACATCATCATCCTGGACACCCCCCCTTCCCTGTCGTACGTGACCATCAACGCGATCATGGCGTGCAACGGGATCATTACCCCCCTGCCCCCGAACGCACTCGACTTTGCCTCGAGCGTGCAGTTCTGGGATCTCTTCTATGACCTGACCAGTCAGCTCGATGCACGGGACATTCCTAAGCGCTTCGATTTTATCGACGTGCTGCTGGCCAAAGTTGATTCGAGCGACATCGCAACAAGCGTCGTCAAGGAATGGATCAGTGCAGCTTACGGCTCGAAGGTCTTGCCAATCGAAATTCCAAAGACTTCGACTGCGGCCTCAGCCTCGGCAGAGTTCGGCAGTGTTTACGACATGAAGCCTGGTTCAGCCAGTTCGCGCACCATCAAGCGTGCTCTGGATGCCTATGACCAGCTAATGGACGCAGTCGAATCACAAGTGGTCGGCGCATGGATGCGCCAATTAGCCCAACTCAATGAGGTGGCCCCATGAGCAAGCTTCAGGATCGTGCGAAGAGTCTGAATTTCGATGAAGTTGATGAGTCTGAAGTAACGCCGGTTGCGCCTGGTAAGCCACGAACCGGTGTAGGGGTTTTGACAGCGGCTTTCGGGCGTGAGCGTGAGCTCAAATCCGAAAACGATGATTTAAAGAACAAGCTTGCGCGGTTTGATGATGCAGTCGTCGTCGAGTTAATCGACCCGGCTCGAATCAAGCCGAGTCGGTTTGCAAACCGCCATGAATTGTCTTTTGAGACCCCCGAGTTCACACAGTTGCGAGAAGAAATTGAGTCGGCTGGCCGTAATGTGCAACCGATCAAGGTACGCAGGTTAGGGCAGGGCGCCGCAGCCAAAGCAGAGTTTGAGATTGTCTTTGGACATCGTCGCCATCGGGCCTGTCTTGAGCTTGGTATACCGGTTGCCGCTATTGTTGCTGAGCTGAGCGATCAGCAGCTTTTTGCGGAGATGGAGCGAGAGAACCGCAACCGTAAAAATCTATCGGCTTGGGAGCAAGGCGTGATGTATCGGACGGCGTTGGATGAACGGCTTTATAGCTCTATGCGCCGTCTGTCTGAAGAGTTGAGCGTGAGTCTTTCTGTTGTATCTCAAAGCGTCTCCCTCGCGCGATTGCCCGATGACGTGGTTGCCGCGTTTCAGAGCCCACTCGACATCCAGTTTCGTTGGGCTGCGCCTTTGACAGAGGCCGTGCAAAAGGATCTTGAGGGAACACTGGTTCGAGCGCGCGCTATTGCCAGGGCGCGCGGGACAATGGGTCCGGCGGCGATTTTGGCCCAGTTGGTTGGAATTTCGGATTCGGACTCTAGTGCTACGTCTGCCGAGGAATTGACCATCTCTAAGGACGGTAAGGTTGCTGCGCGGCTGACGTCCGATTCGAAGGGCAGGACTGTCCTGCGTTTCGCGGCGAACGCGCTTCCAGAGTCAAAACGCAAGGCGCTGGCACAAGCTATTCAGTATTTTTTGGATATCAACTAGATCAGGTGTTCGACGGTCGAACACCCCCGAGCTCAGCCTGGATCAGGTGTTCGACGGTCGAACACCCCCTCGGGCAGAGATTGGAACAGGTGTTCGACGGTCGAACACCCCTCGAGAGCTCAGGTGGAATCAGATGTTAGACAGTCAAGCATCCCCAGGGCCCAGCCTGGATCAGGTGTTCGACGGTCGAACACCCTCGGGGCGCAGATTGAATCAGGTGTTCCGCGATCGAACACCCCTCGAGAGCGCAGGTGGAATCAGATGTTAGACAGTC